>NZ_JBFTHJ010000007.1:0-186820 GCF_056394175.1 Pseudarthrobacter sp. 10T415 | reverse complement strand
GAGGTTTACGTCTGCGTCGACGACGGCGGTGAGGCCGTCGTGGGTTGCACCGTTGGTGCCGGTGACGCCGCCGAGGTCCACGATTGCATCGGCGTCCACCGCTACATCAGTGGCCGTGCCGTCCGTGGTTCCGGCGTTGCCGAGGCCAAGGTTGACGTCTGCGTCGACGACGGCGGTGAGGCCGTCGTTGGTTGCACCGTTGGTGCCGGTGACGCCGCCGAGGTCCACAACCGCATCTGCGGCAACAGCTACATCGGCCGCCGGGGCCGCGGGGGCCGGTTCCGTCATGGCTGAATTGGTACCCAGGCCGACGTTCACATCAGCCTGGACCGCCACATCGGCCGTCGTTGCCTCGGGAGCAGTGCTGCTGCCCCCGAGGCCCAGGCCGACTACGGCGGCCGCAGCAAGCCCGCTGCCGGCTCCGGCGGTGGTGTCTCCGGCGTTCAGTGCGACGTCCACTACGGCGGCGACGCCCGTTGAGTCGGACGGCGTTGGGTCACCCAGCAGGCCCAACGACGTCGTATCAGCGGACGCCGCCGCCGAGATCAGGGCGGATGCGGAAAGATCCGATCCGGTGGTGTTGGTGGTGTCCGCCGCGTTCGCTGCTGTGCAGCCGAATGCCAGCAGTCCACCGGCAAAGAGGGTGCCAAGCAGCCCCCTGCGAAGGTTGGAACTCATGATGGTTTCTCCTGAAGAAGTTGAAGAAGGGCGCTGATGCAGCTGCCCATATGGCCGCGCGCTGCCGCAAAGGGGCAGCCGGGACTCAACTAGTCAGGCGAAGAACCGGGGTCGAAGGACACCGGTGCGGGGGTATGTTCGCGGTCTTCCCGGGCCAGGACGGCGCGGGAGAGGAAATGATCAAAGTCGTAGGCGCTCAGCCAGGCGGCGGAACCGAAGGCGACCGAAGCAGACCCTCCACTGCCAGTGCCGGTACCCGGAACGGCAGGGGACTGCGTCGGTTGGTGCGCGGGGTCATCAGTGGCCGGCTGGCCGGCGTCGCCGCCACCCGAGTGGTGCACAGCAGGCTCGATGCCGGCGGTTTCCGCAAGGAATGCCGCACCGTGGCCCGGGAAGACCGCCAGGACCGGCGCCGCAGTGTTCGCCCCGGCTGCCGGGTCCGATTCGGCTCTGCCGAACGACTCGGCCGGCACCGCAACGGCGGCATTGAGCAGGGGCTCGACGGGATTTGTCCCGTCCGCGGCGACGGGTCCGGAGGCCGGCAGTTCTTCCAGCGGCAAGGTTCCGGACAGATCGGGAAGCGGAAGCGGGTCGGAGCCGGTCACGAGGTCGGACACCGGGACCAACACCGGTTCAAGCACGGGGATGGCCTCGGCAACCGGCGGAACGACAGCTTCAACGAGGACCGCAGTGGTCCCGTCAGCAACCTCAACGATCGGCGTTGCAAAGGCGGAAACTGTGCCCGTTGGAACTACTCGGTTCACCACGGGCACGGAGGAGATCAGGTTGTCTGCCACAGCCGAAACCTGGTTTGCTACCGGATGCAGCAGTCCTGCCGGCTGGCCGGGTACAGGTGCGGGGGCCGGCGTCGGAGCGGTAGTCGAAGGCTGCGAATCCGTTGGGACAGTTCCGGCAACCTTGCCTGTCACCGAGGAAACCGACGATGTTACGGAGCTGGTGACACCGCCCAGGAGGGACGAAGCCTCAGAAAGGGTATCGGCTGATGCCGCCGTGGAAGACATCGTTAACCAGCCAATGGCCGCGGCCCCGGCAAGCAACACGGGACGCATGGCACGCCACGGCGAATGTGCATTAGCCATGAGTACCACCCCCAGTACCGTTAGAAAACGACGATGGCAAAATCCTAAGACTGCTTATCGTCGAAAGTCTAGGGGTCAATAAAAAAGAATGTGACAGAAAATGATTCCGCTTGCTAAAAAGCGCAAGGATTTCCGGCCCATATTGTCACGTCATTGACGCCTTATTTTGCGAAGCGCCGCGGCTTCAGTGATGCCTGTCATTCGGGTAGCTGACGCCCAGCTGGGCCCGTACGCCGTCAAAAAGGCGCATCGTATTCAGCGAATCTTCCAGCGGCATTACCGGACTTTCGGCAATGCCCTGCTGGATGCAGCGGGTCACTTCCCGGAGCTCGTAGGTGTAGCCCTTGCCCACGACGTCGAACGTTTCGGTCCGCCGCTCGTCCCACCCCGTGGCCACGGTCAGTTCGCGGGGGTTGTTGATCGACCCGGCGCTTTGGAGGAAGCCGCGGCTGCCGGCGACGGTCGCCGTGCGCGGTCCGTGTGCCAAAAGCGATGACGTCAGTTGGACCTGGGCTCCGTGATGGTAGCCGAGCGTGAGGGCATTCTGGGCGTCCACGCCGTCATCGTTCACATGCCCCGTGGCGCTCACGGTTTGGGGAAACCCGAGCGTTCCCAGCGCCCAAAGCAGGGGGTAGACGGTGAGGTCGAGCAGCGCCCCGCCACCATCCTGCCGCGCCCACAGCCGGGCGGTGGGGGAATACGGTGCGGGGAAACCAAGATCGGCAGTGACCCAGTGGATGTCGCCCAGTTCGCCGGACGCAGCAATTTCGAAGGCACGCTGCATGCCGGGCAGGAAGCGGCTCCAGACGGCCTCCATCATGAAGAGGTTGCGGCTGCGGGCAGTGTCGATCAGCTCGGCCGCTTCCCGGGCGTTGATGGTGAAGGCTTTTTCGCACAGGACATGCTTGCCCGCCTGGAGTGAGGCCAGGACGATCTGGTGGTGCTGCGCATGCGGGGTGGCAACGTAGACGACGTCCACCGCGTCATCGGCGAGCAGCCGCTGGTAGCCGTGCACGCCGTCGTGGTCCCCGTACGCTTTGCCGACGCCATAGGCGGCAGCGAACGCGTCCGCCGTCGCCTGCCCCCGGGAGCTGACGGCGTACAGTTCGGCATCTGCCAGCAGGGCCAGGTCCTGCGCCACGGATTTGGCGATGCCACCGGTGGCGATGATTCCCCAACGGAGGGGCGCTCCGGTTGCTGAACGGGGGTCCGTATCGGCTTGGCTGGACAACCATGGTGTGGCGATGGGGGCGGTCATTCAGTCATCCTGCCACAGGACTGAAGCAGCGTCGGAGATTGGTCCCCGTGGGTGCCGGGAGGCTGATGGGGAGGGCACGACGCCGGCCCTCCCCGTCGCTGCTAGGCGGTCACCGGGAGCGGGGCCCGGTGGTGCGCCGGTTCCTCCGTCAGCTTTCCCTGCTGCAGCCGGAACCGGCGGTCGGTCTTGTTGGCGAGGGCACGGTCGTGGGTCACCACCAGGATGGTGGTGTTGTGGTCGCGGCTGAGGGCGCTGAGGAGCGAGATGATGTGGTCCCCGGTCTGCTCGTCCAGGTTGCCGGTGGGTTCGTCGGCCAGGATCAGCTTTGGCTCGTTTGCCAGGGCACGGGCGATGGCGACGCGCTGCTGCTCGCCGCCGGAGAGCCGGTTGATGCGCCTGTCGTGCTTGTCCTGGACCAGCTGGACCTGCTCCAACAGATCCTTGGCGCGCTGCTGGCGGGCTGCCTTGCGCATTCCCGCGAACTCCATGGGCAGCATGACGTTGTCCACGGCGGAAAGGTTGGGGATCAGGTTGAACTGCTGGAACACGAAGCCGATGTCCCGCCGGCGGTACTCAGTCAGTTTGGCATCGGGCATCCCTGCCAGGCTCACGCCGTTGACGACGACGTCTCCGCTGGTGGGCTTGTCCAGCGCACCAAGGAGGGAGAGCAGGGTGCTCTTCCCGCTTCCGCTTTTTCCGACGATTGCGGCGAGGGTGCCCTGTTCGAGGACGAAACTGACATCGTTGACCGGCTTGATGGTGCGGTCACCGGAGTTGAACGTGCGGACCAGGTTCTTGACTTCAATCATGGCTATTCTCCTCGCAGGACTTCGATGGGACGGATGCGTGCGGTGAGCAGCGCCGGGACGAGCGCGCCGATGATGGCCACGCCGAAGACGGCGGCGATGCCGGCCGCGATGACCTCTGGTGAGGCGCTGGCCGTGACGGAGGTGAGCAGCTGGGAGGCGCCGCCGAACGGATTCCCGCCAGGGAAACCAGTGCCGCCGCCCGGGAAGCCTGCTCCGCCGCCAGGAACTCCGCCGGGCATTCCGCGCCCGGCGGTGGTGGCCGTCGTCGTACTGGTGCTGTTGGTGCTGATCAGCGCGGAAGCGATCCCGCTGCTGGCAAAGGCGGCGATAACTGCGCCCGCCGCGCTGCCCAGCGCCGCAAGGACGAGGGCTTCGAGGACGAACTGCAGGCCGATGGTCCTGTTGGGAGCGCCGATGGCCTTCAGCACGCCGATCTCCCGCCGGCGCTCGCGGACCAGCATGACCATGATGAGCAGGATGATCAGCCCGGCGGTGCCGAGTGCGGCGACGAAGGCGATGAAGGAGATGTTCTTGACGCTGCCCAGCGAGCTGACGGCGGTCTCCAGGTTCTGTCCCTGGGTGACGTCCGCCTTGTCAGTGCCGAGCGCGTCCTGCAGGGCGGTCTTGGTGGAATCGACGTTCTCCAACGAGTTCACTGTGACGATCATGGTGGACAGTTCGGTGGGGGTCCCGGCGAGAGCCTGGGCGGTGGGAAGGGTCACGTACGCGGCATTGTTGCCGAAGGCGGTGCCGGCGTCGAACAAACCTGCAACGGTGTAGGTCTGGTCGTTGATGGTGAATGTAGAGCCGACGGCGAGGTTGTTCTTCTCCGCCAGGGTGGTGCCCAGGAGGGCGTTCGTGGACTCGGCGGTGTAGTCGCCCAACCCTGTGCCTTCGGTGATGGTGAGCGCCTTGCCCGTGGTGTCCACCTCGGCGCCGATGCCGGTGGCCGTGATGGGCAGTGACCGCATGGGCTGCGTGGTTGACCCTGTGGATCCCGTGGTTCCGTTTGACTGCTGGTTGCGGTTACCGAGAGTTCCCGCGTCCACTGCCGCCGTGAGGCTGGTGGTCAGGGTGGCGGCCGCTTGCCCGCCGGGACCGCCCTGCCCACCGGGACCACCCTGGCCGGTTTGTCCCGTTGCCGCCTGGGCTGCAGCTTCCGTGGCGTTCCGCAGGCGGAGGGAAGAGGTCCCGACGACGGCGCTCACGTTGGGAACGGAGGCTGCAGCGGTTGCCTGCTCGGCGGTGAGCGGCTCGCCGCCGCCTTCGAAGCCTTGGCCTCCGGCCGGGTTCACGGTCAGGACCGTTCCGACGGACGCGTTGAGCTCCTGGACTTTCGCTCCGACGGCCTGGTTGGCCACCAGCATGGCCAGGGCCAGTCCGATGGCAACGGCCAGAACCGCAACGACAGCTGCGGTCCTGACTTTGTTTCTGAAGGCGTTGCCTACACTCCGGGCAAGGACGCTCACTGTACTCCTAGGATTTAGGGGCAGGCCTGCAGGCCCGCTGTCAGGATCAACAATCAGCGGGATCCCTGTGCGGACTGCTGGCTGAACCTGTGTTTGCCCTGTGAAGGACTTCGGCCAGTCGAGTCCGGCGGTTAGTTGCAGCCGTCGGACTGCGGCCCTTCGCCGGCACTTAGACACCTCCCTCCGCAACGCTCCGGTCGCTGGGCGACCTGCGCGTCGCTCTGGTCGGCGATGCGCGCCTACACGAAGAACCACAATCCTCCTCGTGCCCGCGCACAAGCCGGTGCGCTGCCCTTTTGTAGGAGCGCATCGCGGCGCATCGGGCCCGGGAGGTCGCCCAGCGACCGGACAGGCCCCTTTGCGTCGTGTCTAAGCGACGGAAAGGGCAGGGTCCCGGCGACCCAACTGCCGGGACCGACGGCACCCACCGGTTGGGCCGCCGTCGGACGCGGCACGAATGGCGGGGCCGGCGCACCCGCCGAAAGCCGTTACGAAGTCAGTACGCTCGCGGAACTCAAGGCCGCGTTGGCCAACAACGGCCAACCGACCGCTCCGAAGATCGTCTACGTCAAGGGGACCATCGACGGCAACCAAGCCCCGGACGGGCGGATCCTGGGCGAGCAGGACTACGCTCCGGGTTACGACATCAAGCAGTACATCTCCTGCTTTGGCCCCGGCGGCAAGGTCTGGAGCGACCAGACGTTCGAGTACTGCAAGAAGCAGCGCCAGCTGCGCCAGACCGGCAGCAACAACATGAAGCGGCAGATCGAGGTCAGCCTGCCCAGTAACACCACACTGGTTGGCGTGGGTGACCACTCAGGATTCGTTGGTGCCAACATCGTGATGCTGAGTGCCACGAACGTGGTGATGCGGAACCTCAGCGTGGAAGCGCCGGTGGACTTCTTCGCCACCTGGTCGCCGGCTGACGGCAACGGCGCCTGGAACGCGCGGTTTGACGCCGTATCCTCGGTGACATCGGACCACCTGTGGATTGACCATGTCAGCCTCACCGATGGCCGGTTCCCGGACAGCGAAGCTCCGAAGGGCCCCAACGGCAAGCCGGCCAACCGGCACGACGGCCTGCTCGACCTGAAGGACGGCACGGACTTCGTGACCATTTCCAACAGCAGGCTCTCCAACCATGACAAGACAATGCTCCTGGGTTCCGGCGACGAGCACGTTGACAAGGACGGCGGCAAGCTGCGCGTCACCTACATCGGCAATTACTTCGAGAACCTCCAGCAGCGCGCACCCCGTGTCCGGTTTGGCCAGGTCCACGTGGTCAACAATTACTTCTCCGGCAGCACCGACGATCCGCACTACCCGTTGGTGAGCGAGGCCCAGGGCGGCAGCAGCTACTTCCTCGGCGCCGGCTACGAGTCGCGGATCTTCTCCGAACGCAATGCCTTCGAGTTCACGGGTCCCGGCGCAGACCCGTCGATCATGGTCAGCAGCTACAACGGCAACCGGTTCAGCGACACCGGGTCCTGGTACAACGGTCAGCCCACGGACCTCAACGCCATTGCAAAGGCCTCGTTTGAGCAGAACCGCGCGGAGGCACTGGCTGAAGCAGAAGCCGGCGGTGTTCCGGCTCCGGACTGGACGGGCTGGGACTTCACCACCGACGTGGGCTGGGACCCCGCCGATGTCTATGGTTACAAAGCATTCAGCACCCCGCAGGCAGTGAAGAACCATGCGCTGAAGTTCACTGGGCCCGGAGTGCTCAAGGTTAAGCAGTAGGGCAGGCCGCCGGCAGCGCCAGGCGGGAACGGAAACAGCCCGGCCCCCACATGGGAGCCGGGCTGTTCCGGAAGGAAGTGCTACTTGGTGATCGGGCCGAGAACCGGATCGTCGGAGTAAGCGGTCTTCACATTGGCGGCGGTGACGATGACCGGCTCCAGCAGGTAGGCCGGAACGGTCTTGACGCCATTGTTGTAGGAATCCTTGTCGTTGATTTCCAGGTCCTTGCCGGCCTGGAGGTCCTTCACCATGGTGATGGCGTGCTCAACGAGCTTGCGGGTGTCCTTGTTGATGGTGGAGTACTGCTCGCCCGCCATGATGGACTTGACCGACTCAACCTCGGAGTCCTGGCCAGTCACCACGGGGAGAGGCTTGCCGGCTGCCTTGACGGAGGTCAGGACTGCGCGGGCCAGGGTGTCGTTGGGGGAGAGGACGCCGTCCAGGGAAGCGCTGGTGTAGCTGCCGGTCAGCAGCGTGTCAGCGCGGCGCTGGGCGTTCTCGGCCTTCCAGCCCTGGGTGACAGCCTGTTCGAAATTCGTCTGGCCGGACAGAACCTTGAGCGTGCCATCATCGATCTTCGGCTTCAGGACGCTCATGGCGCCGTCGAAGAAGACCTTGGCGTTGGCATCATCAGGGGAACCGGCGAACAGTTCGACGTTGTACGGGCCGTTGGGCTTCTTGGCCTTCAGTCCGTCAAGCAGGGCCTGGCCCTGCAGTACGCCAACCTTGAAGTTGTCGTAGGCCACGTAGTAGTCCACATTGTCGGTGTTCAGCAGCAGCCGGTCGTAGGCAATGATCGTTGCGCCGGCATCTTTGGCCTGCTTGAGCTGGGTGCCCAGCTGGGAGCCGTCGATGGCGCCCACGATGATGACCTTGGCACCCTTGGTGACCATGGCACTGATCTGGTTCTGTTGCTCGGATACGCCACCGTTGGCGAACTGGACGTCAGCCTTGAAACCCGCGCCATTGAGGCCGTCATTGAACAGCTTCTCCGCGAGGACCCAGTTTTCGCTGGTCTTCTGCGGAAGTGCGACGCCGATGGAGGACTTCTGATCGAATCCTCCGGCGCCGCCGCTCGCTCCGCCCGAGGGGGTTTCCGAGCGGCCGCAGCCCGTCAGCGCCAGTGCTGCGATGGCAGCTACCGCTGCGGCCTTTCCTGCTTTACCAAACATTCGCATAGTTGGTTTTCTCTTTCTTTGTGATGGATTACCGCTATTCGGTTGCAAAGCTCAGGCTTCCCTGGCAATCGCTTCCTTGGTGGAGGTGGTTTCGTCGGGCTGGGTGGGGCTGCTGGGGCCGCCGCCGGACCGGCCCATGTTCCTGGTCAGCAGGCCGATGATGGACTTCTTGCCCTGGCTCTTGTTGTAGACGTCAAAGGCGACGGCGATCAGCAGCACCAGGCCCTTGATGATCTGGGTAAGGTCGGCGCCGACGCCGAGCAGCTGGAGGCCGTTGTTCAGTACAGCCATGACCAGGCCACCGATGATGGACCCGACCACGGTGCCCACGCCGCCGGTCACTGCGGCGCCGCCGATGAAGACTGCGGCGATGGCGTCCAGTTCCCAGCCCACGCCGTCGAACGGGCCCGATGCCGTGGACCGTCCCACGAAGATCATGCCGGCCAGGCCGGCCAGGATGGACATGTTCATCATCACCAGGAAGTTGACCTTCTTGGACTGCACGCCGGACAGCTCGGCGGCGTGCCGGTTGCCACCCACTGCGTAAACGTGCCGGCCCAGGATGGTGCGGGAGGAGATGAAGCCGTAGAGCAGTACCAGCACAGCGAGGATGAGGCCGGGGATGGGGAACGAGGTTCCGGGCCGGCCGGTGGCGAACAGGTATGTGGCGTACAGAATGGCGCCGCAGACCAGGACCAGCTTCAGGGCCGTGACCCACATTTCCGGGACCTCGGCACCCAGGGCCTTGGCGCGGGACCTTGAGCGCAGTTCTCCCCAGACCACGAACGCCGCGGCCGCGATGCCGAGGAGCAGGGTGAGGTTGTTGAACCCGGTGTTGGGCCCGACTTCCGGCAGGTAGCCGGAACCGAGGTACTGGAAGTCATTGGGGACGGGGATGGTGTTGGACTTGCCAACGAACTGGTTGAAGCCGCGGAACAGGAGCATGCCGGCCAGCGTGACGATGAAGGCAGGGATCCCCACATAGGCGGTCCACCAGCCTTGCCAGGCACCGATGGCGGCGCCGAGTACGAGGCCGAGCAGCACGCCCGCCCACCAGGGGATGCCCCAGTCGCGGATGGCCAGGGCAACGGTGACACCCACGAACGCCGCAACCGAACCGACGGAAAGGTCGATGTGGCCGGCGATGATCACCAGGACCATGCCGATGGCAAGGATCAGGATGTAGGAGTTGCCGTTGAAGAGGTTGATGACGTTGCCGGGCGTCAAGGTCCGGCCTTCGGTGAAGATCTGGAAGAAGACGATCAAGGCCACCAGGGCAAAGATCATGCCGAATTGGCGGGTGTTGCCGCCAAACAGCTTTTTGAGGGCGTTCATGGTCAGTCCTTGGGTCCGGAAGTGTCTGGGATGATCCAGGGGATCAGGCGGCTTTGCGGTTGGGGTTCGAGGTCATCAGTTTCATCAGGTTTTCCTGGCTGGCCTCGTCTTTGTCCAGGACACCGGTCACGGTGCCTTCGAAGATGGTGTAAATGCGGTCGGACAGGCCCAGGAGTTCGGGGAGTTCGGAGGAAATGACAATCACTCCCTTGCCCTGGTTCGCCAGTTGCTGGATGATGCCGTAGATCTCGTACTTGGCGCCGACATCGATGCCGCGGGTGGGTTCATCCAGGATCAGCAGGTCGGGGTCCGTGAACATCCATTTGGCCAGGACCACCTTCTGCTGGTTGCCGCCGGAGAGCTTGGCCACGCCTTCTTCCACCGACGGAGTCTTGGTGCGGAGGGACTTGCGGTACTGCTCAGCGACAGTGAATTCCTGGTTCGCGTCCACCACGGAGTGGCGGCTTATTTTGCGAAGGTTGGCGGCCACCGTTGTGGTCTTGATGTCATCCAGCAGGTTCAGGCCCAGGGATTTGCGGTCCTCCGTCACGTAGCCAAGCCCGGCATCGATGGCCTGGCGCACGGACTTGAGTGTGACTTCCTTGCCGTCCTTATATACGTGCCCGTCGATGAACCGCCCGTAGGACCGGCCGAAGACGGACCTGGCCAGTTCGGTGCGGCCCGCGCCCATCAGCCCGGCGAACCCGACGATCTCGCCCCGTCGGACGAAGAAACTGGAGTTCTTGCACACCAGCCTGTCCTGCACGTTGGGGTGGCCCACCGTCCAGTTCTTCACCTCGAAGAAGACCTCGCCGATCTTGGGTGTGTGGTCCGGGAACCTGGACTCCAGGGTGCGGCCCACCATGCCCTTGATGATCCGGTCCTCGTCCACACCGTCCGCTTTCACGTTCAGCGTCTCGATGGACTTGCCGTCGCGGATGATGGTGATCGAATCGGCGATCTGCTCAATCTCGTTGAGCTTGTGGGAAATGATGATGGAGGTGATGCCTTTAGCCTTCAGGCCCTTCATCAGGTCCAGCAGGTGCTGGGAATCGGACTCGTTCAAGGCTGCTGTGGGCTCGTCCAGGATGAGGATCTTCACGGACTTGTTCAGCGCCTTTGCGATTTCGACGAGCTGCTGCTTGCCGACGCCGATTTCCTTGATGGGCGTGTCCGGATCCTCGCGCAGGCCTACGCGGGCCAGCAGGTCCAGGGAGCGAAGCCGGGCCTCGGACCAGTCGATAACGCCCCGCTTGGTGGGTTCGTTGCCCAGGAAGATGTTCTCCATGATGGACAGCTCGGGAATCAGCGCCAGTTCCTGGTGGATGATCACGATGCCGGCATGCTCGCTGGCCCGGATGTCCTTGAACTGCTGGACCTGCCCCTGGTAGACGATGTCGCCGTCGTAGCTGCCGTAGGGGTAGACGCCCGAAAGGACTTTCATCAGGGTGGATTTGCCGGCCCCGTTTTCGCCGCAGATGGCGTGGATTTCCCCCGCCTTTACCCGCAGGTTCACGTTGGCCAAGGCTTTAACGCCGGGGAATTCTTTGGTAATGGACCGCATCTCAAGGATGATCGGCTCCGCTTGTGTGGTCTGGGACGTCATCTGCCCTAACCCTCCAATGCAATGACTTCTTTGTCCGGCCGGCAAAGCGCAGGGCCGTCTGATCCAAAAGTAAACTGGATCACAGCTATTGTCGTCAAGTCTTGAACGCAATTGCCGGATAACGAAACGGTCTACATTTTGCGGATGCCCGCGTGTTGGAAGACCAGGGCGGCAGCGCCGAGGGCCTCTGCGCGGTCGCCAAGGGACGACATGGTGAGGGTGGTGGTCTCGCCAATGACGGGCACGGCGTGCCGCACGAGGCCCCGCCTGATGGGGTCCAGCAGCAGGTCTCCCAGGCCCGCCAGGGGCCCGCCCACCACAATGACTTCAGGGTTGATCAGGTTGGCCACGTTGCCCAGGGCGCGGCCCACGGAAAGGCCGGCGTCATCAACCACGCGGAGGGTGGCGGGGTCTCGGTTGAGCGCCTTCCGGACAATGTCCGCGGGGTTCAGCGGGCGGTCCTCGCCCCGGCTCAGGAGTTCGATCATGGTGGTGGTGGACGCTATGGTTTCCAGGCAGCCCCGGTTGCCGCAGCGACATACCAGGCCTTGTTCGTGGATGGTGGCGTGGCCAATTTCCCCGGTGATGCCGACGTTCCCGTAGTAGGGCGCGCCGTTGAGGATGAGGCCTGCGCCGATGCCGGATCCGATCTTCAGGAACATGAGGTTGCTGACGCCGGTGTGCTGGCCCCAGGTGACCTCGGACCATGCCCCGAGGTTGGCGTCGTTATCAATGAAGACGGGGATTCTGAGCGTATCCTCCAGGTGTTGGAGGATGTTGATTCCCACCCATTCCGGCAGGATGGCGCCCTGCGCCACGGTGCCGGTGCGGCGGTCGATGGGGCCGGGGATCCCGACGCCGGCGCCCACCACCGAGGAGCGTTCCGTTCCGCTTTCCTCGAGGAGTTTGGCGAGGAGAGCAACCGCCGCCCGGATGCCTTCGTCGGCCTGGTGGCCCAGCGGCAGCATGACCGATTCTTCGGCGATGACGTGGTAGCTCAGGGAGGCCAGCACCACCCGCAGGTGCCGCCGGCCGAAGTCGATACCGACGGCCACCGCACCGTTGCTGTTGAGCCGGACATTCAGGGCCCGGCGGCCCGAACTGGTAATGGGTTCGGTGGACGCCAGTCCCGAATCCAGCATGATTTTGACGATGTTCGAGACGGTGGCTGTGGAGAGTCCGGTCTGCCTGGCGAGTTCGGCCTGGGTTGACGGTCCGCCCATGAGGCTTTCGATGATCCGCTGCTGGTTAAGTTGGCGCAGCGCGGATTGCGAGCCGGGGTTCTTGGGCTTGCTCTTCGTTGAGCGCGGGGTGGCGGACATGCTAAGAACATTGCCCTATCTGCACTCTTGTAGTCAAGAAGTTAACGCATGGGTCATCTTGTGATTGGGATGGAGTTGGTAGGTCAATTAGCCCGTCACGCCTTGGCGGCGGTGCAGATGGTCCCGTAGGACGGTCCACGGCGGTGGCTACGCTGGGACAAAGGTTTCCAGTCGGGGCCTGTCCGGAGTAGGGAAGGTGGAAACAGTGCTGTTGGCACTCCTGCAGGCAAATGCCGATGTTCTTGATGTTGACGCGAACTGCGCAGTGATAGACAGTGCGGCGCGGGACGCGGCGGCCGCTGGCGCGGCAGTGCTGGTGACCCCTGAGCTCTTTCCGGTGGGCTACGCCCCTCGCCGGGTCCGGGCAGCCCTGGACCCCGCCGAACTCCCTGACCTCCACCGCCGGCTCGCCGGCATCGCCCGCAACCACGGCATCGGGCTCGTGTACAGCTTGCCGCGGATCACGCCGCAGGGGGAGTGGCAGATTAGCGCGACCCTGCTGGACACGGACGGCAGCACGCTGCTTGGCTACGGCAAGGTCCACCTCTTCGGCCCTGACGAACGTGCCGCTTTTACCCCTGCGGCGGAACAGCCCGCCGTCGTAAATTTCCAGGGAATCCCCACCTCCATGGTGATCTGCTACGACGTGGAGTTCCCCGAGGCTGTGCGCGCGGCCGCCGCCGGCGGCGCCGAGCTCCTCCTGGTGCCAACCGCCCTGGCGCACGGGTTCGACGACGTTCCGCAGATCCTGGTCAGGGCCCGTGCGCTGGAAAGCCAGCTGGCCATCGCCTACGCGAACCATTCCGGAATGGAAGACGGCTGCCGTTTCCTCGGCGGAAGCGTCATCGCCGGCCCGGACGGAAAGCTGCTGGCCGCAGCAGGGGAGGCGCCGGTGCTGCTGTACGCCGAACTGGACCCGGACGCGCCCCGCCGTGAGCGGGCCGGCGTGCCCTACCTGGCGGAGCGGCGCCCCGACCTGTACCGCAGCTGGGGCACCTGACCGGGCGGCGGCGCCCTTGAGCTCTCAGGTGCCAGACGGGCTGACGGAGTCGACGAACTGGAGGGCAATCCACAGCTCCGCCCGGACGGAGGCCTGGCTGAAATCCGTGTCCAGCAGTGCGGCCAGTGCGTTGACCTGGCGCCGGACACTGTTGCGGTGCAGGCCCAGGTCCTTCGCGGTTGCGTCCCAGTTGCCGTTCGCTCCCAACCAGGAGCGCAGCAGCCCCAGCTGGCTGTCCCTGCGATCCGGTTCCAATGCCATGACCGGTGCCAGCAGCCGGCTGGCAAGCATGCTGCCGGCTCCGCCGCCGAGCAGCCCGGCCACCGTCCACGCCTGCTCCTCTTCCCGCACCGTCCCGCCGGTGGCTATGACGCGGGGGCGCAGGGCACTTGCGTTACGGTACGCGGACGGGAGGCCGGGGAGCTCGGCTGTTCCGCCAACCACCAGGCCCCAGCCCAGCCGCTCCACCTCGGCCACCAGCTGGTCTTCCACCCTCAGCCGGGTGATGGCAGCGAAGCCATAGTCGGTAAGTTCCACCAGCTTCGTGTCGAAAAGCCTCCGCCACTGGAGCAGCTCCCGGACCGGGCCGTCCGCCACCGCGCCCTCCAGCCGGACGCCCTGGACCACCCTGAGGGGGCCGGTCCGGGTCCCGGAGACGCTTTGGGCCAGCAGGTCCCGGACACTGTTCAGCTGCCGGGTGCTGCGGCCGGCGAGGCTCTCCGGGTGCAGCAACACCGCCGTAGCCAGCTGGCTCGGCGCCAGTGAACCGCTGGTCCGCTGCCGGACAAGAAGCTCCAACAGTCCCACCACGGAGGAAACCACGCTGTTTTGCGCGGGCGTAAGCGGTTTGGCGGTGCCCAGGACCAGCCCGCCGAGGGTAGCGTCCTTGCTGCTGCGCAGGGGGTGGCCCACCGCCAGCACCTTGCCATGCCCGGGCAGCGCCTCGGTTTCCACCCGCGGTCCACTGCCGGCAAGCAGCTTCTTGACCAGGGGCTGCACGGAGGAAAGTTCGACGACGGCTCCTGCCTTGGCGCGGACCTTTCCGTCCGGCCCGAACAGGGCTGCCCATACGGGGACCTTTTGCACCAGGGCCGCCAGCAGTTCGTGCTCCGGGCGCGCCGAGAGGACGGCCCGCATGAGGTGGCGGTTCGTTTCGGCCAGCTGGCGGAACGCCTGGGCGTTGCCCGATTCCAGCAGCTTGGAGAACTCCAGTCCAAGCGCAGCAAAGGGGATGCTGGCCGGAACTTCCACCAGCGTCAGGCCCCGGCGCCGGCATGCGGCGGCTACCTCGTCGGGTACGGCATCGTAGTACGGCTCCAACCCGAATCCGAGGGCGGCCACACCCGCAGCCACCAACCGGGCAACGTACTCATCAGCCAGTGCCGGATCCACTGGCCCCGGCACCTGCGGGCGGGAGGCGTCCCCGCGCTCCTGGCCGCCGTGCCCGCTTCCCGTCCCCGCCTGCAGGAAAGGCAGCCCGGCTGTGAGGACGAACTCGCCGTCGAGGAGGTACGGAGTGGGATCCCCGAGCTCGCTGGGTTCCACCCAGCGGAGGGGCGCACCGCCGTTGCCCGCATCGTGGAGCACCGTGACACCGGCGGGGAGATTTCCGAGGAATCGGCCCAGGGTTACCGCGTCCTGCTCTGGAAGGGCGCCGGGCGTGTCACCGGAAATTGGTGCAATATGTCTCATGGGCTTTCACTATAGGTCACTTTGCACCCCATTGAGATGCCGCTCACACCCATACGCTGGGGTGGGGAACCCAACCATCCACCGACCCATGAACGGACGTCAACGATGACTGTGCCCACACTTCCAGGCCAGGTGACCGACCGCACGGACGGCCGCCCCTCGCTCGGCACGCAACTGCTCCGCCGCAAGCCCCTCGCACTGATGGCGGCTGAAGCGGACGCCGGCACCGGCGGGCCCCGGCTGGTGCGGAGCTTCGGCGTGCTGCAACTGACCATGATCTCCGTCGGCGCAACCCTCGGTACCGGCATCCTGGTGATCCTGGGCGAGTCCGTTCCCCTGGCCGGTCCGGCAATCTGGATCTCGTTTGCGATTGCTGGCCTCGCCGCCCTGCTGTCCGCCGTCTCGTACGCGGAAATGGCCGGGCTGGTGCCGGTTGCGGGCTCCAGCTACTCGTACACCTACGCCACCATGGGCGAAGGCATGGCGTGGATCTGCGGATGGTGCCTGGTCCTCGAATATGCGGTCTCGGTGGCCGCCGTCGCTGTGGGCGCCGGACAGTACGTCAACGAGGCGCTGGCTGTCTTCGGGTCGGTCCTTCCGGACGCGCTCTCGCAGCCCCCGGGCGACGGCGGCATGGTCAACGTTCCGGCCGTGGTGATCGTCCTCCTCGCCACGGTCCTGCTGGTCCGCGGCGCAAAGGAAAGCGCCTGGATCAACACCGCCATCGTGGCGGTCAAGGTTGGCATCCTGCTCTTCTTCTGCGCTGTGGCCTTCACGGCCTTCAACGCCGGCAACTTCGATCCCCTCCTGCCCATGGGTGCCGCGGGCGTCTCCGCGGCAGCTTCCCGGGTGTTCTTCTCCTACATAGGCTTTGACGCCGCTTCCACCGCAGGCGAGGAAGCACGCAATCCCAAGCGGGACCTGCCCCGGGCCATCATGCTCTCCATGCTCATTGTCACCTCCATCTACGTCCTGGTTGCCGTGGCAGCCATCGGAGCCCGGCCGTGGGGATGGTTCGACGGCACGGAGGCGGCACTGGTGAAGATCCTCGAAGAAACCACCGGGCAACCCTGGATCGCCTTGGTTTTCGCCGTCGGAGCCGTGCTGGCCATCGCCAGCATCGTCCTGACGGTCCTCTACGGCCAGACCCGCATCCTGCTCTCGATGTCACGCGACGGCCTGGTGCCACAGGTCTTCAGCCGCGTCTCCCGCCGGACCGGGACCCCCGCTGTCGGGACCCTGATCATCGGCACCGCTGTCGCGCTCACCGCCGGCCTGGTGCCCCTGGGCGCCCTGGCCGACGCCACCAGCATCGGCACCCTGTTCGCCTTCGCCCTGGTAAACGTGGCGGTCATCTACCTCCGCCGTGCCCGGCCCGAGCTCGAACGTACCTTCCGGGTGCCGTTCTTCCCCGTGACCCCGATCCTGGGCGCCATCATGTGCATCTACCTGATGGCCAACCTCGGCGCCGACACGTGGATCACCTTTGGGGTCTGGATGCTCGTGGGGGTGGCTGCCTACTTCGGCTATGGCCGCCGGAACTCCAAAGTGGCGGCCCTCAACGGCAGCGAACACCTGGACGTGCCAGCCGCCAACCACCAGTCCTGAACCACTCCTCCCGGCGAGAACCGGACACATTCCAACCAGCACGCAGCAACCCCGAAGGCAGATATTCAATGACCACCGCTACCGAGCTTCCCGCCTCCGACCCGTCCAGCACCTCAACCCTGAGGGAAGACGCTTCCCGGCATCCGGAGGAGCAGGCGGAGCCCATCACCATGCTCAACCCGGACTTCCCGTTCAGCTACGACCATTACCTGGCCCACCCCGGCGGTCTGGGCTCGGTTCCGGATGAACTGCTGGGCACCGAAGTCGCCGTCATCGGGGCCGGGCTTTCCGGCCTGGTCACCGCCTACGAGCTGATGAAGCTGGGGCTGCGGCCGGTGGTCTACGAAGCGGACCAGATCGGCGGCAGGCTGCGCACCGCGGCCTTCCCCGCGGCGCCGGGCGTCGTGGCGGATTTGGGTGGCATGCGCTTCCCCGTTTCCGGCAAGGCTTTCTACCACTACGTGGACCTGCTGGGGCTGGAAACCCAGGCCTTCCCCAACCCGCTGGCCGACGCAACGTCCAGCACGGTGATCGAACTTGCAGGCAAGAAGCACTACGCAGAGAAGCCGGGCGACCTGCCGCCGTTTTTCCGCGAAGTCGCAGACGCCTGGAAGGCAGCCGTAAATGACGGTGCGAAGTTCGGTGAGATGCAGGATGCCATCCGCCGGCGTGACGCTGCCCGGATCAAGGAACTCTGGAACGAACTGCTTCCGCTGATGGACGAACAGACGTTCTACGGCTTCATCGCCGCCAGCGACTCCTTTAAGGCGGCAGGTTTCGCACACCGTGAGGCTTTCGGCCAGGTGGGCTTCGGCACCGGCGGCTGGGACACCGACTTTCCCAACTCCATCCTGGAAATTCTGCGCGTGGTCTACACGGACGCGGACGACCAGCACCGCTTCATCCGCGGGGGAGCGCAACGGCTGCCCGAGGCTCTCTGGCAGCACGCGCCGTCGGACCTGGTGCACTGGCCTGCCGGCACGTCCCTGGCGTCGCTGCACTCCGGCTCGCCCCGCGGCGCCGTGGGAAGGATCAGCAGGGACCCGGACGGGAACCTGCGGGTCCGCGAGCGGTGGGGCCGGGAGGCCAGCTACCCTGCCGTGGTCACCACGTGCCAGTCGTGGCTGCTGTCCACCCGGATCCATACCGAGGAGGCGCTGTTCCCGGCCGAGCTGTGGACGGCCATCGAGCGCTCCCATTACATGCAGTCCTCCAAGACGTTCGTCATGGTGGACCGGCCGTTCTGGAAGGACATCGACCCGGAAACGGGGAACGAGGTCTTGTCCATGACGCTGACGGACCGGCTGAACCGTGCCACGTACCTGCTGGACAACGGCCCGGACCAGCCCGCCGTCATCCTGCTCTCCTACACCTGGAACGACGACGCACTGAAGTGGCTTGCCCTCGATGCTGATGAGCGCGTGGAGCTGATGCTGCACTCGCTGGAGCAGATCTACCCGGGCGTGGACATCGCGGGCCACATCGTGGGCCAGCCCATCACTGTCTCCTGGGAGGCCGACCCCAACTTCATGGGCGCGTTCAAGGCCAACCTGCCCGGCCAGTACCGCTACCAGCAGCGGCTGTTCACGCACTTCAAGCAGGACTCACTGCCCGAATCCCAGCGCGGCATCTTCCTGGCCGGCGACGACGTCTCCTTCACCGCGGGCTGGGCCGAGGGAGCCGTCACCACCGGCCTGAACGCGGTGTGGGGTGTCATCAACCACCTGGGTGGCGGTTCTGCAGAGGGCAACCCGGGCCCGGGCGACCTGCTGGATGAACTGGGTCCGATTAGCCTCGACTAGTGATGGAGCTCGCGGTGTTGCGCCGCGAGCTCCACGTACCGTGACGCGTTGGCGCGGACGCCGTCGAACTCTTCCTCCGTCAGTTCCCGGCGCACCTTGGCGGGAACCCCGGCCACGAGCGAGCGGGGCGGAACCACTGTTCCTTCCAGCACCACGGCGCCGGCCGCCACCAGCGAACCGGTGCCGATCACCGCACCGTTCAGGACGGTGGCGCCCATCCCGATGAGGCAGTCGTCCTCCACGGTGCAGCCGTGGACGACGGCGGCGTGCCCCACGCTGACCCGTTCGCCCACCGTGCAGGGGAAGCCGGGGTCGGCGTGCAGCACTACGTTGTCCTGCAGGTTGCTGCCGGCACCCACCGTGATGGCGGCGGTATCCGCGCGGACCGAGACGCCGTAGAACGCGCTGGAGTCCTCAGCCAGGGTGGCGTTGCCGATGATGGACGCCGACGGGGCAATGAACGCTGATTCGTGAACGGCGGGGGATTGACCGCCGAAAGGGTATAGGGGAGCCATGGCTTCACCCTAAGCCACCCCTGCACCCAACTGAGTAGCAATAGATGCCGTTTTGGCGCCTCAAAACGGCATCAGCTGCTACCTAGTTGAAGACCACGGTCCGGTTGCCGTCCAGCAGGACCCGGTGTTCGGCATGCCACTGCACGGCCTGGACCAGGGTGCGGCCCTCGACGTCGCGGCCCATCTGCACGAACTGCTCGGGAGTCCGGGCATGGTCCACCCGGATGACTTCCTGCTCGATGATGGGGCCCTCATCCAGGGCAGCGGTGACGTAGTGGGCGGTGGCGCCGATCAGTTTCACGCCGCGGGCGTGGGCCTGATGGTAGGGCTTGGCACCTTTGAAGGACGGCAGGAACGAGTGGTGGATGTTGATGGCCTTGCCGGTGAGGTCGGTGCAGAGCTCATCAGAAAGGATCTGCATGTAGCGGGCCAGGACGGTCAGCTCGATATCGTGCTCGGCAATCAGGGCGCGCAGCTTGTCCTCGGCCTGCTCCTTCGTGTCCTTCGTCACCGGGATGTAGTGGAACGGGATGCCGTAGAACTCGGCCAGCCCGGCCAGGTCCCGGTGGTTGGAAACAATGGCGGGAATCTCGATGGGCAGCGTGCCGGAGCGCTGCTGGAACAGCAGGTCGTTGAGGCAGTGGGCTGACGTGCTGGCCATGATCAGGGTTCGGACCTTGTCGCCCACGGTATTGAGGCTCCACTGCATGGAGAAGGCCGCCGCCACCGGTTCCAGGGCTGCCCGCAGTTCGGACGCAGGAGCCGCGGTGGTGACCTCCACCCGCATGAAGAAGTTGCCGGTGGCCGGGCTGCCGTACTGCTGCGAATCCATGATGTTGCTTCCCGCCACCAGCAGGGCGCCGGCCACTGCGTGGACGATTCCGGGGCGGTCCGGGCAGGACAGGGTCAGTACGTAGGCTTGGTTCAGCTGGTCTTCATTCACGCGTAATAGCCTACCCGCGCGGCAGGTGCCGGTTTTGGTAGGCTGGGAGCGTCGCAACTGGCGTTGGGTGGCTAACCACCAGGGAGCGGCAATCACGAAGACCACGGATCGTACGCCTGGGCCGAGGGTCATGTTTTGCCGGAATTGGGCTGCCCTGCGCCAGCGCAGCAGCACCATGCCGGGCGCTTTCACGCCCTGTCATCAAGGCGGTGCGGGAGTGCGCCAGCCGGTAGCCTGACCTTAGCAGTGCCCGTTTCCCTAGCCAGGAGTTTTTCGTGACTACTACAGCCACCTCAACCACAGCAGTGAGCAACCAGCCGCTGGCCGAGCTCGACCCCGAAATCGCGGCAGTCCTGGACCAGGAGCTTGGCCGCCAGCGCGGTACCCTGGAAATGATTGCCTCCGAGAACTTTGCCCCGCGCGCCGTCATGGAGGCACAGGGCTCCGTCCTGACCAACAAGTACGCCGAGGGCTACCCGGGCCGCCGCTACTACGGCGGCTGCGAATACGTCGACGTCGCAGAGCAGCTGGCCATCGACCGGGTCAAGGCCCTGTTCGGCGCCGAGTACGCCAACGTCCAACCGCATTCGGGTGCGCAGGCCAACGCCGCCGCCTTGGCCGCCATGATCACCCCCGGCGACAAGATCCTGGGCCTGTCCCTGGCGCACGGCGGCCACCTCACGCACGGCATGAAGCTGAATTTCTCCGGCAAGCTCTACAACGTGGCTGCCTACCAGGTGGAGGAAGACAACTTCCGCATTGACATGGACAAGCTCCGCGAGCAGGCCATCGCCGAGAAGCCGCAGGTCATCATCGCCGGCTGGTCCGCCTACCCGCGGCAACTCGACTTCGCAGCCTTCCGCTCCATCGCCGATGAGGTGGGCGCGCTCCTCTGGACCGACATGGCACACTTCGCCGGGCTGGTTGCCGCCGGCCTGCACCCCAGCCCGGTGCCGCACTCCGACGTCGTGACCTCCACCGTGCACAAGACCCTCGCCGGTCCCCGCTCGGGTGTGATCCTGGCCAAGGAACAGTGGGCCAAGAAGCTCAACTCCAGCGTCTTCCCGGGCCAGCAGGGCGGCCCGCTCATGCACGTCATCGCAGCGAAGGCCGTGGCCTTCAAGATCGCCGGCAGCCAGGAATTCAAGGAGCGCCAGGAGCGCGTCCTGGAAGGCGCCAAGATCATCGCCGACCGCCTGAACCAGTCCGACGTCGCCGAAGCCGGCGTCTCCGTCCTCACTGGCGGCACCGATGTGCACCTGGTCCTCGTTGACCTGCGCAACTCCCAGCTGGACGGCCAGCAGGCCGAGGACCTCCTGCACTCCGTGGGCATCACCGTCAACCGCAACGCGGTACCGTTCGATCCCCGCCCGCCGATGGTCACCTCCGGCCTCCGCATCGGTACGCCTGCACTGGCTACCCGTGGCTTCGGTGCCGCCGAGTTCACCGAGGTCGCCGAGATCATCGCCACCGCTCTCAAGGCAGGCACCGGCACCGACGTTGAAGCCCTCCAGTCCCGCGTGGACAAGCTCGCCGCCGACTTCCCGCTCTACCCCCAGCACGAGCAGTGGTAACCAATGACTGAAACCACCACCGCACAGATCCTGGACGGCAAGGCCACCGCCGCTGCCATCAAAGCCGAGCTGACCGAACGCGTGGCCGCACTCAAGGCCAAGGGCGTTACCCCCGGCATCGCAACTGTGCTTGTGGGCGCCGACCCCGCCTCGCAGCTGTACGTCTCCATGAAGCACAAACAGTCCGTGCAGATCGGGATGAACTCGATCCAGCGCGAGCTGCCGGCTGACGCCACCCAGGCCGACGTTGAGGCCCTCATTGATGAACTCAATGCGGACCCCGCCTGCCACGGGTACATCGTGCAGCTGCCGTTGCCCAAGCACCTGGACACCGACGCCATTCTCGAGCGGATCGACCCCGCCAAGGACGCAGACGGGCTCCACCCGACCAACCTCGGCCGCCTGGTGCTCAACGTCAACGGAGAGATCACCACTCCGCTGCCGTGCACGCCCCGCGGCGTCATCGAGCTCTTGGAACGCAACGGTTACAGCCTTTCCGGCAAGCACGTGGTGGTGGTCGGCCGCGGCGTCACGATCGGCCGGTCCATCGGACTGCTGCTCACCAGGCGGGCTGTCAACGCCACGGTGACGCTGACGCACACGGGCACCAAGAACCTGTCGGAGCTGCTCAAGCAGGCGGACGTCATTGTGGGCGCCGCCGGCGTCAAGCACATCGTCAAGGCCGCGGACGTAAAGCCGGGCGCTGCCCTGCTGGACGTCGGCGTTACCCGGGAAACCGATCCGGAGACCGGCAAGAGCCGCGTCCACGGCGACATCGAGCCCGCCGCCGCAGAGGTGGCCGGCTGGATCTCGCCGAACCCCGGCGGCGTGGGTCCCATGACGGTTGCGCTGCTGATGACCAACGTGGTCGAAGCCGCGGAACACTCGGTCGAATCGGCCGGCTAGCCACGGGAAACGAGCGCACGACGGCGGCGCGGAACCTTTCAAGCGAAAGGTACCGCGCCGCCGTCGGCCGTTAGCCCCAAACTGCAAGTGCCCTTCCACATCCCCGGCACCTCAACTAGTGTGCGGAGGGTGCACAACGAAGCCTTCCTGCCGTCCGGCACCCGGTCCGGCAGCCCGCCGTCGCGCCCCATCGTCATCGCAGCCGACAACCTGACCAAGAAGTACGGCGACCTCGCGGCTGTCAACGGCATTTCCTTCTCCGTGCCCGCGGGGGAGTCCTTCGGGCTCCTCGGCCCCAACGGCGCCGGAAAATCGACCGCGATGAAGATGATCGGCGGGGTCACCCGGCGCACCTCGGGCACGCTGGACATCATGGGTTTGGACCCGGACACGCACGGCCCGGAGGTGCGCGCGCACCTGGGCGTGGTGCCGCAGCAGGACAACCTGGACGAGGAACTGAGGGTCCGGGACAACCTCCTGGTCTACGGCCGCTACTTCGGCCTGCCCATGAGCTACCTGAAACCCAAAGCCGACGAGCTGCTCGAATTCGCGCAGCTGACCGACAAAGCCAGATCCAAGGTGGACGCCCTGTCCGGCGGGATGAAGCGGCGCCTGACCATCGCCCGGTCCCTCATCAACGAACCCCGCATCCTGCTCCTGGATGAGCCCACCACCGGGCTTGATCCGCAGGCGCGGCACATCCTGTGGGACCGCCTGTTCCGGCTCAAGGAACAGGGCGTCACGCTGATCCTTACCACCCACTACATGGACGAAGCAGAGCAGCTGTGCGACAGGCTCATCGTGGTGGACAAGGGGCGGATCATGGCTGAAGGGTCACCGGCGCGGCTGATCCGCGAGCATTCCACCCGGGAAGTGGTGGAGCTGCGCTTCGGCTCCGAACGGAACACCACCATCGCGTCCGAGCTGGACGGCATCGGCGAACGCCTTGAGGTGCTGCCGGACCGTGTACTGATTTACGCGGACGACGGCGAATCAGCCCTTGAGCAGGTCGCTTACCGCGGCCTGCGGCCGCTGACCTCGCTGGTCCGCAGGTCTTCGCTGGAGGACGTTTTCCTCCGGCTCACCGGACGGAGCCTCGTTGACTGACGCACGCGGTGTACGACCGCGTGCCCTGCAGGCCCACGGCCCCGAAGTCGCCGCCGCCAGGGCGCGGCGCTGGGGAGCCTTCTACTACGCGGAGCAGGTGCTGCGCGTGATGAAGGGCTACAGCTGGTCCATAGTGATGTACAGCGTGGGCCAGCCCGTGGCGTACCTGTTCGCCATGGGTGTGGGACTGGCCACGCTGGTGGACGGGCAGGGCGGCGCAGCCTTTGGGGGAGTCAGCTACCTTGCGTTCATCGCCCCGGCACTCCTGGTGTCCGCCGGCGTGATGACCGCAGCCAACGAGTTCACCTTCCCGGTGATGGACGGGTTCAAGTGGCGCCGGACCTACTACGGCCCGCACGCTTCGCCGCTGACCCCCGGACAGATTGCGGCCGGCCACATCATGGCCGTCACGCTGCGCCTGCTGCTCCAGTCCGCCATCTACTTCCTCGCCGTGGCACTCTTTGGCGCTTCGCCGTCCAGCTGGGGCTGGGCAGCCATCCTGGTGGCCACCCTGACAGGGCTTTCATTCGGACTGCCGCTGATGGCCTACTCCGCCTCCATCACCGAGGACAAGGGCCAGTTCGCCCTGGTGATGCGGTTCATCGTGATGCCGCTGTTCCTGTTTTCGGGAACCTTCTTTCCGTTGGACACCCTTCCGCTGGCCGTGCGCTGGATCGGCTGGATATCGCCCATCTGGCACGGCACCGAACTGGGACGGGTCCTCAGCTACGGCTACCAGGAACCGCCCCTGCTGACGCTCCTGCACCTCGCCGTTCTCCTTGGCCTGGCGGCGCTGGGCTGGACACTGACCCGCCGCCGCTTCGCCCTGAGGATGGGCCAGTGAGCACCCGCATGAACCAAGGAAGCCCGGCGGGCACGGCAGCTGCGGCAGCCCGTGACCGGACCTTCGGCCCGCTGTACTCCCGCAACGCGAGGGCCGTCATCGCCCGCGGCCTGATGGCCACCAGGAGCACCAACTGGCTGGTGATGCTGTCCGGGTTTTTCGAACCGGTGCTCTTCCTGGTCTCCATGGGGGTGGGGCTCGGAGCCATCGTCGGCGCCGTTGAAGGTCCCGATGGCACCACCATCAGCTACGCGGCCTACATCGCCCCCGCACTGCTGGCAGTCTCCGCAATGAACGGGGCGGTGTACGACTCCACCTGGAACGTGTTCTTCAAAATGAACTTCGCCAAGCTGTACCAGGGCATGCTGTACACATCGCTGGGACCGCTGGACGTTGCCCTCGGCGAGATCTTCCTGGCCCTCCTGCGCGGCATGCTCTACGCCACCGGCTTCACGGCCGTGATGGGAGTGATGGGTCTGATCACCTCACCCTGGGCCCTGCTGATGATCCCGGCCTCGGTGCTCATTGCGTTTGGCTTCGCGAGCCTGGGCATGGGAATCACCAGCTTCCTGAAGACCTTCCAGCAGATGGACTGGATCAACTTCATCCTGCTGCCCATGTTCCTGTTCAGCGCCACGTTCTACCCGCTGAGCGTCTACCCGGAACCCATCCAGTGGTTCATCCAGGCCATGCCGCTCTGGCACGGCGTGGAGCTGCTGCGCCAGATCAGCGTCGGCGTCTTCACGGCGGCCACTGCGGTGCACATCGGCTACTACCTGGTGATGACCGCCGCGGGGATGCTCCTGACCACCCTCCGCCTGCGGGCCCTGTTCCTGAAGTAGCCCCCCTGGTCTGTTCGCCGGGGGTGGAAGGCGGCCGGAGCATGCCGGGCCATTTGAGAGAATAGGTGCATGCAATCTCTGGGCAACCCCAATTCAGCTCCCCACGCCGCCAAGGGCGGTTTCTCGATGTTCCGCATCAGCGGACCCGGACTGATGGTCCTGGTGACCGCGTTCATCGTTGCCGTGATCTTCGCGGCAAACCAGAACGACGTCGTGGGCTGGGTTGTCGCCGTCATCGCCTTCTTCTGGCTGGCCCTCGCCTGCTTCGTGGTCTTCAGCATCCAGAAGGCGGCCAAGAAAGCCGGGGCGAAGCTCAGTGAGGCCCAGAATGCCTTCACCACCGCAGCCGGCCGGGGTCCCACGCAGTCAGCGGCGGACCATGGCGGAACCACCGTGGTGTCCGAACGCAGCCAGGCCGATGAGGTCCGCGACCTGAAGCTGGACCACTCCTTCAAGATCGTCCAGGTGCAGATCCGCGTTGTGGAGGAGGAACGCGCCAAGGGTGCAGCCGCCAACCAGGACACCATCCACCGGGCCCTTGAAACGATTGAAATCACGGCCACCAATGCGCGGGACATGATCAGGTCCTCCGGCAACGGCGAGCCCGTAGCCGGAACCATCATCGACTAGAGTGGAGCGGGTGAGCTCGGCATTGAAGAAGGACCACCTCCGCATCGCATCCGTTAACGTGAACGGTTTGCGGGCTGCCTACAAGAACGGCATGGCCGCCTGGCTGGAGCCGCGGGATGTGGACATCCTCTGCCTCCAGGAAGTCCGTGCGCCTGATGCCATTGTCCGGCAGTTGCTGGGCGAAGGCTGGCACATCCTGCACGCCGAAGCCGAGGCCAAGGGCCGCGCCGGCGTTGCCATCGCCTCCCGCGAAGAGCCCATCGCCACCCGCAACGGGATCGGCGACGACTACTTTGCCACCGCCGGCCGGTGGGTCGAAGCCGATTTCCGCGTGACCGATGCCTCGGGGGAGCGCGTGCAGCTCACCGTCGCCAGCGCCTACGTGCACTCCGGCGAGGTGGACACCCCCAAGCAGGACGACAAGTACCGCTTCCTCGACGCCATGAGCACCCGGCTTCCGGAGCTGTCCAAGCACAGCGACCATGCCTTGGTGGTGGGTGACCTCAACGTGGCCCACACGCCCCTGGACATCCGGAACTGGAAGGGCAACCTCAAGAAGGCCGGATTCCTGCCGGAAGAACGGGCATACTTTGACCGGTTCCTGGGCGGGGAGATCGGCTGGCACGACGTCCACCGGACCATGTCCGGCGAGATGGACGGGCCCTACACCTGGTGGTCCTGGCGGGGCAAAGCCTTCGACAACGACGCCGGCTGGCGCATCGACTACCACCTGGCGACGCCGGCGCTGGCAGCCTCGGCAACCTCCGCCGTCGTGGACCGCGCAGCAACGTATGACACCCGCTTCTCCGACCATGCCCCGCTGGTAGTGGACTACCAGCTCTAAGCCCCGAAAGTTTCACGCATGACACTCCAGCCCACCCCGGCCGCCAAGAAGCGCATCCTTTCCGGTGCCAAGCCCACCGCCGATTCCCTGCACCTGGGCAACTACATCGGAGCCGTCCGCAACTGGGTAGACATGCAGGCCGAATACGACGCCGTGTTCTTCATCCCTGACCTGCATGCCATCACCGTGGACTTCGACCCCTTGGAGCTTGCCAAGCGCACGCGCATCGTGGCCGCCCAGTACATCGCGGCCGGGATCGACCCGGATAAG
The DNA here is from genome assembly GCF_056394175.1 of Pseudarthrobacter sp. 10T415. Classification (NCBI taxonomy): domain Bacteria; kingdom Bacillati; phylum Actinomycetota; class Actinomycetes; order Micrococcales; family Micrococcaceae; genus Pseudarthrobacter; species Pseudarthrobacter sp. 10T415. Next base: position 159,748 of record NZ_JBFTHJ010000007.1, on the reverse strand, counting down.
AGCATCTTCTTCGTCCAGTCCCACGTGCCCGAGCACGCCCAGCTGGCCTGGGCGCTGAACTGCATCACCGGTTTCGGCGAGGCCTCCCGGATGACCCAGTTCAAGGACAAGACCCAGAAGTCCGGCGCGGACACCGCAACCCTGGGGCTGTTCGCCTACCCCACGCTGATGGCGGCGGACATCCTGCTGTACCAGACGGACCTGGTACCCGTGGGTGAAGACCAGCGGCAGCACCTCGAGCTCACCCGCAACCTCGCGCAGCGGTTCAACACGAAATTCGGCGACACCTTCACCGTCCCTGAGGCCACCATCCTCAAGGAAAGCGCGAAGATCTACGATCTCCAGAACCCCAGCGCCAAGATGTCCAAGACCGGAGAGTCGCCCAACGGGGCCATCCAGCTGCTGGAGGACCCGAAGATTGCCGCCAAGCGCATCAAGTCCGCAGTAACCGATGCCGGCACGGAGATCAGGTTTGACCCCGAGGAGAAGCCCGGCGTTTCCAACCTGCTCACCATCTACTCATCACTGACCGGCAAGCCGGTGGCGGACCTTGAGGCCGAGTACGAGGGCAAGATGTACGGCCACCTCAAGGTAGACCTCGCTGAAGTGGTGGTGGACTTCGTCACCCCGCTGCGTAACCGGACCAACGAGCTGATGGCCGATCCTGCCGAGCTGGACCGGCTGCTGGCCCTTGGCGCGGAACGGGCGCGCGAGATTGCCTCCGTAACGATGGCCCAGGTATACGAGCGCATGGGCTTCCTGCCGTCCCACAGCCTTGCAGGAGTCCGCTAGCACCATGTCTTCCAGCGTCGGCGTCATCCTCGGGTTCCCGCCTGACATCGCAGCAGAGCTCCAGCAATGGCGTGCGTCCTTCGGCGATCCGCTGGCCGGCGTGGTGCCTGCGCACATCACGCTGGTGACCACCACCCCCACCCATGATTGGGGGGCCACCCTGGCCCACGTTCGGGACGTGGCCCGCCGGCAAAGCCCCTTCATGGTCACCATCGCCGGGACCGGATCCTTCCGCCCCGTTTCACCGGTGGTGTTCATCAAGGTCGAGGACGGTTTCGACGAATGCGTCGAGCTGCACGAAAAGCTCCAGCAGGGCCCGCTGCAGCGTGACCTGCCCTTCGCTTTCCATCCGCACGTCACCATTGCCCACGATGTCAGCCCGGAAAGCCTCGATGAGGCGGAAACGGTGTTGAAAAGCTACAAGGCCACCTTCCCCGTGGTTAGCATGGGACTCTACGAACATGATGCAGAAGGCATCTGGCAGCTACGGGAAGAGCTGGACTTTGGGACCGAAACTGACAACGACGCCGGCACCCGATTCGCGGACGGTGCTGCGGAAGCGGCATCCCGAACCGGCGGGGCAGCCTCTTCCCACTGAGCGGGCCAAGCTTCAGCTGGCCGTCAGCCAAAAGCGGATGGACTGGAGCAAGGCGCGGCGGTCCGGCGGCGGGGGGATCAAGTCCCTCCTGGCCATGGTCCAATGGCTGCTTGCCCGGCTGAACGCCTTCCGTCCCATGCGCGCCTTCAGGCATTACAGCCTCCAGCACGGTCCGCTGATGAGCGCCGGCATCGGCTTCAACATGTTCTTCTCCATCACCGGACTGCTGGCCACCGGGTTCTCCGTTGCGGGGCTTGTCCTGCGCGGACAGCCTGCACTGCTGGACAGCATCGTCAGCAGCGTGGCCTCCAGTGCCCCGGGCCTGTTGAAAGTGGACGGCGGAACGGGACTGGTGGACCCCCAGGACCTCCTCAACCCGCAGGGCCTGGGACTCACCGCCATCATCGCCGCCATCGTCACCATCATCACCTCCCTGGGCTGGATCAACGGGCTTAGGGACGGGCTGCGGGGCGTCATGGAACTGCCGCCCCTGGTGGTCAACCCCGTGGTCCTCAAACTGCGGGATGCGGGCACCCTGCTCCTTCTCGGGGTAGCCCTCGTCATCAGCGCCGGTGCGTCGCTGATTTTCGGGACGGCAGCAGGCTGGGTATCTGAGGTCCTGCACCTGGACGATGCTGTGGCAGGCCCGCTGACGACGCTTATCAAAATCGCCGTTCCGCTGGTCCTGAGCTGGGTAACAGCCCTCATCATGTTCCGGCTGGCCGGCGGACTCAAGCTCTCACGCCGAGCCCTGCTGGAAGGCACCATCCTGGCAGCCATTGGCACGACGGTGCTGCAGATCTTCAGCACCGAGCTGCTGGGCGGTGCCGGCCGCAATCCCATCCTGGCGCCGTTTGCCATCATCATCGGGCTGCTCATCTGGTTCAACTTTGTCAGCCAGGTGTACCTCGTCTCGGCAGGCTGGGCGGCCGTCCGTGAAGCCGACCTGGCCGCGGGGGACAAGCCGCGCAAATCGATCCTCGGCGCCCGCCACACCATTCCCCAAACCTGAACAGCCCGCGTCCGGCCTCGCGGACCGGCAAGGCCGGCCGGGGCCTGTTGGCGGCCAACCCCTTTGTGATACGTTTCACGAAACCGTTTTCTGACGAGGGAAGAAGCTGGCCCGATGACGCGTCTCAGTACCCACCGACTCCGCAAATCCGTTGCAATGCTCAGGGCGGCATGCCTGCTTGGACTGACAGCGGCGTGCTCCGCACCGTCGGGCGGAGCTGCCGACGGCCCGGTGGAGATCCGTTTCGCCTGGTGGGGAAATGCGGGGCGGGCAGAGCTCACCAACAAAGCCATCGCAGAATTCGAAGCCGCGAACCCGGACATCAAGGTGAAGCCCGAGTTCGGGGACATCGGGGGGTATTTCGACAAACTCGCCACCCAGGTGGCCGCTAACGATGCGCCGGACGTCATCACCATGGGCGGCGCCTACCCGGCCGAATACGCCAACCGTGGAGCGCTGCTGGATCTCTCCAAGGTGTCAGGCCAGCTCGACCTCGCCAAGCTGGACCAGGGGGCGCTGGACAACGGCCAGGTCCAGGGCAAGCAGTACGGCATCTCCACCGGCGCCAACGCCTTGGCCATCGTGGTGAACCCGGCAGTCTTTGCGGCAGCCGGCGTTCCCCTCCCGGACGACACCACCTGGAGATGGGAAGACTTCGCCGAAACCGCGGCAAGCGTGACGGCGAAGAGCCCCAAGGGCACCTACGGGACGGCAACGGTCCTCACCCACGACTCCCTGGACGCCTTCGCCCGTCAACGGGGGGAGTCGCTCTACACCCAGGACGGCCAGCTTGGCCTCACCAAGGAGACAGTCCAGGACTACTTCGACTTCTCCCTCAAACTCAGCGAGTCCGGCGCCGCGCCCAACGCCTCCGAAACAGTGGAAAAACTCAGCGTCAGCACCGAACAAACACTGATGGGCATGGGCCAGGCCGGCATGATGCTCACGTGGAGCAACTCCCTGACAGCGCTCAGCAAGGCTTCCGGCGCCGAACTGAAACTCCTCAAGCTCCCGGGCGAAAAGCCCACACCGGGCATCTGGCTCCAGTCGTCGCAGTTCTACACCATTTCGGCCCGAAGCAAGCACCCCGAAGCCGCGGCCAAGCTGGTGAACTTCCTGGTCAACAACCAGGCGGCGGCCAAGATCATCCAAAGCGACCGCGGCGTCCCGAGCAACCCCGAAATGCGCACTGCCATCCAGGACCTCCTGACACCGCAGGGCAAAGTGGAGGCCGCATACATCGGCGAGATCGGCAAGATGGACTTCGCGCCCACCTACATCGGACCCACCGGTTCGACGGCGGTCTCCGAGATCACGGCGCGGATCAACACCGACGTGCTGTTCAAGCGCCTGACGCCGGAGAAGGCCGCCGAACAATGGATCAGCGAGAGCAAGGCCGCCATCGGCAAGTAGCCAGCGCCCGGACGGCCGGCCTCAACAGCCTGGCGCAGGTCAGTGCGCGGCGTCGAGGTACTGGTCGGCCCAGGCGGCGATGATCCTGGCTGCCCGTGCAGCCTGCCCCTTGCCGGTCAGGAGGTGGTCGCTGCCTTCCAGGGAGACAAAGTTCCGGGGGTGCCGGGCGGTCTGGAAGATGGTGCTGGCGTTCTCGATGCCCACGGTGTTATCAGTGGGGGAGTGGAGCACCATCAGGGGCTTGTGCAGCTGCCGGATGCAGTCCGTGAGGTCGGCGTTTTCCAGGTCTTCCACGAAGTGCCTGCGGATCTCCACTCGCTTGCCGCCCAGATCCACCTCCGCGCTGCCTTCGCTCAGGATCCGGTCCAGGGCGGCATCGAAGACGTGGGCCACGTGCTTGGGCGAGAAGGGGGCGCCGACTGTTGCGACGGCGTCGAGCTCCGGAATCTCCCGGGCCGCGGCCAGGACTGCCGCGCCGCCGAAGGAGTGACCCACCAGCAGCGAAATTTCCTTGCCCTCGCTGCGCATGAATTCCGCAGCCTTGACCGTGTCGGCAACCTTGTGGCTGAAGGATCCGGCAGACCACTCGCCGGCCGAACCGCCCAGGCCCAGGTTGTCGAACCGCAGCATGCCCACGCCGCTGTCCGCAAGGGCCTTGCACATCCGGGACGCGGACGGGCTGTCCTTGCCCAGGGTGAATCCGTGCGAGAACACACCCCAGCCCTTGACGGGGCCTTCCGGAATGTCGATGATCCCGGACAGTATCTCTCCGGTGGAACCGGCGAATGTGACCTTCTCTGTGCGGGACACGGTGTCCCCTTCCTGTCGGACGGGCTTGCCCCATCACTTGGAGTCCCCAAACAAGCGGAATGGGAACCCTAAGTGATAGAGCAACGGGGGTTTAACGTTCGACGGCGCCACTCACCACGTGGGGTGAGTGACGCCGTCGTCCGCTGGTGATCCTTAGATCTTGCGGGAGAGGATCGCCTGCTTGACCTCGGCGATCGCCTGCGTCACCTGGATGCCGCGGGGGCATGCTTCGGAGCAGTTGAAGGTGGTGCGGCAGCGCCACACACCTTCCTTGTCGTTGAGGATCTCGAGGCGCATGTCGCCAGCGTCATCACGGGAATCGAAGATGAAGCGGTGGGCGTTCACGATGGCCGCCGGGCCGAAGTACTGGCCGTCGGTCCAGAACACCGGGCAGGAGGACGTGCACGCAGCGCAAAGGATGCACTTGGTGGTGTCGTCGAAGCGCTCACGGTCCTCAGCGGACTGGAGGCGTTCCTTGGTGGGCTCGTGGCCCTTGTTGATCAGGAACGGCATAACCTCGCGGTAGGACTGGAAGAACGGCTCCATGTCCACGATGAGGTCCTTCTCCACCGGCAGGCCCTTGATGGGTTCCACCGTGATGGGCTTGGACGTATCCAGGTCCTTCAGGAGGGTCTTGCAGGCGAGGCGGTTGCGGCCGTTGATGCGCATGGCATCGGAGCCGCACACGCCGTGGGCGCAGGAGCGGCGGAACGACAGGCTGCCGTCCATCTCCCACTTGACCTTGTGCAGGGCGTCTAGGACGCGGTCCGTGCCGTACATGGTGAGGTGGTAGTCATCCCAGGTGGCCTCCTCCGAGACCTCCGGGTTGTACCGGCGGACGCGCATGTGGACATCGAACGTGGGGATTTCGCCGCCCCCGCCGACGCCGGCAGGCAGTTCAATCTTTGAGGCTGGCTCAGCGATTTCAGCGGTCATCTTAGTACTTCCTCACCATCGGCTCGTAGCGGGTAAAGACGACCGGCTTGGTGGCCAGCCGGATCCCGGCGATTGCTTCCGCCGATCCGTCAGCCGGCGCGTGGTCATCCTTGTACGCCATGGAGTGCTTCATGAATTTCTCGTCGTCACGGTCCGGGAAGTCCTCGCGGAAGTGTCCGCCGCGGGATTCCTCACGGTGCAGGGCAGCAACAGTCATGACCTTGGCCAGTTCCAGCAGGAAGCCCAGTTCCACGGCTTCGAGGAGGTCAAGGTTGAAGCGCTTGCCCTTGTCCTGCACGTTGATGTGCTTGTAGCGCTCCTCGAAGGAGGCGATGTCGCGCAGGACCTGGTTCAGGGTGTCCGCGGTGCGGAACACCTGCATGTTGGCGTCCATGGTGTCCTGCAGTTCCTTGCGGATCTGCGCCACCTTTTCGTCGCCGGTGCCGTTGCGGGCGATGTCCAGCAGTTCCGTGGTGTAGTCCAGCGGGTTCTCCGGCAGCTCTACGAACTGGGCCGTCTTGGCGTATTCCGCTGCGGAGATGCCGGCACGCTTGCCGAACACGTTGATGTCCAGCAGCGAGTTGGTGCCCAGGCGGTTGGAGCCGTGGACGGACACGCAGGCCACCTCACCCGCGGCGTACAGGCCGGGGATCACTGTGTCGTTGTCCTGGAGGACTTCGGTTTCGATGTTCGTGGGGATGCCACCCATGGCGTAGTGCGCGGTGGGGAACACCGGCACCGGCTCCGTGTAGGGCTCCACGCCAAGGTAGGTGCGGGCGAACTCGGTGATGTCCGGGAGCTTGGCGTCGATGTGCGCCGGTTCCAGGTGGGTCAGGTCCAGGAGGACGTAGTCCTTGTTCGGGCCGCAGCCGCGGCCTTCACGGACTTCGTTGGCCATGGAACGGGCCACGATGTCGCGAGGTGCCAGGTCCTTGATGGTGGGGGCGTAGCGCTCCATGAAGCGTTCACCCTCCGAGTTGCGCAGGATGGCACCCTCACCGCGGGCGGCCTCGGACAGGAGGATGCCCAGGCCCGCAAGGCCGGTCGGGTGGAACTGGAAGAACTCCATGTCCTCCAGGGGGATGCCGCGGCGGAACGCGATGCCCATGCCGTCACCGGTCAGGGTGTGGGCGTTGGACGTGGTCTTGAAGACCTTGCCGGCGCCGCCGGAAGCGAACACCACGGACTTGGCCTGGAACACATGCAGTTCGCCGGTGGCGAGGTCGTAGGAGACCACTCCGGCAACACGCTTCTGCTTGTAGGGGGTGCCGTCTTCGCGGACTGCATCCTCTTCGACCGTCAGCAGGTCAAGGACGTAGTACTCGTTGTAGAACTCAACGTTGTGCTTGACGCAGTTTTGGTACAGGGTCTGCAGGATCATGTGGCCGGTACGGTCCGCTGCGTAGCACGCACGGCGGACGGGAGCCTTGCCGTGGTCGCGGGTGTGGCCACCGAAGCGGCGCTGGTCGATCCGGCCTTCGGGCGTGCGGTTGAACGGCAGGCCCATCTTTTCCAGGTCGAGCACGGCGTCGATGGCTTCCTTGGCCATGACCTCGGCGGCGTCCTGGTCCACCAGGTAGTCACCGCCCTTGACGGTGTCGAACGTGTGCCACTCCCAGTTGTCTTCCTCGACATTGGCAAGGGCTGCACACATGCCACCCTGCGCCGCACCGGTGTGCGAGCGGGTGGGGTAGAGCTTGGTCAGTACTGCTGTGCGCGCGCGCTGACCGGATTCGATCGCGGCGCGCATGCCAGCGCCACCGGCACCGACGATGACGACGTCGTACTTATGGACCTGCATAACAGACGCTCTTTCTCTCAAAATTCGCAATAAAACAAACGGGGGCGTGTTGCTGTCCCCGCACAACAGGGCCCGCGGTTTATGCCCGCGGGCCCGGGATGATGCTGGTGCTAGGCAGGGCAGAAACCGCCAGGCAGCGGAACGCCGTCCACCACGGGGCACGGATCGAAGGTGAAGATCACCAGGGTGCCCAGGACGATGATGACGACGGTGGCCGAGTAGAGGACCGTCTTCAACCAGCGGCGGGTTGAGTCCTTCTCGGCGTAGTCGTTGATGATGGTGCGCACGCCGTTGGTGCCGTGCAGCATGGCCAGCCACAGCATGGCAAGGTCCCAGAACTGCCAGAACGGATCTGCCCACTTGCCGGCCACGAAGCCGAAGTCGATGGCGTGGATGCCTTCGCCCACCATGAGGTTCACGAACAGGTGCCCGAAGATGAGGACCACCAGCACTACGCCGGAGAGGCGCATGAACAGCCAGGCGATCATCTCGAAGTTGCCACGGCTTCCGCCGTTGCGGCGGTACTGGGGTGCGATCCGCCCGCTGCGGGGGCTCTCGATGGTTGCAGTCATGGCTTAGTGACCTCCGAGGGCGAGGGACAGGTGGCGGATGGAGAAGGCGACCATGGTGACAACCCAGAGGCCCAGGACTGCCCAGAGCATCTGGCGCTGGTACTTGGCGCCCTTCTTCCAGAAGTCCACCGCGATGATGCGCAGGCCGTTGAAGGCGTGGAACACGATCGCAGCGACAAGTCCGGTCTCACCCAGCGCCATCAGCGGATTCTTGTAGGCGCCAATGACGGCGGTGTACGCCTCCGGGGACACACGCACCAGGCTTGTGTCCAGGACGTGGACCAACAAGAAGAAAAAGATCACTACACCGGTAATACGGTGTCCTACCCAAGACCACATGCCTTCACGGCCGCGGTACAAGGTGCCAGCTGGTTTTGTCGGCACTGATAAACCTCCCTGCAACACAGCGGCGCTGGCATGAGATCCACGCGGGGGGAACGCCTGCTGCGAGAGCACTCGTAGCTCAGGCCTAAATCTAGGCTTCGCTCACAGCTTATTCAATTTAGGAGCATCTTGCTGCCCAGCAGTGGCGCGGTTTTTCTGAATTTATGAGACAAACGCCACAAAGCCTTGCTCCGAAAGCGGCTGTCCTGCTTCCGGGCGGGGTCCCTGGCGCGGGTCCGTCTACGCAGGCAACCGCACCCGTTCGGCTAAAGTAGGCCTTGATGAGTACAGACAAAGTGACAAGCCCGGTATCACCTCTTGACCGCTTCTATGCGGTGATTCCGGCCGGCGGAGTGGGGACCCGCCTCTGGCCCCTGTCACGAGCCGCAGCTCCCAAGTTCCTTCACGATCTCACCGGGTCGGGCAGCACCTTGCTGCGCGCCACCTACGACCGGCTCCAACCGCTTGCGGGGGACCGGATGCTGGTGGTCACCGGAAAGGCGCACCGCGATGCTGTGTGCAGGCAGCTTCCGGAAGTACAGGACGCGGACCTGGTGCTCGAATCCGAGCCCAAGGATTCCGGTGCCGCGATCGGACTCGCTGCCGCCATCCTGCACGAACGCGATCCGGACACCATCATGGGATCCTTCGCCGCTGACCAAGTGATCAGCCCGGACCAGCTCTTCCAGGAAGCAGTCCGCGAGGCCATCTACACCGCCGCCGCCGGGAAGATTGTCACCATCGGCATCAAGCCCACGCACCCGTCCACGGGCTTCGGGTACATCCGTTCGGGCCAGGTGCTCCGCGTTGAAGGCGCGCCCAGCGCCCAGGACGTGGTGGAGTTCGTGGAAAAGCCGGACGAGACGGTGGCCCAGCAATACGTCGACAGCGGCAACTACGTCTGGAACGCCGGTATGTTCGTCGCTCCCGTGGCGTTGCTCCTCAAGCACCTGGAAGCCAACCAGCCCGAACTGTTCCAGGGGCTGCAGGAGATCGCCCGCGCCTGGGACACCCCGCAGCGGGATGAGGTCACGGCGCGGGTATGGCCCACGCTGCCGAAGATCGCCATTGACTACGCCGTGGCCGAACCTGCCGCGGAAGCCGGGGACGTCGCCGTCGTGCCCGGAACCTTCCGGTGGGACGACGTCGGAGACTTTGCCTCAGTGGGCCGGCTCAACTCCGCCAAGGAAGTGGATGACGTCACGGTGCTGGGCGAGGGTGCCCGCGTCTTCACGGAGAACTCCAGCGGCGTGGTGGTCACGGACACCAAGCGCGTCATTGCCCTGATCGGCATTGAAGACGTGGTGATCGTGGATACGCCCGATGCCCTCCTGGTCACCACCATGGCCAACTCGCAGCGGGTCAAGGCCGCCGTGGACGCCCTCAAGGCCAGCGGCGACACCGACGTCCTCTAGGACACCGCAGCCCACATCCCGGGTACCAGCAGTGCCCGGGATGTAACGCGGCGACTGTGATGGACGCTATTGCGGCCGCGATCGCTAGAGTGAAGCAGTGCGCAATTACACTACTGAAGCCGAACCCACCGCTTTGGTGGCTCCGTGGCTGGAGCCGCTCCTGCCGGAACTGATCGAATTCCGCCGGGACCTGCATGCGCATCCGGAACTTTCGTTCAAGGAATACCGCACCACTGACAAGCTGGCCGAGCGGCTGGAAGCTGCAGGCCTGGCGCCGCGCCGCCTTGAGGGGACCGGGCTCACGGTGGATGTTGGTGAGGGCCCCATTGCCACGGCCCTCCGCGGGGACATCGATGCCCTGCCCATCATCGAGGAAACCGGCCTGCCGTTCGCGTCAAGGAATCACGGTGTCACGCACGCCTGCGGCCACGACGTCCACACCACCACCATGCTGGGGATCGCCCTGGTCCTGCACCGCATGCACCAGGAGTCGCCCCTGGGCGGGACCATTCGCATCATCTTCCAGCCGGCCGAGGAAACGATGCCCGGCGGTGCCCATGCGTGCATCGAGCAGGGCGTGCTGGAGGGTGTTCCCCGGATCCTTGCATTGCACTGCGATCCCCGGATCGAAGTGGGCAAGATCGGAACCCGCATCGGGGCCATCACGTCGGCTTCGGACACCATCCGGATCGAGTTGTCCGGCCGCGGCGGCCACACCTCCCGGCCGCACCTCACCGAAGACCTCGTCTTTGCCCTGGCCCAGATCGCCGTGAATGTGCCCGCCGTGCTGTCCCGCCGGGTTGATGTCCGCAGCGGCGTCTCCGTGGTCTGGGGCCAGATCTCCGCCGGCTCCGCACCCAACGCCATCCCCGGGGTGGGCTACATGGCCGGCACCATGCGCTGCCTGGACCGCGAAGCCTGGCATGCCGCCGGTGAACTGCTCGATGAGGTGGTCCACCAGGTGGCGGCGCCGTACGGCGTGGACGTCCGGCTGGAGCACACCAGGGGAGTGCCGCCGGTGGTGAACTCCGAGCATGAGACCGCCCTCATCGAAGCATCCGCCCGCGCCGAAATCGGCGAGAGCGCCGTGGTGCTCACCCCCCAGTCCATGGGCGGGGAAGACTTCGCCTGGTTCCTGGCCGAACTGCCCGGCGCCATGATGCGGCTGGGCACCAAGACGCCGGGCGGCGAGGAATACGACCTGCACCGCGGGGACTACATCCTGGACGAAAGGGCGCTGGGTCTCGGAATCCAGGTGCTGACGGGCGCGGCCCTGCGCACCATCCGCGACCTGTAGGCCGCGTTCCCGGCTTAGCGGCAGGGGAACCCCCGGCCGCACCGCGCGGCCCACGCAGGCACGAAGAAGGCGCGACGCCGGCACTTACCAAAGTGCCGGCGTCGCGCCTTTTTGCGCGTCCGGGGGAGCGGCGTCCGAAAGTAAGTTGTGCACAATTGAATTGTGGACTAGCATTGTGGTTGTGACTGATGCTCCCCGCCTCGACCGGCAAGTGTGTTTCGCCCTCTACTCGGCATCCCGTGCTGCCACGGCCGTATATCGGCCCGTGCTGGAGGAATTGGGACTCACCTACCCCCAGTACCTCGTCATGCTGGTGCTGTGGGAGAACGAGCCGCGCGGGGTCAAGGATCTCGGCCACGAGCTCGGCCTCGACTCCGGAACGCTGTCCCCGCTGCTGAAGCGGCTTGAAGCCCTGGGCCTGGTGGAACGCCGCCGCTCCGGAGACGACGAGCGCCGGGTGGCCGTCCATCTGACGCCCGCCGGGAAGGACCTGAGCAGCAAGGCCGGGGCCATTCCCCAGCGCCTGGCCGACGCCGCCGGACTCACGGCCGGAGAGCTTGAGCAGTTGCGCGGAACCCTCGCTAAACTCACCGCCGCCCTCCACGACGCGGTCTGAAACATCCCGCCACAACGCTCCCGCAAGGCCCAAGAATTTACCCAGACACCAACCATGAAAGGGCGGTCATCCACGTGAAGACCCTTTACACAGCAGAAGCACTTGCCTCCGGCGAGGGCCGGGACGGCAGCGCCCGGTCCAGCGACGGCAAGCTCGAAGTGGGCCTCGCCAGCCCGGTGGAACTGGGCGGAAGCGGCCAGGGCACCAACCCTGAGCAGCTCTTCGCTGCCGGCTACGCCGCATGTTTCCACTCGGCGCTCCGCCTGGTGGGCCGCAAGGAGCGCGCCGACCTGACCGACTCCGCCGTCGCAGCCAAGGTCCACCTGGGCCAGCTGGACGACGGTGCAGGATTCGGCCTCGCCGCCGAACTGGAGATCGCCCTTCCGGCCCTCGACCTCGCAACGGCCGAGGCCCTGGTGGCCAAAGCCCACCAGGTCTGCCCTTACTCGAACGCCACCCGCGGCAACATCACCGTCGAACTCAAAGTTTTGGAGTACGCAGCATGAGCACCACCACCATTCCCGCAGCAACCCGTGAAATCCAGCTCGCTTCCCGCCCCGTGGGCCGGCCCGTCCCGGAGAACTTCCGCCTGGCCGAATCGCCGCTTCAGGAGCTGGCCGAGGGCCAGATCCTGGTCCGGAACCTGTTCATCTCCGTGGATCCCTACATGCGCGGACGCATGAACGACGTCAAGTCCTACTCCGCGCCCTTCGCGCTGGACAAAGCGCTCGACGGCGGCGCCGTGGGTGAGGTCATCGCGTCCCGTTCCGACGCACACAAGGAAGGCGACGTCGTCGTGCATTCCCTCGGCTGGCGCGAATACGCCGTGGTGGACGGCAGCACGGCCTCCCCGGCCCGGACCGACCTGGCTCCCGCATCGGCGTTCCTGGGCGCACTGGGCATGACCGGCCTCACCGCTTACGCAGGCCTGCTCAAAGTGGCCGAGTTCAAGGAAGGGGACGCCGTCTTCGTTTCCGGCGCCGCCGGAGCCGTCGGTTCGCTGGTGGGACAGATTGCCAAGGCCATGGGCGCCCCCCGCGTCATCGGCTCCGCCGGCTCACCCGCCAAGGTGGCCAGGCTCCTCGAACTCGGCTTCGACGCCGCCTTCGACTACCACGACGGCCCCGTGCGCGAACAGCTCGAAAAGGCCGCCGGTGCCCAGGGCATCGACGTCTACTTCGACAACGTGGGCGGCGAACACCTCGAAGCCGCATTATCGGTCCTGAACGTCGGCGGCCGGGTGGCCATGTGCGGAGCCATCGCCCAGTACAACTCCACCGAGCCCACCCCGGCGCCGCACAACCTCATGCAGGCCATCGGCAAGCAGCTCACCCTGCGCGGCTTCCTGGTGGGCGGCCAGCGGCAGCACGCTGCAGAGTTCGCCGAGAAGATGGCCGGCTGGCTCGCCAGCGGCGCCGTCCGCTACGACGAGACAGTGGTGGACGGGCTTGAAAACGCACCGCAGGCCTTCATGGACCTGCTGGATGGAGCCAACACGGGCAAGATGCTGGTCCGCCTGTAGGGCCGACGCACTAGCCTCACCATGCACCAGGGGTGCCGCGGATCCGCGGCACCCCTACTGCTTGGTAACAACTTGTAAACAATCTCCGGGAACTGGTGCCAGCGTGCTAGGGGGACGTGGCGCAGGCCACTAAAGTGATGGGATCAGTGCGCTCCGGCGCATGCTGCGGGCATCAGTGACAACAGAATTTCAGTGCAGAAACGGACACTCATTGAATTCGTGCCGTAGCGCCACTCTCGCATCCTGGAGGAATCTTGATGACATCACTGCGTGCACGCATGAAGCGCGGTTCAATGGCCGGCCTGGCTACCGTCAGCGCCTCGGCCCTTCTTTTGACAGCCTGCGGCGCGGCCCCGGAACCGGGAAGCACCTCGTCCGCCGGTGCCAGTGACTACACCGGCTGCATCGTCTCCGACTCCGGCGGGTTCGATGACCAGTCCTTCAACCAGTCCTCCTACGAGGGCCTGAAGAAGACGGAGAAGGACCTGGGCATCAAGGTGAACCAGGTCGAATCCAAGACCAACAACGACTTCGAACCCAACCTCCGTGCCATGGTGACCGCGGGCTGCGACCTCACCGTGACCGTCGGCTTCCTGCTGGGCGACGCCACCAAGGCGCAGGCCACGGCCAACCCGGACAGCCACTTCGCCATCATCGACTTCGGCTACGAGACGCCCATCAGCAACGTCAAGCCGATCATCTACGACACCGCGCAGGCGGCGTTCATGGCCGGCTACCTCGCCGCAGGCACCACCAAGACCGGGACCGTGGCCACCTTCGGCGGCATCAAGATCCCCACCGTCACCATCTTCATGGACGGCTACGCGGACGGCGTGAAGTACTACAACGAAAAGAAGGGCAAGGACGTCAAGCTCCTTGGCTGGAACAAGGACGCCCAGGACGGCAGCTTCACCGGCGACTTCGAAAAGCAGGACGTCGGAAAGCAGCTCACCCGCAACTTCCTGGACCAGGGCGCCGACATCGTCATGCCGGTGGCCGGGCCCGTGGGCAAGGGTGCAGGCGCCGCCCTGCAGGAAGCCAAGAACGCCGGCAAGGACGTCAAGCTGATCTGGGTAGACTCCGACGGCTTCCTCACCGCCCCGGACTACAAGGAGATCATGCTCTCCTCGGTCATGAAGCAGATGGGCGAGGCCGTGGAAACCGTGGTGAAGGAAGACAAGGACGGCAAGTTCAGCAACACCCCCTACGTTGGCACCCTCGCCAACGACGGCGTGCAGCTGGCCCCGTTCCACGACTTCGATTCCCAGGTTCCCGCGGACCTGAAGTCTGAACTGGACCAGATCAAAAAGGACATCGTGGACGGCAAGCTGAAGGTCGAATCCGCCGCGAGCCCGAAGGCCTGACCCCGCACTTGGCGCCACTGCCGGCCCGTCCCTGACAGGCCGGCAGTGGCGCTTTTTGCTGGCATCCCTTTTTCGGGCCACGCCCGGTTCTCCGACGGCTGCACCCACTAGGCTGGAGCTGCAGCCACATATCCCGTCCGGTCGATCACCGGACGCTTCGAGATTGGTCAGAGTTTTGAAACTTGAACTCAGAGGCATCACCAAACGCTTTGGGACCCTGCTCGCCAACGACCACATCGACGTGGTGGTTGAATCCGGCCAGATCCACTGCCTGCTGGGCGAAAACGGGGCCGGTAAATCCACCCTGATGAACGTGCTCTACGGACTGTACGAGCCGTCCGACGGCGAAATCCTCATCGACGGAAAACCCGTCTCCTTCCGTGGCCCGGGTGACGCCATGGCGGCCGGCATCGGCATGGTGCACCAGCACTTCATGCTTGTCCCGGTATTCACCGTCGCCGAAAACGTTGCCCTGGGTGCCGAGCCCACCAAGGCGGCGGGCTTCCTCAACCTGGACGAAACCAGGCGCCGGATCCGGGAAATCTCGGACCAGTACGGCTTCGACGTCGATCCCGACGCCCTGGTGGAAGACCTTCCCGTGGGCGTCCAGCAGCGCGTTGAGATCATCAAGGCGCTGGTCCGCAACGCCAAGGTCCTCATCCTCGATGAACCCACCGCCGTCCTCACCCCGCAGGAAACCGACGAACTCCTGGACATCATGCGGCAGCTCAAGGCCGGCGGAACCTCCATCGTCTTCATTTCCCACAAGCTGCGTGAGGTCAAGGAAGTCTCGGACACCATTACCGTTATCCGACGCGGCAAGGTGGTCGGCTCCGCGGAACCCTCGGCTTCCACCACGGACCTTGCCTCGATGATGGTGGGCCGCGCCGTCAGCCTCACCCTCGAAAAGGCCCCCGCGAAGCCGCAGGAGAAAACCTTCGAGGTCCGGGACCTGACAGTCATCGCCCACAACGGCCAGCACGTGGTGGATGGACTCAGCTTCGACATCGCCCGCGGCGAAATCCTGGCCGTGGCCGGCGTCCAGGGCAACGGCCAGACCGAACTCACCGAAGCCATCCTGGGACTCCAGGAGCGGGTGTCCGGCTCCATCACCCTCGACGGCAAGGAACTCCTGGGCCGGTCCGTCAAGGACGTCCTGAAGGCCGGCGTCGGATTCGTCCCCGAAGACCGCAAGGTGGACGGCCTGGTGGGAACCTTCTCCGTCGCCGAAAACCTGGTCCTGGACCTTTACGACAAACCTCCCTACGCCAAGGGCATCAGCATGAGCCCGGCCAGGATCCTCGAAAACGCCAAAGCCCGCATCGAGGAATTCGATGTCCGCACGCCCTCCGCAGCTGCGGCCGCCGGGACACTGTCCGGCGGCAACCAGCAAAAGGTGGTGATGGCCCGCGAGCTCTCCCGCCCCCTGCGCCTGTTCATTGCTTCCCAGCCCACCCGCGGCGTGGACGTCGGCTCCATCGAATTCCTCCACCGGCGCATCGTCGCCGAACGCGACCAGGGCACGCCGGTGATGATCATCAGCACCGAACTCGATGAGGTCATGGAACTCGCTGACCGTATCGCCGTGCTGTACAAGGGCAAGCTGGTGGGCATCGTACCCGCCGGCACCGGCCGCGACGTCCTTGGCCTGATGATGGCCGGAATCCACCCGGATGAACAGGCCCAACCCCAGCCGGCCGCCAGCCGCCCGGCCCCCACCTCCGACGCCGAGGGAGGCGACCATGTCTGAGCAGCATCCCCCCAAACGAACTGGCGGCGAAGAGCAGGGTGACACCCAGCCAGCCAAGCCGCACCAGGCCAACCTTGCCGCCGAGGAAACCGCCGCCGTCGTCTCCGTGGACACGGCCGGCGGCGCCATGGGCCCCTCGGCCGTCCCTGCCAGTGCCCAAAGCGGCCAGCTGCCCGGCGGCCCTGACACGCTGCTCCGAAAGATCTTCACCGGCAGCGGCATGGTGTCCGTCCTGGCAGTTTTCCTGGCCCTCGTCATCGGCGGCCTGCTCATTGCCAGCACCGACACTCGGGTGGCCTCCACGGCCAGCTACTTCTTCGCCCGCCCCGCCGACTTCCTGACCGCCGTCTGGAACGCCGCAACCCGCTCCTACATCGCCCTGTTCCAAGGGGCCGTGTTCAACCCCCGCGGCAACAGTGTGGCAGCCCAGTTCGCTCCGTTCATGGAGACCCTCACCATCGCCACGCCGCTGATCACCGCCGGCCTGGGAGTGGCGCTTGCCTTCCGGGCAGGGCTCTTCAACATCGGCGCCCAGGGCCAGATCATCGTGGCAGGCATCCTTGCCGCCTGGGTTGGTTTCGCACTGCACCTCCCGCTGGGCCTGCACCTGTTGCTGGTCCTGGTGGCGGGCATCATCGGCGGCGCGCTCTGGGGCGGCCTCGTCGGCGTGCTGAAGGCCCGCACGGGAGCCCATGAGGTCATCCTCACTATCATGTTCAACTACATCGCCCTCTACTTCCTGCGGTACCTGCTGAACACCCCGGCCTTCCAGCGCCCGGGGGAGTCGAACCCCATCTCACCCATCCTGGATCCGTCCGCCGTGTACCCCCAGATCTTCGGCAGCCAGTACCGGCTCCACCTGGGCTTCGTCCTCGCCATCGGCGCCACTTTCCTGGTCTGGTGGCTCCTGAACCGGTCCACGGTCGGCTTCGAGTTCCGCGCCGTGGGTGCCAACCCCAAGGCTGCCCAGACCGCCGGCATCAACGTGTCCCGCTCCACCATCCTGGTGATGGCCATCGCCGGCGGACTGGCCGGCATGTCCGGCGTGGCCCAGGTGGCCGGCACCGAAAAAGTCCTCACGGACGGCGTGGCAGCCACCTACGGCTTCGACGCCATCACCGTCGCACTGCTGGGACGTTCGACGCCGTGGGGCACTTTCGCAGCAGGGCTGCTGTTCGGCGCCTTCCGCGCCGGAGCCGTCCAGATGCAAATCCAGACCGGCACGCCCATCGACATTGTCCTGGTGGTCCAGTCGCTGATCGTCCTCTTCATCGCCGCGCCGCCGCTGGTGCGCGCCGTCTTCGGGCTCAACCCGCGGCGGAAGAAGCCCGCCCGCGCCGCCAAGTCCACGAAGGCAGCCACCACCGGAGGTGCAGCATGAGCACAACAGTTTCATCCCGGCCGGGCAACCCGCAGCCGGACAACGCCGCGGCGGATACCGGCGCGGCAGCCACCTCCGCCAAGCCGGTGAGCTGGAAGACCCCCGTCCTGCTGGCCGCTTTCGGGCTGATCGCCCTCGTGTTCTTCGGACTCCTCGGCCCCAACAAGACGGCCAGCTTCGGCATCTCCACGGGAAGCGACTTCTTCCAGTTGCCCGCCCTGGAGGTCAACGCCTTCGGCGGCGGCATTGTGCTGTCGGTGCTCCTCCTGGCCCTCGCCGCTTACGCCGTCTACCTTAAGACCAAGGGACGCCCTGCCCCCGGCTGGCTGACTGTTACGTTCATTGTCCTGTTCGTGGCCGCGTTCCTGATCTGGGTGGTGGGCGGCGCCCGCACTCCCAGCATCTCGCTGGCAGGCCTCATCGCCGGCTCGGTCACCCTGGCCGTGCCGCTGGTGTTCGGTTCGCTCTCCGGTGTCCTTTGCGAACGCGTCGGCGTGGTTAACATCGCCATCGAAGGCCAGCTGCTCGGTGGCGCCTTCACCGCCGCCATTGTTGCCACCATGACGCAGAACCCCTTCATCGGCCTGGCTGCCGCGGCCGTTGCAGGCGCCGTGGTGTCCATGGTGCTGGCCCTGTTCAGCATCAAGTACCTGGTCAACCAGATCATCGTTGGCGTTGTCCTGAACGTCCTCGTCTCCGGCGTCACCGGCTTCCTCTTCAGCACCGTGATGCAGGAAGACAAAGCCCGGTTCAACTCGCCGCCGGGGCTGGACATCATCGAGATCCCCGTCCTGTCCGAGGTTCCCATCATCGGACCCATCCTGTTCCGCCAGTCGCTGGTGGGGTATCTGATGTACGTCGCAGTACTGGTGGTCTGGGTAGGCCTCTTCAAGACGCGCTGGGGGCTGCGGGTCCGCGCCGTGGGCGAGCACCCCCAGGCCGCCGACACCCTGGGCATCAACGTCAACGCCACCCGGTTCTGGAACGTCACCCTGGGCGGTGCCGTGGCCGGAATCGGTGGATCGTTCTTCACCCTGGTGGCCATCGACAGCTTCACCAAGGAGATCTCCGGCGGCCGCGGGTTCATCGCCCTTGCCGCCCTCATCTTCGGCAGGTGGAACCCCATTGGAGCGTTCTTCGCGGCCCTGCTGTTTGGCTTCGCGGACAACCTGCAGAGCATCGTCACCATCATTGGCACCCCGGTTCCCAGCCAGTTCATGGCCATGCTCCCGTACCTGGTGACCGTCCTGGCCGTTGCCGGCCTGGTGGGCAGGTCCCGGGGGCCGGCGGCCAGCGGCATACCGTACGTCAAGGGTTGACCGGCGTGGGGAACACTGTTGACTGGCCTGCGCTGGAGGCAGCCGCCGTCGACGCCATGCGCAAAGCCTACGCGCCCTATTCCAAGTTCCCGGTGGGGGCTGCGGCCCTCACCGGGGACGGCCGGATCGTCAGTGGCTGCAACGTGGAGAACGCCAGCTACGGCCTGACGCTTTGCGCCGAGTGCGCCCTGGTGGGGAACCTCCAGATGACCGGGGGCGGCAGCCTCCGTGCCTTTTACTGCGTGGACGGTACCGGAAATGTGCTGATGCCGTGCGGGCGTTGCAGGCAGTTGCTGTACGAATTCCGTGCTCCGGACATGGAGCTCATGACCACCCAAGGAATCAAGACCATGGACCAGGTCCTTCCTGATGCCTTCGGTCCCGAACACCTGGAGGAAACCCGATGACAGAGACCCGCGCAACGGACACCGTTGCCGAAGCCTTCGACGCCGTGGACATCATCCGCGTCAAGAGGGACAAGGGCACGCTGAGCCCGGAGCAGATCGACTGGACCATCGATGCCTACACCCGCGGCGTCATCGCGGATGAGCAGATGGCCGCGCTGAATATGGCCATCCTGCTCAACGGCATGGACCGCACCGAGATTGCGCGCTGGACGGCCGCGATGATCGCCTCCGGCGAACGGATGGACTTCTCCAGCCTTCGCCGCCCCGACGGCGGCCTGAAATACACGTCGGACAAGCACTCCACCGGCGGCGTGGGAGACAAGATCACCCTGCCGCTGGCCCCGCTGGTGGCGGTGTTCGGCGTCGCCGTCCCGCAGCTGTCCGGCCGCGGCCTGGGGCACACCGGCGGCACCCTGGACAAGCTGGAATCGATCCCCGGCTGGCGGGCGTCCCTGAGCAACGACGAAATACTCGCCCAGCTCCAGGACGTGGGTGCGGTCATCTGCGCCGCCGGGGCAGGCCTGGCGCCGGCAGACAAGAAGCTGTACGCGCTGCGCGACGTGACCGGCACGGTGGAGGCCATCCCGCTGATTGCCTCCTCCATCATGAGCAAGAAGATCGCCGAAGGCACCGGCTCCCTCGTGCTAGACGTGAAGGTGGGCAGCGGCGCGTTCATGAAGGACGAGGCCAAGGCCCGCGAGCTGGCGGAAACTATGGTGGCCCTGGGCCAGGACGCCGGCGTGAACACGGTGGCACTGCTCACTAACATGGGCACCCCGCTCGGCCTGACAGCCGGGAACGCGATCGAAGTCGAGGAATCGGTGGAGGTGCTGGCGGGCGGCGGCCCGGCCGACGTCGTCGAACTGACGGTCAGGCTCGCCGAGGAAATGCTCGCCTGCGCAGGAGTTCACGACGCCGATCCGGCCGCAGCCCTCAAGGACGGGCGCGCCATGGACGTGTGGAACAGGATGATCCGGGCCCAGGGCGGCGACCCCGCCGCGAAGCTGCCGGTGGCCCGGGAGTCGGAGGTGGTCTACGCTCCGGCCGACGGCGTCGTGGTGGAACTGGATGCCCTCTCCGTGGGCGTTGCGGCTTGGCGCCTGGGAGCCGGACGTGCCCGCAAGGAGGATGCCGTGCAGGCAGGCGCAGGGGTGCGCATGCATGCCAAGCCGGGTGCTGTGGTCCGGGCCGGCGAACCGCTGATGACCCTGCTGACGGACACCCCTGAGCGTTTCGACCGGGCAAAGGAAGCGCTGGAGCACGCAGTGGTGATTGCACCGGAGGGTTCGCGGCCCGCACAGCAGCTGATCATTGACCGAATAGCATAGAAAGCTATGCAGGCCATCAATGACTTCATCCTCGCTGCAGCCGGACAACCCTGGGTACTCTTCCTCGTCCTGGCCTGTTGCGTCATTGACGGCTTCTTCCCTCCGATCCCCAGCGAGTCCGTCGTGGTGGGCCTCGCGGCCGTGGCCGCCACGGCGGACATACCCAATCCGTACGTCCTGATGGCCGTTGCTGCGCTGGGCGCGTTCGCCGGGGACAACATCGCCTACCTGATTGGCCGGAAAGTCGGCACCACCCGGTGGGCCTGGATGCGCGGCCAGCGCATGCAGGGCGCGTTCCGGTGGGCCGGCGCGGAACTGCGCAAACGGCCTGCCTCGCTGATCCTCGTGGCGCGGTTTGTCCCCATCGGCCGCGTTGCCGTCAACCTGACGGCCGGCGTAACCCACTACCACCACCTGCGTTTCGTCGGCCTGACCTGCCTGTCCGCAGCTCTGTGGGCGGCCTACTCGGTGGGTATCGGGCTGTTCTTCGGGCAGTGGTTCGAGGAGAACCACCTCCTGGGCGCTGCCATCGCCATCGTCTGCGCCGTGGCGCTTGGCATCATCGTGGACCTGGTGATCAACAAGCTCAGGGGCAAGCCCAACGTCGTGGACCGGATTCGCGAACCCGAAGCCTGAACCAGTCCCGCGGCGTCCCCTTCCGCAGCACCCCGTCTCCACCCCGGGGAGGAGGCCCGGACGGCGCCAAGATCAGCCGCTGGGACGACGCCGGCGCACTCGCTGCCGGGATAGCGTTGCAGTGGTGTTCCCGGGGCGGGGGCGTAGCGAACGACGCCTCCGCCGTGGGACACTTAGGAACGATTTCCGCTTTGGCTGCGTCGCTATGGCAGCGGCATTTTTGTCTAGGAGCAAGACTGCGTGGAGTTTATTAATGAGGCCGTGCTCCATGCAGCGGGCCAGTGGTGGATCTACCCGGTCCTCTTGGTGTTCTTTTTCGTGGACGGCTTCGCGATGGTGGTCCCCAGTGAGACCCTCATCGTCGCCCTGGCGGCCTTCTCCCGGCACAGCGGCGAACCCAACATGTGGATCCTTGGTGCCACCGCGCTGATCGGCGCCATGGCCGGAGACAACATGGCTTTCATGCTCGGCCGCAAAATCGGCCTGGACCGGTGGAAGTGGATGCGCAGGCCCAGGGTCCGGAAGGTCTTCAGCTGGGCGCGCTATGAACTGGATAAGCGCGGCGCGGTACTGATCTTCACCGCACGCTACATTCCCTGGGGCCGGGTGGCAGTCAACTACGTGGCGGGCAGCACCGGGTTCGGCCACCGCCGCTTCTTCGTCCTTGACGCCTTCGCCTGCCTCACCTGGGTGGGCTACTCCATCGGCATCGGCCTGCTGGCCAGCTCGTTCCCCTGGCTGCACCACAACCCGCTGCTCAGCGCCGGCATCGCCGTGGTGTTCGCCATCGTCCTGGGTGTCCTCCTGGACCACATGCTGCGCTGGTGGCACAAGCACCTGGCCCGCAAGGACGCCACGGAAGTGGACGAGTGGCTGGACGGCGGCCCCTCCGGTGCCCGGGACAGCTCAACCGGCGGTCCGGCATTCCTCGCACCGGCAGCCAAGGACGGCGGACCCACTGCCGCCTAGCGGCTGGCATTGAACCGGCACCCACCCTAAGGTGGGAACGTGACTGAGCCTATTGTTGACGAAGCCCCTGCCATCGATTTCGACCTGAAGAGCCTGCCGAAGGTGTCGCTGCACGACCATCTGGACGGCGGACTCCGTCCGGCCACCATCATCGAACTGGCGGAGGCCGTGGGCCACCAGCTCCCTTCCACCGATCCCGTGGCCCTGGGCGAATGGTTCCGCGAGTCCGCGGACTCCGGTTCCCTGGTCCGCTACCTCGAAACCTTCGATCACACGGTGGCCGTGATGCAGACGCACGAAGGCCTGGTCCGGGTAGCGAAGGAGTTCGTCGAGGATTTGGCGGACGACGGCGTGGTGTACGGCGAGGTGCGCTGGGCGCCGGAGCAGCACCTCCAGAAGGGACTCACCCTCGACGAGACAGTCGAAGCGGTCCAGGAAGGCCTCGAAGCCGGTGTCGAGGCAGTCAGCGACAGCGGCCGCGAAATCCAGGTGGGTCAGCTCATTACCGCGATGCGCCATGCCGACCGCGGCCAGGAGATCGCCGAGCTGGCCGTCCGCCACCGCAACAAGGGCGCAGTCGGTTTCGACATCGCCGGGGCCGAGGACGGCTTCCTGCCGTCCCGCTTCCGTGACGCCTTCACCTACCTGGCGCAGCAGAACTTCCCCGCCACTGTCCACGCCGGCGAAGCGGCGGGCCTGGACAGCATCCAGTCCGCCCTCGTGGACGGCCGCGCGCTGCGCCTGGGCCACGGCGTCCGGATCGCCGAGGACGTCACGGTGGAATTCGACGAAGACACCGAATCCGAGGACACGGTGGGCCTGGTCACGCTGGGCGATCTGTCGAGCTGGATCCGGGACCGCGGCATCGCCCTGGAAATCTGCCCGTCGTCCAACCTCCAGACCGGAGCAATCGCCGCTTTCGGTGAGGGCATCGAAAGCCACCCCCTGGACATGCTGTACCAGCTGGGCTTCAACGTCACCATCAACACCGACAACCGCCTCATGAGCGGCGTCACCCTCACGGATGAGTTCGAACTGCTCGTGGAGACGTTCGACTACGATCTCGATGACCTGCTGGAGCTCACCCTGAACGCGGCCGAAGCCGCCTTCCTGCCGCTCGAGGAAAAGGAAGCGCTGGTGGAGTACATCAACGACGCCTACGCCAACCTTGGCTGACCAGCATCCCGAAACCCCCGGCTCCCCAAAGGGCGAGCTGGGGGAGCTGCTGGGGCTGATAGCCCAGCTGCGGGAGCACTGCCCGTGGATGGGCGCCCTGACCCACGCATCGCTCGTGGAATACCTCCTCGAAGAGGCCTACGAAGTGGCCGAGACCATCGAGGAAGGTCACCCGGACAGTGAGCTGCTTGGCGAGCTGGGCGATGTCCTGCTCCAGGTGGTCCTCCACGCCCGGCTGGCTGAGGAGCGCGGCGCGTTCACGTTCGACGACGTCGCGCGCGGCCTGGGTGCCAAGATGATCCGCCGCAATCCGCACGTCTTCCGCCCGGACGGCACCCTGCAGGACAGCTTTCCCGCCACCGTGGAACAGATCGTGCAGAAGTGGGACGCGGTCAAGCGGGCCGAAAAACCGGAGCGGACGGACCCGTTCGAGGGCATTCCGCAGGCGCTGCCGGCCCTCGCCAGGGCACAGAAATCGCTCGAC
The DNA here is from genome assembly GCF_056394175.1 of Pseudarthrobacter sp. 10T415. NCBI lineage: Bacteria > Bacillati > Actinomycetota > Actinomycetes > Micrococcales > Micrococcaceae > Pseudarthrobacter > Pseudarthrobacter sp. 10T415. Next base: position 135,766 of record NZ_JBFTHJ010000007.1, on the reverse strand, counting down.
CGGGCTGCGCGGGCCGGCGTAGCCGCGCCAGCAGCAATTGAGGCCGGGCCCGCCGCGGTCGAAGCCGGCCCCTTCGCGTCGGAGGAGGAGCTCGGAAACTTGCTCCTCGCCGTCGTCCGTTCCGCCAACGCCGGCGGGTTCGACGCCGAACGCGCCCTTCGCGGGGCCGTGCGGCACTACCAGCAGCAGGCAAGCCGCAACCCGGAAGGGCCGGACCCTGCACCATCATGACGTCCGCCGGTGGTGAGGTTTCCGTAACCTCCACCACTCTCGACTACGCTGTTTCCTGACGAGGACGTCGAGTTTTTCTGCCACATCCCCCCGTTAATCGCCCATAAGGAGCAAATTCATGGCGCTTATCGATGCCATCCACGCCCGCGAGATCCTCGATTCCCGCGGCAACCCGACCGTAGAAGTTGAGGTCCTGCTTTCTGACGGCCAGATCGGCCGCGCAGCAGTTCCGTCCGGCGCATCCACCGGCGAGCACGAGGCAGTCGAACTCCGCGACGGCGACAAGGGCCGCTACCTCGGCAAGGGCGTCCAGAAGGCCGTTGACGCCGTGATCGACCAGATCGCTCCCGCCCTCACCGGTTTCGACGCAACCGACCAGCGCAGCATCGACCAGGCCATGCTGGACCTGGACGGCACCCCGAACAAGGGCAAGCTGGGCGCCAACGCCATCCTGGGTGTTTCCCTGGCCGTCGCCAACGCAGCCGCCGCTTCCGCTGACCTCCCGCTGTACAAGTACCTGGGCGGCCCGAACGCCCACGTGCTGCCCGTTCCGCTGATGAACATCCTCAACGGTGGCTCGCACGCCGACTCCGACGTCGACATCCAGGAATTCATGGTTGTCCCGCTGGGTGCTGAGACCTTCTCCGAGGGCCTCCGCTGGGGCGTTGAGGTTTACCACGCGCTCAAAGCTGTCCTGCAGGAAAAGGGCCTCTCCACCGGCCTTGGCGACGAAGGCGGCTTCGCGCCCAACCTGCCGTCCAACCGCGCAGCGCTGGACCTGATCCAGGAAGCCATCAAGAACGCCGGCTACACCCCGGGCAAGGACATCGCCCTGGCCCTGGACGTTGCCTCTTCCGAGTTCTTCAAGGACGGCGCCTACCAGTTCGAAGGCAAGGCACTGTCCGCCAGCGAAATGAGCGCCTACTACGCAGAGCTCGTTGCGGACTACCCGCTGGTTTCCATCGAGGATCCGCTGGACGAGAACGACTGGGAAGGCTGGAAGACCCTCACCGACGCCATCGGCGACAAGGTCCAGCTGGTGGGCGACGACCTCTTCGTCACCAACCCGTCCATCCTGCAGCGCGGCATCGACACCCGGACCGCAAACTCCCTGCTGGTCAAGGTGAACCAGATCGGCTCCCTGACCGAGACCCTGGACGCCGTCAGCCTCGCCCAGCGCGCCGGCTACACCACCATCACCTCGCACCGCTCCGGCGAGACCGAGGACACCACCATCGCCGACATCTCGGTGGCCACCAACGCCGGCCAGATCAAGACCGGCGCCCCGGCCCGCTCCGAGCGCGTCGCCAAGTACAACCAGCTGCTGCGCATCGAAGAGGAACTCGATGACGCCGCACGCTACGCCGGCCGCAGCGCGTTCCCGCGTTTCAAGGGCTAGTAGCCGCGTAATCCAACGGGCGGTGGCTATGGTTGAAAGACCATAGCCACCGCTGCTGTTTCTGCAGCAGCCCGTCCGCCCGGTTGTTGCCCGGCGCAAGTTGTTAATCAACCGCGCTGTGGCAATAAAGGATCATCACAGACAGTGGCGGCCGCAGGCAGGCCGCGTTTCAGGAGTGTCATGGCCACCCGCCGTCCCAAAGTTCCCAAGGTCGCCCCCAACCGCCCAGCCAAGGACACGTCCGACGCCGGTCACGCGCAGGGTGCCGACGTCATCAGGGCGCACTTCGGTTCCGGCAAGGACGGCGCCGGTCACGCTCCGGGCGGCGCGGCGGGTTCATCACCGGCAGGCAGGAACTCCGGCAGCCCGGCTGGAACCCGCAGCGGATCCGGAAGCGGCCCGGCGCAGGCCAAGACCGCCGCGGCGGGCACCGCACGGACCGGCGCAACTGCCGGGAAGACCGTCCCGAAGGGTGGCGCCCCGTCCCCGGAAGCGGACCAGCAGCCCGTCCCGGCCAAGGCATTCTCCGGGCGGATGCTGGCCCTGGCAGTGGTCATGATTGCCATCACCATCATGCTGGCGCCCACGGTCAAGGTTTTCTTCGACAAGAAAGCCGAAATCGACGCCCTCAACGCGGACATCGCCGCACGCCAGGCCGCCGGGGACTCCCTCCGCCAACAGGTCTCGCGGTGGCAGGACCCCAACTACGTGAAGCAGCAGGCCCGCGACCGCATTAACATGGTTATGCCGGGCGAAACCGGCTACTGGGTATTCGGCAGCGATTTGCCGGCCGACGAAACCGGCGGCCAGCCCGGTGCCGCAGCCGCCCAAGACCCCGCAGATCTGCCGTGGGTGGATTCCCTGTGGGAGTCCATCACGCGCGCGGCGACTGAATAAACGCAACAGGAAGGACGGCCCGCGACAGTGGAAAACAACACGGCAGCCGCCCGGGAGAACTCCCGCCAACCATCCGCACATGACCTGGACGTATTGAGCAGGCAGCTGGGACGACCCGTCCGCGATGTGGTGGAAATTCCTGCCCGCTGCGTCTGCGGCAACCCCCTCGTGGCGGCCACCGCCCCGCGGCTGGGCAACGGTACCCCGTTCCCCACCACGTTCTACCTGACGCACCCCGTCATCACGTCCGCCGTCTCACGGCTTGAGGCAGCCGGCGTCATGAACGAGATGAACGGCGAACTCGCCGCCGACAGCCAGCTTGCCGCGGCCTACCGTTCCGCCCATGAGGCCTACCTGGCCGCCCGCGATGCCATCGGGGAGCGGTCTGGGATCGGCGCCGTCCCCGAAATCGACGGCGTCTCCGCCGGCGGCATGCCCACCCGCGTCAAGTGCCTCCACGTCCTGGTGGGCCACTCCCTGGCCGCCGGACCCGGCGTCAACCCCCTGGGTGACGATGCACTGGTCCGCATCCAGGAATGGTGGACCGCGGACCGCTGCTACTGCGACGGCGCCTGGGACTCCACGGGCGAGGCTCCGTCCAAGGACCTCAGCCGGCACGGACCCCAGGGCCTGCCCGGCATCGTGGGCCGGCCGGCACCGGTGCGGAAGTCCGCCACAGCCACGGAGGCCCCGGAATGACACGTGTGGCCGCCATCGACTGCGGCACCAACTCCATCCGCCTGCTCATCGCCGACATCGACCGGAGCACCGGCACCCCCCGCCTCACGGACGTCGTCCGGGAAATGCGCGTGGTCCGGCTCGGGGAAGGCGTGGACGCCACGGGGGAGTTCACCCAGGGAGCACTGGACCGCACCTTCGCGGCCACCGCTGACTATGCGGAGCTCATCCGCCGGCACGGCGCCGAAAAGATCCGGTTCGTGGCGACGTCCGCCAGCCGGGACGCCCGGAACCGGGACGTCTTCGTGGACGGCATCCGCGACCTGCTGGGTGTGGCCCCCGAGGTCATCTCCGGAAACGAAGAGGCCGCGCTGTCCTTCGTCGGGGCCAGCAGCGTCCTGCCCATCCTGGACGGCCACGAGGTGCTGGTGGTTGACCTCGGCGGCGGAAGCACCGAGTTCGTACTGGGTACCGGAGCCGGCGTCACCGCGGCCCGTTCGGTGGATATCGGCTGCGTCCGCCTGACCGAGCGGCACCTGCGGAACGATCCGCCAACCCCCGAACAGATCGCCGCCGCGGAAGCCGACGTGGACGAAGCCATTGCCCTCGCCGGCCGTGAGGTCCCGCTGGAACGCGCCACCGCCGTCGTCGGCGTTGCAGGCTCCATCACCACCATCACGGCGCACGCCCTCGGGCTGACCGAGTACTCGCCGGAGGCCATCCATGGTGCCGAACTGCCCATCGACACGGTGCGGGACGCGTCGTCGGACCTCCTGGGCATGGTCCGCGCCGACCGTGCCGGGCTGCCGTACATGCACCCCGGGCGGGTGGACGTCATCGGCGCCGGGGGACTGGTGTGGCGCCGCATCCTGGAGCAGGTGAACCGGCTCTCAGGCGGCCGGGTCACCACCGCAACGGCGAGTGAACACGACATCCTTGACGGCATTGCCCTGAGCATCGGCTGATTCCATGGTTTCCTCACCTGCATCCGTTCTCCGGAGGTCGGGGTCGGCGGTGCTGGCCCTTGTCCTGGTGGCCTGCTGCCTCTGCGCCGGCCTCGTGGCCGCTCCGGCCGCCCACGCTGACGACTGGCGCGACAAGCAATACTGGCTCGCCGAATCCGGCATCACTAAGGCCTGGGAGGTGTCCAAGGGTGCCGGCGTCAAGGTGGCTGTCATCGACAGCGGCGTGGACGCCCTGCACCCGGACCTCAAAGGCGCCGTGGTGGGGGGCTACGACGCCTCCGGCGCCGGCCAGCCTGACGGGCAAAAGAGCGTCGGCTCCAAGCCGGAACACGGCACCCTCGTAGCCACCATGCTCGCCGGCCGCGGCCACCAGCCTGCCACCGCCAGCCCCAAGCCATCGCCCGGTGCTGCCACCCAGGGGCCGGACGGCATCGTGGGTGTGGCCCCGGAGGCTGAGATCCTCTCCGTCTCCACCTGGCTGGGGTCCACCAACCCCTCGGGCAAGAGCGACCAGGACCAGATTCCGGAGGCCGTCCGCTGGGCCGTGGACAACGGCGCCAAGGTCATCAACATTTCCCTCGGCAGCACAACCCCGCAGTGGCCGCAGAGCTGGGACGCCGCCTTCCTCTACGCCGAACAAAAGGACGTGGTCATCGTGGCGGCCGCCGGCAACCGCGTGGGTGGCAACATCCAGGTGGGCGCACCCGCCACCATCCCCGGTGTCCTGACAGTTGCCGGACTGGACCGCAAGAACACGGCCAGCGTGGACGCGTCGTCCCAGGGCATCAGCATCGGCGTCGCGGCCCCGGCCGAGGACCTTTTGGGCGGGCTTCCGGGCGGCGGCTACGCGGAATGGGCGGGAACGTCCGGTTCCACGCCCATCGTCTCCGGGGTGGCAGCGCTGATCCGGTCCAAGTGGCCGTCCATGAGCGCCGAGCAGGTCATCAACCGCATTGTCACCACCGCCAAGGACGCCGGCGTTCCGGGGAAGGACCCGCTGTACGGCTACGGGATCCTCAACGCCGAGGCCGCGCTCAAGGATGACGTGCCCGAGACTTCCAGCAACCCGCTGGGCTCGGTGGCCGAATGGATCCGGGTCCACCGCCGCGGCAACCTGGCCACCCCTGCGCCGCTGCCCACCGCGGACGTCCCCAGCGCGGTGCCCACGCTTCCCGAAGCGACTGTGCCCGCGGCCGAGGCTCCCTCGCAGCGGGACAGCGCGATCAGCGCCGCCGTCGTGATCGGATTCGCGCTCCTGTTCCTCGCGATCATCGCCGCGGCCGCCGTCCAGTTGACGAGGGCCGCCAGGAACCCTGCATTGGCACGTGACGAAACCGAAACAGGGGTCCTGGACAAGGTGGATTCCGAGCGGAAGCCGTAGCGTTACGGGCACCTGACGCAGTTAGTGAAGATTTTCACAAACTGGGCTATCCTTGAAGGCATGGCAACCACCCCACAGCTCCAGGACCGTCCCCGGGTGCTCGTCGTCGGCGGCGGGTACGTCGGCCTGTACGTAGCACTCAAACTGCAGAAGAAGATCGCGAATGCAGGTGGCATCGTCACCGTCGTTGATCCGCTGCCCTACATGACTTACCAGCCGTTCCTTCCCGAGGTGGCAGGCGGCAACATCGAGGCCCGCCATGCCGTGGTGTCCCACCGCAAGCACCTCAAGCAGTCCGAACTGATCCAGGGCCGCGTCACCGCGATCGACCACGCCAACCGCACCGCGGTTGTGGCTCCGTCCGACGGTGGGGAGACCTTCGAGGTTCCCTACTTCGACGTAGTCCTGGCGGCCGGCGCCATTACCCGCACGTTCCCCATCAAGGGCCTCGCGGACAAGGGCATCGGCCTGAAGACCATTGAGGAAGCCGTTGCGCTGCGCAACAAGGTCCTCGAGCGCATTGAGCTCGGCTCCACCATGACCGATCCTGCGGCGCGGGCCAAGGCCCTCACCTTCGTCGTTGTCGGCGGCGGTTTCGCAGGCATCGAATGCATCACCGAGATGGAGGACATGGCCCGCGCCGCTGTCCGCAACAACCCCCGGGTCAAGCAGGAGGAAGTCCGCTTCGTCCTGGTTGAAGCCATGGGCCGCATCATGCCCGAGGTCACGGCCCCGCAGGCCGAGTGGGTTGTGGAGCACCTTCGCAGCCGCGGCATCGAGGTCCTGCTCAACACCTCGCTGGACAGCGCTGAGGGCGCACTGAAGCTCATCAACCTCCCGGACAAGAGCCCGGCGCAGGAATTCGAAGCCGATACCCTCGTGTGGACCGCCGGCGTACAGGCCAACCCCATGGTCCGCTCCACCGACTTCCCGCTGGAACCCCGCGGGCGCGTCCGCGTCCTCCCGGACCTGCGCATCGGCGGCGACGAAGGCATCGTCGAGAACGCCTGGGCTGCCGGCGACATCTCGGCCGTTCCGGACCTCACCGGCAAGGGCCTGCCTGACGGCACCTGCGTCCCCAACGCCCAGCATGCTCTCCGCCAGGCCAAGCGCCTCGCGAAGAACCTGTGGGCATCCCGCTGGGACAAGCCGCTGAAGGACTACAAGCACAAGAACCTTGGTGCTGTGGCCGGCTTCGGCGAATGGAAGGGCGTTGCCAACATCAACCTGCTGGGCCGCATCGGCCTGAAGGGCCCGCTGGCCTGGCTGGCACACCGCGGTTACCACGGCATGGCCATGCCCACGTTCGAGCGCAAGTTCCGCGTGGTCCTGAACTGGATCATCGCCTTCTTCGCCGGCCGCGACACCACGCAGCTGCTGGACCTGGACAACCCCCGCGGCGCCTTCGTTGCTGCCGCTACCCCGGCACCCAAGCCCGCTGTGGCCCCTGCTCCCGCGGCCCCGGCCGCCGGCGCCTCCGTGGTGGAGCCGAAGGAACCGGTCTCGGCCCAGGCCAAGTAACCGGCTTCGCGCCACAAGCACGACGGCGGCTGTCCCCGAAAGGGGGCAGCCGCCGTTTGCGTTGTGTGGCCCCGCCGGCCCCGCCTCCTAGACTGGCCTCATGACCGCCGAAAAGAACCTCCAGTCCCTGTTGGCGGGGATGCACCCCGTCCAGCGCGACGGCGAGTACGTCTATGTCCTCTGGCCCCACGGCCGGCCCCTGGAGGGCCATGTTGAGGCGGCCGTCCGCGAGGCTGAAGGGCTGACTGTCGTCCTGCCCCGCGCGGAGGCCGACCGGCTGGGCCTTCCCTACGACTTCGTGGCCGCCTGGATCACGCTGGAGATCCACTCGGCGCTGGAAGCCGTAGGCCTCACCGCCGCAGTGGCGAGGGCCCTGACGGACGCCGGCATCAGCTGCAACGTCCTGGCCGGCTTTCACCACGACCACCTCCTGGTCCCAGCGGCGGACGCGCAGCGGACCCTGCAGGTGTTGGCCGATCTTTCCACCGAAAGCCGGGATGCGCCGCGTCCCGGCCTGCAGCTGCGCACCGAAACCCCCGCGGACCGGGACGCCATCCTGGCCCTGACCGCCGAGGCGTTTGCCGTCTCCCCGGCAACCGGACTTCCTGCAGAAGGGGAGCCCGTCGAAGTGAAGATCCTGCGGGCGCTGTTCGACGCCGAGGAATACCTTCCGGAACTCAGCGTGGTGGCTGTGCTGGGTGACGAAGTGGTGGGCCACGTCATCAGCACCCGGGGCTGGGTAGGCAGCCACGAGATGCTCGGACTGGGACCGATCAGCGTGACCCCCAGGCTCCAGCGCCAGGGCATCGGATCAGCGTTGATGGCGGAGACCATCGCCAGGGCCAACGCTGCGGGGGAGAGCGGCATCGCGCTCCTCGGCAGCACCGAGTACTACCCAAGGTTCGGATTCGTCCCGGCGGCGTCCTTCGGTGTGCTGCCGCCTGATGAGGCGTGGGGCGGGCACTTCCAGCTCCTGCCGCTGGCGCTGTGGCCGGGCGGGGTGCACGGGACGTTCCGGTACGCCGAACCGTTCGAACGCTTCTGACGGGATACCATTGACCCGGCGCCCCAGTAGCCCAATTGGCAGAGGCATCGGACTTAAAATCCGCGTGTTGTGGGTTCGAGTCCCACCTGGGGTACGGAGCAGAGGATGCCCGCCAAACGGCACCGAATCGGAGGAAGCCGCCCGCACTGCGGGCGGCTTCCGTCGTTTAATTTCGCATATGCAACGACTGTTATAAGGATGTGACCTCAGTCACTTATCTTCGCCTGGGATTTGCATTAGCTTGAAGCTAAATCAGGAACACCTGATTTTTCGCGTCAAAGGCCGTTCGCACCTTTAGATCGAGGAGCTCGTAAATGACTTTATTCCCCCAGGCGGGAACCCGCGCTGCCAAGCTGACAGCGCTTGGCATCGGCGTCGCCTTCATGGTGACAGCGTGCGGCGGTTCGTCCACACCCACGACGTCCGAGTCCGCTTCCTCCGCATCAGCCGGAGGCATCGCGTGCCCCGCACCTGAAAAAGGAGGGGGTGCCGCAGCCACGCAGAGCGCGGCGCCGGCAGCTGTTCCGCCGTCCACCGGCAGCACGGAGACTCCGCTCAAGATCGGCTCGCTGTTGCCCACCACCGGCTCCCTGGCCTTCCTCGGCCCGCCCGAAATCGCCGGTGTGAACCTCGGCATCAAGGAAGTCAACGACGCCGGCGGCGTGCTGGGCAAGCCGGTGGAAGTGATCCACCGCGACTCCGGTGACACCAAGACGGACATCGCCACCCAGTCCACCTCCGCCTTGCTTGGCCAAGGTGTCAGCGCCGTCATCGGCGCCGCGTCCTCGGGCGTGTCCAAGACGGTCATCAACCAGATCACCGGTGCTGGCGTTATCCAGTTCTCGCCGGCCAACACGTCCCCGGACTTCACCACCTGGGATGACAAGGGCCTGTACTGGCGCACCGCACCGTCCGATGTCCTCCAAGGCAAGGTCCTGGGCAACTACATGGCAACATGTGGCGCCCAGACCGTCGGCATGGTGGTCCTGAACGATGCCTACGGCACCGGCCTGGCCAAGAACATCAAGGAATCCTTTGAGGCGGCCGGCGGCCAGGTTGTTGCCGAGGAACTCTTCAATGAAGGCGACAGCCAGTTCAGCAGCCAGGTGGACAAGGTGCTTGCCGCCAAGCCGGACGCCATCGCCCTGATCACCTTCGACCAGGCCAAGAGCATCGTTCCGCTGATGACCGGCAAGGGAGTCAAGCCCACCCAGATGTTCCTGGTGGACGGCAACACCTCCGACTACAGCAAGGACTTCCAGGCCGGCACCCTGAAGGGCGCCCGGGGCACCATCCCCGGTACGTTCGCGCAGGACGCCTTCAAGAAGAAGCTCCTCGCCATCGACCCGGCCCTGAAGGACTACAGCTACGCCGGTGAGTCCTACGACGCCGTCAACCTGATCGCCCTGGCCACGGAAGCTGCCAAGAGCACCAAGGGTACGGACATTGCCGCGAAGCTGAAGGAAGTTTCGGAGGGCGGCGAGAAGTGCACATCCTTCGCCGCCTGCGTCACCCTGCTCCGCGAGGGCAAGGACATCGACTACGACGGCCAGTCCGGTCCGGTGACCTTCTCCGACGCCGGTGACCCCACCGAGGCGTACATCGGTATCTACGAGTACCAGGACGACAACAAGTACACGGCAGTCAAGGAAGAGTTCGGCAAGCTCTAACCCTTCACAGGCACAAAGAAGCCCCCGTCCACCGGACGGGGGCTTCATTGTGTTTGGGCTCCGGGCTACTCGACGGTGTCCGCCAGGGTGCCCAGGTACAGCTGGATCACCTTGGGGTCCTTCATCAGCTCCCGGCCGGTACCGGTGTACGCGTCCCGGCCCTGGTCCAGAACATAGCCGCGGTCGCAGATCTGCAGGCAGCGGCGGGCGTTCTGTTCCACCATGATCACGGAGACGCCGGCACGGTTGATTTCGTGGACGCGGAGGAAGGTCTCATCCTGCTTGACGGGGGAGAGCCCGGCTGAGGGCTCATCCAGCAGCAGGACTGCGGGATCCATCATCAGCGCGCGGCCCATGGCCACCATCTGGCGCTCGCCACCGGACAGGGAACCGGCCCGCTGGGAGCGGCGCTTCCCGAGTTCCGGAAAAAGCCCTGTGACAAAGTCGAATCGCTGCGCAAAGTCCTTGGGCCGCTGGAACATGCCCATCTGGAGGTTCTCTTCGATGGTGAGGGCTGCAAAAACATTGTTGGTCTGCGGGACGAAGCCGACGCCGCGGGTCACCAGCTTGTTGGCCTTCAGCCCGGTGATGTCCTGGCCGCGGACCACCACGGTGCCGGAGTGGACCTTCACCAAGCCAAACATGGCCTTGAGGAGGGTCGACTTGCCGGCGCCGTTGGGGCCGATGATGCCGATCAGCTCGCCCTTCCGGGCTTCAATGCTGCAGCCGTTCAGGATGTTGACGCCCGGAATGTATCCGGCCACGAGGTCGGTGACTTTGACGACTGCTTCGCCGTCGTCCACGGGCTGGGCGGCCGGTGCCGCGCTGGTGCTGCTCATTGGCTGTCCCTATCTGTCCGGTCGTTCCCATCGGTTTCGGCGTCCCTGTGCGCTCGCCTGCCGCGTTGCCCGTCACCTGGCGACGGTTCCTCCGGGCTGGCCGTGCCGGCCTCGTCCCGAACAACGTCCAGGGAGATGATCCCGGCGTTATCGGTGCCGACGATGGATTCGTCGTCCGCCACGAGTTCGGCAGCGAGCTCCTTGATGCCCTCTGCGTCTCCGAGGTCGACGTCGTGGTGGGCGCCGAGGTAGGCGTCGATGACGGCGGGGTTTTTCATGACCTCCCCGGGAGGGCCTTCGGCGACAACCTTGCCCTCTGCCATGACCACCACCCAGTCCGCGATGTGCCGGACCATGTGCATGTCGTGTTCAACGAACAGGACGGTCATGCCGTCCGCCTTCAGGTTCTTGATGTGGTCCAGCAGGGACTGCGTCAGAGCCGGGTTGACGCCGGCCATTGGTTCGTCGAGCATCACCAGCTTGGGCCGCACCATGAGGGACCGTGCCATCTCCAGGAGCTTGCGCTGACCGCCGGAGAGCGACGCGGCGTAGTCATCCTTTTTGGCGTCGAGTTTGAACTTCTCCAGCAGGACATCGGCCTGGGCCGTGATCTCCTTTTCCCGGCCGCCCCAGATGCCCTTGAACAGGGCCTTGGCGAGGCTTTCGCCGGGCTGGTTGGACGCTCCCAGCCGCATGTTTTCCATGACTGTCAGCTTGCCCATCACCTTGGTGAGCTGGAACGTGCGGACCATGCCCATGCGGGCCACCTTGTAGGGGGATACTCCCGCGAGGCTGTGGCCCTCAAACTGCCACTTCCCGGTGTTGGGGGTATCGAAACCGGTCAAGAGGTTGAAGAGGGTGGTTTTGCCGGCGCCGTTGGGGCCGATCAGTGCGGTGATCTTGTGCCGCGGGATCTCCAGGTAGTCCACATCCACGGCGTTGATGCCGCCGAAGCTGCGGGTGACGTTCTCCGCCACCACGATCGGATCCCGCTTCTTGCAGCCCGGCCCGGTTTCACCCGCTGCGATGGGGCGGCTGTCGGTCATGTAGTCCGGGGCCGCGGCACCGGACGTTTCAGGATTTTCATTGTGCATGCTCACGCGAACGCCAGCTCCTTCTTGTTTCCGAAGACGCCCTGCGGCCTAAAGATCATCAACAGCATCAGGGCCACGCCCACCAGGATGTAGCGCAGCTGACCGGCCTGGACGGTGTTCAGCCACGTAACGGCACCGGACTCAATGAGTCCGTAGAGGATGCCCTGGGTCAGGGAGAGGACCACCCAGAAGATCATGGCCCCGATGACCGGGCCAAGGACCGTGCCCAGGCCGCCCAGCAGGAGGCAGGTATAAAGGAAGAACGTCAGCTCCGTGCCGTAGTTGGCAGGCTGCACGGCACCGCGGGGCAGGGTAAAGATCATGCCCGCCAAGGCGCCGAGGACGCCGCCGATGACGAGCGCCTGCATCTTGTAGGCATAGACGTTCTTGCCCAGGGACCGGACGGCGTTCTCGTCCTCGCGGATGCCCTTCAGCACCCGGCCCCACGGGCTGCGCATCAGCAGCCACACAAGGGTGCAGCAGATGGCCACCAGGGCCCAGCCCACCACGCGGATGAAGAAGTCGCGGTTGTTCATGCCGAAGTATGAGCCCTCGGGGAACGGGTTCATGGCGTAAAAGCTGCCTTCAAATGCCGCGAGGCCGTTGGCGGAGCCGGTGACCGCAGTGAGCTGGTTGGTGGTAACGATGTAGCGCACGATTTCCGCGGCGGCGATGGTCACGATGGCCAGGTAGTCCGCCCGGAGCCGGAGGGTGGGGATGCCGAGCAGCAGTGCAAAGACTGCGGAGGCCGCAATGGCGATGAGCAACCCCACGAAGAACGGGACGCCGAAGGTGAGGGTGGAGATCGCGAACCCGTACGCGCCCACGGCCATGAAGCCCGCCTGGCCGAAGTTCAGCAGGCCCGAATAGCCGAAGTGGACAGCGAGCCCGAGGGCAGCCATGGCGTAGGCGGCCGTGGTGGGGCTGAAGATTTCGCCGGCGGCGCTGGAAAGAATGAAGCCAAAATCCATGTCTGTTTCCTAACCCACGCGCTCGCGGCGGCCCAGGATGCCCTGCGGCCGGAACAAGAGGACAACGATCATGATGAACAAAGCCCCCACGTACTTGAGGTCGGCGGCGAGGCCGAACACGGTGGTCAGCTCCACGAAGATGCCGACGATGATGGAACCGATCAGGGCGCCGAAGACGGTTCCCAGGCCGCCGAGGGTCACACCGGCGAAGATGAGCAGCAGGATGGCCGAGCCCATGTCGAAGGTGACGCCCGGGCGGTAGTAGGCCCAGAGGATGCCGCCCAGTGATGCGAGCATGCCGCCGGTGATCCACACCAGCCGGATGACGGCGTCCACGTCAATGCCGGACGCGGCAGCCAGAGCGGGGTTGTCCGCCACTGCGCGGGTGGCCTTGCCCAGCCTGGTTTTCAGCAGCACGATACCGATCAGTGCGATGACCACCGCGCTGATGCCCAGGGACCACAGGTTGTTCGGCGAGATGGAAACCGGGCCAATCTGGACCTCGGGGCTTTGGGCGTAGGGCAGCTGCTGGGTGGCGCCCCCGAAGTAGAACTGGATCACGTAGCGGACCGCGAGGGCCAGGCCGATGCTGACGATCATCATGGGGACCAGGCCCGTGCCGCGGCGGCGCAGTGGCCGCCAGAGCCCGCGGTCCTGGGCATAACCGAACAGGCCGCCGCCCGCCAATGACAGGATCAGGGACAGCCAGAACGGAAGCCCGATGGCGTTGAAGCCGAAGACGAGGACCGCGCCAAGGGTCACCATCTCGCCGTGGGCGAAGTTGGTGAGGCCGGTGGTGCCGAAGATCAGGGACAGGCCAACCGATGCCAGGGCGAGGAGCAGACCGAAGCTCAGGCCCGCCACCAGCCGGTTGAGCAGGTTCTGGCCGAAGTCCTGCTGCTGCACCACGATGCCTTTGCCGAACGCGAAGATCACCGAGAGGTTGGAGGTCTGGCTGAATGTCACGTCGCGGGGATTGTCCTGGCCGTCGGCCAGCTTGATGCCCTCGGGAAGCGTGGATTCATCCAGTTCCACCGTGTAGGTGCCTTGCTCCGGCACGCCGATGTTCCAGGCGCCGTTGGCCGATGACTTGGCAGTGCCGGTGAAATCGCCCTTCTTCGCCGTGATGGTCACGTCCGCCAGGGGTGCGCGGGTGTCATCACGGAGGAACCCGCTGATGTTGTTCTGGAAGGTCTGATTCGACGGGGATGGTGTCGGTGACGGGGAAGCGGCCTGGCTCGCCGGTCCGGCCACCAGGAGGATTGCGAAGATGGAAGCGCCGATGGCTCCCAACAGTCTCAGCAAACCGAGGCGCCTTCCGGCCCGCTGGCCTTGGGGTGTACTTCTCAAATTGATAACCTCCACTTGGGGGCGGTCTAGGCCGCGCCATTGCAGCCGCTGCGAACGGTCGCAGGGTTGGGAAAAATGCCATGACGCCCGACACCCACAAGTGTGAGTTCCGTCACCCTGCTTGGCTTATGCTACAGCGCATCAGAACCGGTGAATGCCGTGGTCCAGGCCATATTGGTAGCGATCGGATAACAACTGCGGGGCCTGCGGCTGCGATATGGCGCGGATCGTGGGAAACAACCTTTGTTGAGTAGCGGTGTCTCCAGGGACGCGGCCTCTCCACCGGCAGGTCACGGTTGTATTGCAAGGAAGGCCGGCGGGAACTTTAGGGGAGCCGGCTACGTGGGAATTGGTAGCGTAAACCTTAAGATCCATCACACACCCAGCATGGAGGAATCCCGCAATGGCACTTGGCGGAAACCCGATCTTCAACGGAAAGAGCTTCCGTGGAGCCACCCAGGCACCGCCTGCCCCGCAGGCCTATGGCGGCGCCCCCTACGGTCAGCAGGCTTACGGCCAGCAGCCGTACGCCCAGGCACCCTACGGCCAGCAGACCTGGAACGCCCAGCCGCAGGGCATGACGGACAACCAGCTCCAGGACATGTACAACCAGCCGTCGGCCGGCCCGGCGGATACCGGCCGGATGACTTTCGATGACGTGATCGTCAAAACGGCGGCCTGCCTCGGCGTTCTCATCCTCGGCGCGGCAGTCACCCTGACCGTCGGCCTGGGGCTCGCGTCGCTGCTCATGATCGTCGGCGCCCTCGGCGGCTTCGTCCTGGCCCTCGTCAACACGTTCAAGAAGCAGCCTTCCCCTGCGCTGATCCTGGCCTACGCCGGCCTTGAGGGACTCTTCCTTGGCGGCCTGACCCGCATCCTCGATACCCAGTACCCGGGCGTCGGACTGCAGGCAGTGGTGGGCACACTCTCCGTGTTTGCCGTCACCTTGCTGCTGTTCAAGAGCGGCAAGGTCCGCGCCACCCCCAAGGCCATGCGCTTCTTCATGATCGCCCTTGGCGGTTACGCCCTGTTCTCAGTGGTCAACCTGGTCATGATGCTGACCGGCGTCACCCAGGAGCCCTTCGGCCTGCGCAGCGGCGTGATCGGCGTTGTTATCGGCCTGCTCGCCATCGGCCTCGCCGCCTTCTCGCTGATCATGGACTTCACCAGCATTGAAGCCGGCGTCCGCAGCGGCGCCCCGCAGCGCTTCTCCTGGACCGCGGCCTTCGGCCTGACGGTCACTCTGGTCTGGCTCTACGTGGAAATCATCCGCCTGCTGGCAATCCTCCGCGGCGACGACTAGCGCCGGCGGCGGCACCCGCCGTCGTCCGAATCCTTAAACAGAACAGGCCCACCTTGCGGTGGGCCTGTTCTGTTTAAGGACGAACCGTTGTCTGGCTGGCCGTGCAGGTTGCTAGGCAACCCGCATGGCGCCGGCCGCGGGGGAGACAGTGAAGATGTCCGGTGCGGCATAGCCAGCCTCAGCGAAAGCGCTGACGACGGCGGCACGCACCTTCTCTTCGGAAGCGACGGGGGTCAGGGCGATCGCCGCACCCCCGAAACCGCCTCCGGTCATCCGCGCCCCGATGGCTCCGCTGGCGCGCGAGGTGTCCACGGCCAGGTCAAGCTCCGGACAGGAGATTTCAAAGTCGTCCCGCATGGATGCGTGGCTGGCATCCAGCAGGGTGCCGATAGCGGCGGGCCCTTCGGCGGCCAGGCGTTCGACCGTTTGGAGCACGCGGTCGTTCTCCGTGACGACGTGGCGCACGCGGCGGAACGTTACTTCGTCCAGCAGCCCGCTGGCTTCCTCAAGGTCACCCACCTGGACGTCGCGCAGCGCCTTGACGCCCATGACCTCGGCGCCGAGTTCGCAGGATGCGCGGCGCGAGGCGTACCCGCCGTCGGCGTGCGAGTGCGAGACCTTGGTGTCGATGACCAGCAGGATCAGCCCCGCGGGTTCCGTTTCGAACGGCACCAGGGTGGCGTTCTGGTCACGGCAATCCAGGAAGACCGCGTGGCCCTTGGCGCCGCGAAGGGAGGCGGACTGGTCCATGATGCCGGTGGGAGCCCCTACGAAGTCGTTCTCGGCGCGCTGCGTGGCCAGGACCATGTCCTCCGCTGCCAGGCCTGCGCCGGTGAGCTCGTTGAGGGCGGTGACCACCGCGCACTCGATCGCGTGCGACGAGGACAGGCCTGCTCCGAGCGGAACATCCGAGTCCAGCAGCAGGTCGATTCCGGGAACGTCAATGCCGCGCTCGCGGAGGGCCCACATCACGCCGAGGGGATACTTGGTCCAGCCCTTGGCGGAGCCCGGCTCCAGGGCGTCGAGCGTGGTGGAAACCATGCCCTGGTCGCCGTACGTTGACAGCAGCCTCACGGTGGAATCCTGGCGGATGCCCACCGCTACCCGGGCAGTCCGGTCGATGGCGAACGGCAGCACGAAGCCCTCGTTGTAGTCAGTGTGCTCACCGATCAGGTTGACCCTGCCGGGTGCCTGCCAGACGCCTGCGGGGGCGGCGCCGAACTCGCGGGTAAAGCGGGCAGCCAGGTCCTGTGTGCCCGGGGCGGCTGAATCGGCGGTGGGGTGGGGTGCGGCGCTCAAGCGGGAACTCCTTGGGACGGAGCGGCCTCGGCGGCCGCGGTGGCAGGTGCCGGAACCGCTGCGCGCAGCCGCTCGGCCACACTTTCCGGGGTGGTGTCGTTGATGAAGGCACCCATGGCTGCCTCGGATCCGGCAAGGTATTTCAGCTTATCCGCAGCGCGCCGGGGTGAGGTCAGCTGAAGGTGGAGGTAGCCGGAGGCGCGGAGTTCGGGCTCCAGCGGTGCCTGGTGCCAGGCAGAGATGTACGGGGTGGGAGTGGGGTACAGGGCATCCAGGCGCTTCAGCAGGTCCAGGTAGACGTGCGCTAGCTCGTCCTTCTCCTCCCCGTTCAAGGCCGCCAGGTCCGGAACGTGGCGATGGGGGACCAGGTGGATTTCAAGCGGCCAGCGGGCGGCGAAGGGGACGTAGGCGCTGAAGTTCTCGCCTTCCATGACCATCCGGCTGCCGTCCTGCCGTTCTGCCTTGAGGAGGGAGCCGGTCAGGGTTTCGCGGCCATCGTGCTTGTCGTAATAGCGCCGTGCGGCCGAACCCAGCACGCCTGCCCGGGGAGTGACGTAGGGGTAGGCGTAGATCTGGCCGTGCGGGTGGTGGAGGGTGACGCCAATATCCGCACCGCGGTTCTCGAACGGAAAGACCTGCTTGATGCCCGCCAGTGAGCTGAGAGCTTCCGTGCGCTGGGCCCAGGCCTCAATCACCGTCCGGGAGCGGGTTTCGCTGAGGGTGCTGAAGGAGCCCGTGTGCTCGGGCGTGAAGGACACCACCTCGCAGCGGCCGTAGGCCGGGCCCTTGGTTCCCCATGCAGCGTTTTCCGGAACCGGACCAAGTGCCGGGCCGAGGGACGGGAATCGGTTCTCGAAGACCACCACGTCATAGTCGGCGGCGGGGATCTCGGACGGGTTGTTGGGTGTTGTGGGGCAGATGGGGCACTGGTCCGCAGGCGGAAGGTGGGTGCGGGCCTGTCGGTGCGCTGCCACTGCCACCCATTCGTCGGTGAGCGCATCGAAGCGGACCTCACCGGGCTCGCCCCGGGGCGGCAGGCCCCGCTGGTCGGTGGCCCCCGTTGCCCGTGCCGCATTGGTGCCCGGGTCATCGAAATAGATCAGCTCCCGGCCGTCGGAGAGTCTGGTGCTGGTGATCGCTATCATGAAAATATTTTCGCATGTTCAACCAAAAAAGAATAGTTAAGAACAAAAAACAACATTCACTGTTCTGCGCGACTGCTGGCGCCGCGGTACGGTAAGGCGCATGACCCAGTCTTCGTCCCAGGACGCACCCACCAGTCCGCACCTGCGCGCCTTTGCCTCAGGTCGCCAGTACGAACTTCGCCGCGGCGACGCCGTGGCCGTCATTACCGAGCTCGCCGCCGGTCTCCGCTCTTACAGCCGGGGCGGCGTGCTCCTGACCGAAACCTACGGCGACGACGTCATCCCGCCCGGCGGCGCAGGAATCACCCTGGCGCCCTGGGCCAACAGGGTGGAGGACGGCGTCTGGGTCCTTGACGGCAAAAAGCAGCAGCTGGACATCACCGAGGTATCCCGGAACAACGCCAGCCACGGCCTGCTCAGGAATGTGGGTTACACCCTGGTGGACGAGTCGCCCTACTCCGTGTCCCTGGAAGCCACGGTCTTTCCGCAGCACGGGTACCCGTTCCTGGTGCGCCACCGCGTACGGTACGAGCTGGCCGCAGACCTGGGGCTCACGGTCCGCCAGAGCCTGACCAACCATTCTGCAGCAGCTGCACCGTTCGTCCTCGGCGCGCACCCCTACCTGCGGCTGGGAGACACCCCGGCCGAGGAGCTGGTACTGACCGTCCAGGCCGACACCCAGCTCATCGCCGATGAACGGCTGATACCCCGCAGTTCCGCGCCCGTCGACGGCGACACCGACTTCCGCGCCGGCCGCACCATAGGCGGCCTCAGCGTCGACGTCGCACTCACCGGCCTCGGGTATGAGGATGGAAAGGCCCGCCATGTGCTTGCCGGTCCGGACGGCCGCAGCGTAAGCCTCTGGCAGGACGAATCCTGCCAGTACGTCCACGTCTTCGTCAGCACGGTCTACCCCGGCCGGAGCCGCGCGCTCGCCGTAGAGCCGATGACCGGTCCGGCCAACGCCTTCAACTCCGGTGACGGCCTGCGCTGGCTCGAGCCGGGGGAGTCGTTCGCCATGGAGTGGGGAATCGACTACCACGCCGCCACGGGCGGTTAGAGTTTCCTTATGACGCCCAATGCGGACGACGCTACCCAGTCCAGGCCATCTCCAGCCCCCGCCACGGCGGCACCCCTCCGGGTCCTG
This sequence comes from Pseudarthrobacter sp. 10T415, assembly GCF_056394175.1. Taxonomy (NCBI): domain Bacteria; kingdom Bacillati; phylum Actinomycetota; class Actinomycetes; order Micrococcales; family Micrococcaceae; genus Pseudarthrobacter; species Pseudarthrobacter sp. 10T415. The sequence goes on along the minus strand of NZ_JBFTHJ010000007.1, from coordinate 116,831 downwards.
ACGGACCGTGAGCTGGACCGGGACATCCCGTACGGTGTGCGGATTGCCGCATCCTGGTCCTGGCGCCTGGGCCTCATCCTCCTGATGGCCGGCACGCTGATCTGGCTCCTGAGCCACATCACCTTCCTCATCATCCCGGTCATGGTGGCGGCGCTCCTCGCGGGGCTGCTGAGCCCGGTCACGGCCTGGCTGAAGCGGCGCGGGCTGCCCGCCGGCCTTGCCGTCGCCGCCACTGTCCTTGGCTTTATCGCAGTGATCTCCGGTGCGCTGGCCCTGGTCGGCCGGCAGCTGGTGATCGGCTTCGGCGAATTGTGGCAGCAGGCGCTCGAAGGCGTGCGGCAGGTCCAGACGTGGCTCTCCGACGGGCCGCTGCACCTGACGGCGGCCCAGATCGACCAGTACGTCAAGGAGGCCAGCGACGCACTGCAGAACAACAGCAGCAGCATCCTCAGCGGCGCCCTCTCCTTTGGCAGTACCGCCGGACACTTTGCCGCCGGATTGCTCCTCGCCCTGTTCATCCTCATTTTCTTCCTGCTGGAGGGAGACCGGATCTGGGCGTTCCTGGTTCGGCTGCTTCCGCGACGGGCGCGGGCCGCCGCCTTCGGCGCCGGACGCAAGGGCTGGGCCTCCATGGTCAGCTACGCGCGCATCCAGATGTTCGTTGCAGCTGTGGATGCGATCGGCATCGGCGTGGGCGCCGCGATCATCGGTGTACCCCTGGCCCTTCCCCTGGGCGTGCTGGTGTTCCTGGGTTCATTCATCCCGGTGGTGGGTGCCCTGGTGACCGGCGTGATTGCCGTCCTGCTGGCACTGGTTGCCAACGGCCCCGTGAATGCGCTGATCATGCTCGCCATCGTGCTTGCGGTCCAGCAGCTCGAAGGCCACATCCTGCAGCCGCTGGTCATGGGCAAGGCCGTTTCGCTCCACCCGGTAGCCGTCATCCTCAGCGTTGCCGCCGGTTCCTACCTTGCCGGCATCCCGGGTGCACTGTTTTCGGTACCCATCCTGGCCGTAGCAAACTCGGCCATTCGCTACATCGCCGCCAGAACATGGGAACATGAACAGGTGCCGGTGATTGCCGGGAGGCCCCTGACAGCTCCGGCTGGCGGGGACAACACCATTGAAGACGTTGAGCCGCCCAAGGACTTTGGCGGCGAACGCGACACGTCTGACGGCACCACAGCTGAACACCGCGGTGCCCACTCCGCATCCCAGCGGGGCGCCGGGGACGAACCAAGAGGAGAGTAGTACGTGAACATCCTGCAAACCCTTCCCGTCACGCTGGACGATGTCCTTGAGGCGCAGAAGCTGCTTGACGGGATTATTGCGCGCACTCCGGTGGAATCGTCCCGTGCGCTGGGCGCGCAGGTGGGCGGCGAGGTCTACTTCAAATGCGAGAACCTCCAGCGCGCAGGATCCTTCAAGGTCCGCGGCGCCTATGTCCGCATGGCCCGCCTGTCACCCGAAGAAAAGAGACGCGGTGTCGTGGCAGCGTCCGCAGGCAACCACGCACAGGGCGTTGCCGTGGCAGCGAAAAGCCTGGGAATAAAGGCCCGCATCTACATGCCCCTCGGTGTCGCGCTGCCGAAGCTCGCAGCCACCCGCAGCCACGGTGCCGAAGTGATCCTGCACGGCCACAACGTGGACGAGGCATTGGCCGAAGCCCAGCGGTACAGCAACGAAACGGGGACGGTCTTCGTCCACCCCTTCGACAACGTTGATGTGGTGGCAGGCCAGGGCACTGTTGGCCTGGAGATCCTCGAGCAGATCCCCACAGTGGACACCGTCCTGATGGGCGTTGGCGGCGGCGGTCTCCTGGCAGGGGTCGCCGTGGCCATCAAGGCCCGGGCCAAGGAACTCGGCCGGGACATCCGCATCATCGGAGTGCAGGCGGAAAACGCCGCGGCCTACCCTCCCTCCCTCGCAGCCGACGCCCTGGTGCCGCTGAAGAAGGTGTCCACCATGGCTGACGGCATCGCCGTGGGCCGGCCAGGGCAGCTGCCGTTCAGCATCATCCGCGAACTCGTGGACGACGTTGTGACGGTCAGTGAGGATTCGCTGGCCCGCGCGCTGATCTTCCTGCTGGAACGCGCAAAAATGGTGGTGGAGCCCGCCGGTGCCGTCGGCGTAGCAGCCCTCATGGACGGCAAGATCGAAAACCCCGGGACCACCGCCGTCGTACTGTCCGGCGGCAATATCGATCCCATGCTGATGCTCAAGGTGATCCAGCGCGGCCTTTCCGCAGCCGGACGCTACATGACGGTCCGCATGATGCTCGATGACCGTCCCGGCTCGCTGGCAACCATCGCCAGGATCATCGCCGAAAACGATGCCAACGTCACCGGCCTGGACCACACCCGCGTGGGTGGCTCCATCAGCATGGGCGACGTCTCCATCACCGTGAACCTGGAGACCAAGGGCCACCAGCACGGCGAGCAAGTCCTCAGCGCGCTGCGTGCCGAAGGATTCCAGCCCATCGTGGTGCACTAGGAGTACGCGTGGCTGGCCTCATGCGGAACGGGGACTTCCGGGAGCGGCAAACGACGGCGGCGCGCGCCAAGGGCGGGCTGCTCGTCCTGGGCGGGTTTGTGGCACTCCTCTTCGTCATTGAGCTGTTCAACACGCTGACGCTGGGGTCGTTGACGCGCACGTTCGGACTGCGGCCCCGGAGCGCTGATGGGCTCCTGGACATCTTCACGTTTCCGCTGCTGCATGCCAACCTGAACCACCTGCTGTCCAACAGCCTGCCGCTGATCATCTTCGGCTTCCTGGTGTTTCTCTCCGGGCTCCGGGTTTTCCTGACTGCCCTCGGGCTCAGCTGGCTGGGATCGGGAATCACCGTCTGGCTGATCGGCGACGGCGGGATCACCGTAGGGTCCTCAGGCCTGGTCTTCGGACTCTTTGCCTTCCTCCTGGTCCGCGGCTTCTTCAACCGCAGCTGGAAACAGATCCTCCTGGCCGTGGTCCTGTTCATGGGCTACGGCAGCATCCTGTTCGGCATGCTGCCCATCGTGTCCGGCTTCGTTTCCTGGCAGGCCCACCTGGGCGGAGCCGCCGGGGGAGTGGTGGCCGCACTGATCCTCCGCCCGCGTTCGGGCGACGACCGGCAGCGGGACCGCGCAATTCCCCTGTAGCTGCCGCCATACAAGCTGAAAACAACAAAGCGCCTGCCGCCCATGGGGCGGCAGGCGCTTTGGCAGCTACGGAAAACTAGGCCGCGTAAGGCTTCGCGGACAGGATTTCCACCGTGATGTCCTTGCCGTTGGGCGCAACGTAGCTCAGCGTCTCGCCTTCCTTGTGGCCCAGGATGGCAGAGCCCAGGGGGGACTTCTCGCTGAAGACGTCCAGGTCAGAATCGCCGGCAATTTCACGGGATCCGAGCAGGAAGGTCTCTTCGTCCCCGGCAATCCGGGCCACCACGATCATGCCGGGCTCCACAATGCCGTCATCGGCGGGAGATTCACCCACGTGGGCGTCCCGAAGCAACACGGTCAGCTGGCGGATGCGGGCCTCGATCTTGCCCTGCTCTTCCTTGGCAGCGTGGTATCCGCCGTTTTCCTTGAGGTCGCCCTCCTGCCGGGCTGCTTCGATCTTCTGGACGATATCCGCCCGGCCGGGGCCGGAAAGGTGGTCCAGCTCTGCCTTCAGGCGGTCAAAAGCTTCCTGGGTAAGCCAGGCTGCAGCTGCGCTGTTGGTGGTAGACACGGACTTCTCCTCTAAATGGTCCTACATGCAAAAGACCCCGCCACGGTGGCCACTTGTGGAACAGCAACCAGCTCAGCGGGGTGAAGGTATTGGTCCATTGTAGTCAAACCCCTGGATTTATCCCAACGAGCAAGCGGTCCACATCACACCTTCTGGCCGGATCCGTCCGTGGCCCAGCAGCTGTCCACAACGCCGGACACGGACGGCGACTCCGTGCGGACCGTGACCCGCTGGGAAACCGTCCTGCCGCCGTCGGCCGTTCCCTCTGACCCCTCGGGAGCATCGGCGGGAATGTCCACCACCTTCCAGCCAACCACCGCATACTTGGAATCGAGGGCCTTCACGGCGCACTTGACGGCAGTGCCGGGCTCGCGGGTCACCTGGAAGTCCACCTCGGCCACAGTTGCATCCGGCGTGCTGTAACCCACGTCCTTGAAGGTCACCGAGGACAACGAGTTCGACGTGGAGACCCATGCCAGGAAACCGATACCGACGGCGAGGGCCCCGCCCGCGATGGCGCGCTTGACGGCGGGCGTCAGGCTGCGCTTTTGGCCACCATATCGATTGGCTAGGCTAGTGTCTGCGGGCGCGGATGGGGCCGACTGGTCCGGGGAAGTCACCAGACCAGTTTAGTGCCCATCCCGTGGTGGCCAATTGCACCGTCCACGGCGCTGTTTTCCGTCCGCCCGCATACCGCCACAACCCCGCACCGCCACAAACCAAGAAGAATCAGGAGCCGTCCTTCCATGACAGCGTCCAGCACCTCCCCGGCACCGCTTCGGCTGCTCGCAGTGCATGCCCACCCGGATGACGAATCCAGCAAGGGTGCTGCCACGATGGCCATGTACGCTGCCGCCGGCGTAGAGGTCATGGTGGCCACCTGCACCGACGGATCGCGCGGGGACATCCAGAACCCCGCCGTGGAAGGCGAGCCGCATCCCAAGCGGGACATGGCAGGCGCCCGGCGACTGGAGATGGACCGGGCAGCAAAAATCCTTGGCATCCGGCAGCGCTGGCTTGGTTTCGTGGACTCGGGGCTGCCCGAAGGCGACCCCCTTCCGCCCCTTCCTGCTGGTTCCTTCGCCACGCTGCCGCTGCACCATGCCGCGGCGCCCCTGGTGCGGCTGGTCCGGTCCTTTAAACCGCACGTCATCCTCTCCTATGACGAGAACGGTGGCTACCCCCACCCGGACCACATCATGGCGCACAAAGTGGCAGTGGAAGCGTTCGATGCCGCAGGGGACGCCAATAAGTACCCCGAAGCGGGGGAGCCCTGGGAACCCGGCAAGCTGTACTACGACCGTGCCTTCAGCCCGGAACGCTTCCGCGCGCTGCATTTCGCGCTCGAGGAAGCCGGGCTGCAGTCGCCGTATGCGGAACGCCTCGCAGCGTGGCTGGAGTCCGACGCCGAGGGGCACACGCCGCCGCCCGCGACACATGCCACCACCACCCAGGTGGATTGCGGAGACTTTTTCGAGGTGCGCGACGACGCCCTCCGGGCCCACCGCACGCAGGTGGACCCCCTGGGGTTCTTCTTCGCCGTGTCAGCGGACATGCAGCGGCGAACCTGGCCATGGGAGGACTACTCCCTGATCAAGTCCCGGGTCTCCTCCGAGCTGCCCGAGACGGACCTGTTTGCCGGGCTAAGATAGAAACGGCAGCGATTTCTATGCCGCGTAGAAGTTAGCCTCCGGCGCTTCGGGCGCGACATATGTCCGGCTGCAACCCGATCCCTTGAAGGTATTACACGTGCAAAACTTGCTCCTCAGCCTGGCCACCACCCCCACGCCGATGCCCACTCCAACCCTGCGCGACGGGATCACGGAGGACCAGGTAACGCCCGGCTTGCTGGGCTTTATCATGACTGCATTCTTCGTAGTGGCCACGGCGCTGCTCATCGTGGACATGGTCCGCCGGATCCGGCGCGTCCGGTACCGGGCGCAGGTCGAGGAGGAGCGCATCGCAGCTGCTGCCGAAGCGGACATTGTGGCGGAGGAAGCCCGCGAGGATGCTACGGCTCCGCAGGAAGCCCGGGACCCCAACGGAAACGGCTTCAGCCAGGGCAACTCCCTGCCGCGGGAGTAGGCGCTTCCCCTCGGACCCTGGCGGGCGTTGCCGTCAGCCCAGGACGGCTATGGCGATGGCCGTGAAATGGGCGGCGAACGCAAAGACCGTGAACGCGTGGAAGAGCTCGTGGAAGCCGAAATGGTTGTAGCTGAAGTTCGGCTTCTTCAGCGCGTAGAACACGGCCCCGGCGATATAGAGCGCGCCGCCCACGCAGATGAGGACAGCTGCTGGAAGGCTCGCCTGGAAAAACTGCGGCAAGTAGAACAGCGCGCCGCATCCCAGCGCAATGTAAATGGGCACGTACAGCCAGCGCGGTGCATCAGTCCACAGGAGCCGAAACAACACCCCCAGGATGGCGCCGGACCAGATGATCCAGAGCAGGAGGACGGCCTGCTGCCGTTCCAGCAGGGTCCAGGCCAGCGGCGTGTAGCTGCCGGCAATGACCAACATGATGTTGGTGTGGTCCAGCCGCTTTAAAACCCGCTTCACCACCGGTGACCAGTTGCCGCGGTGGTACACGGCGCTGACGCCAAACAGCAGCACGCCGGTGGCGGCATAGATGGCCGAGGTGATTTTGCGGTCGGCTGTGGGCGCCAGGACCACCAGGACGATACCCGCGGCCAAGGCAAACGGGGCCGCCACGGTGTGGATCCAGCCGCGCCACTTCGGTTTGATCATCAGCAGCTCAGCCAGCCTGACGGCGGCATCGTCAACCGGAGAGTTTCCTGGCGGAGCGGGCTTTTCATCCTCCGGTTGCGGCGTGCGCGGAGCCTCGGAAGAGTCGCTGTTCATGAGTCCAGAATAACCTACGTTCCGGTAAGTTACTCATCGGTAACTGGGTGTTTGCGACCCCGCGCCGGAGCCCCTTCGACCGGCATGCGCCGCCCGGGCGGTAGCCTAGGATGTGCAAGTACGAACAGCGAGGAAGTCAGGTGAGTGGACGCGTGGAGTTGCCCGGGTTCCTCTACGGCTATTACGAGCGGCGGCTGCTCAAGGACCTTTCCCGGGACCGCATCCCGCGGCACATCGGTGTGATGGTGGACGGGAACCGCCGCTGGGCCAAGCAGTTCAATGCACCCACAAGCCAGGGCCACCAAGCGGGCGCGGATAAGATCCATGAGTTCCTGGGCTGGTGCCAGGAGCTCGGCGTCAAAGTGGTGACGCTGTATATGCTGTCCACGGACAACATGAACAGATCCAGTGAGGAACTGGACCTCCTCATGGGCATCATCGCCAACACCCTGGACCGGCTGGACGAGGACGAGAACATTTCCGTCCATGCCATGGGGGCGCCGGAACTGCTTCCCGGTTACCTTGCCGAGCGCCTGAACAAACTGACGGCACGGACGCCTGTCCATGAAAAGATCCATGTCAACGTGGCCGTGGGATACGGCGGCCGCCGCGAAATCGTGGATGCAGTCCGTGAACTTCTGCACGACGCCGTGGCCAAGGGTGCCGACATCAACCAGCTTGCCGATGAACTCAGCGTGGATGACATCTCGCGGTACCTCTACACCCGCGGCCAGCCCGACCCGGACCTGGTCATCCGCACCTCCGGCGAGCAGCGGCTCTCCGGCTTCCTCATGTGGCAGAGCGCCTACAGCGAGTTCTATTTCTGCGAGGCCCTCTGGCCGGCGTTCCGCAAGGTCGACTTCCTGCGGGCACTGCGTGACTACGCGGGCCGGCAACGGCGCTACGGCTCCTGACACTCCCGGTTCACCTGGAGTTCACAACACCGCAACAGGAATCGCCGCGTAATGGTTGCGGAAATGCCGGGGGCTGGATTTACGTTATATCCATCAGCAGGCAAACCGCCGGCTGATCGGGGAGGCCAGTACATGGAGCGAAACATCGCACCGGTTGTATGGGAGGCCGGACCCGGCCTCTTGGCCGAGCCGCCTCACCAATAACAAGGCCGGGCTGGGGCCCGGGGCTGGAGTCGATGTGGCTACTTCTGAAAAACTGCATGAGGTCCTTTCAGACCAGGCAGGAACAGCTACCTCTCGCACTGTGCGAGCCACTGAAAAAACCGGCGCGGCAACTGATGCTGCGGCCGGTTTTGCCGTCTCCGGAAGGGATTCCCTGATCCACACCTTCGTGATCGACACCTCCGTCCTCCTCTCGGACCCCCGGGCGCTGCTGCGGTTCGCAGAACACGAAGTCATCGTCCCCATCGTGGTGATCACCGAGCTCGAAGCAAAGCGCCACGACCCCGAACTTGGCTACTTTGCCCGCGCGGCGCTTCGGCTCCTCGACGACCTGAGGGTCAAGCACGGCGGCCTGAACCAGCCCATCCCCATCGGGGACGACGGCGGTACCCTCACGGTGGAGCTCAACCACATCTCCGCCGAGGTACTTCCGCTCGGGTTCCGCAGCGGTGATAACGACAGCCGCATCCTCGCCGTCGCGAAGAACCTCGCCAACGAAGGCAAGGACGTCACCGTGGTGTCCAAGGACCTGCCGATGCGCGTCAAGGCATCGGCGATGGGGCTGACGGCGGACGAGTACCGCAACGAGCTGGTCAAGGACTCCGGCTGGACCGGGGTGGCCGAGGTCGAGGCCAACGAGGAGGAGATCTCCACCCTCTACGGCCACGAACCGGTGTTCATCCCCGCCGCCGCGGAACTGCCGGTCAACACCGGGCTGGTCCTGCTGTCCAACCGGGGTTCCGCCCTGGGCAGGGTGGGCGCGGACAAGCAGGTGCGCCTGGTCAAGGGCGACCGGGACGTGTTCGGGCTCCACGGCAGGTCCGCCGAGCAGCGGCTGGCCATCGACATGCTGATGGACCCTGCCGTCGGCATCGTCTCCATCGGCGGGCGGGCCGGCACCGGCAAGTCGGCCCTGGCCCTGTGTGCGGGCCTCGAAGCGGTCCTGGAACGCCGAGAGCACCGCAAGGTCATCGTGTTCCGCCCCCTCTACGCCGTGGGTGGTCAGGAACTCGGCTACCTGCCCGGCTCTGAGTCCGAGAAGATGAACCCCTGGGCCCAGGCCGTCTTCGACACGCTGGGCGCCCTGGTCAGCCAGGAAGTGGTGGAGGAAGTCATGGACCGCGGAATGCTTGAGGTCATGCCCCTCACCCACATCCGCGGCCGTTCCCTGCACGACGCGTTCGTCATCGTGGACGAGGCCCAGTCCCTCGAAAAGAACGTCCTGCTGACAGTTATGAGCCGCATCGGCCAGAACTCGAAGATCGTACTCACCCACGACGTCGCCCAGCGCGACAACCTCCGCGTCGGCCGCCACGACGGGGTCGCCGCCGTCGTCGAAACCCTGAAAGGCCACCCGCTCTTCGGCCACATCACGCTCACCCGCTCAGAAAGGTCCCCCATCGCAGCGCTGGTAACGGAGCTTCTCGAGGGGTAAGCCACCAGGCAGAGGGGTCGTGGTCCGGTTTGCCGGGCCACGGCCCTTCTCCGTCGCTTAGACACACCGCATAGGGCCGCCGCCGGTCGCCCGGCGACCGGAGCGGCGCGGCGGGAGGTGTCTCAGCGACGGCGAAGCGCTGGGACCGGACAAACCCAGCTACGGCAACTTCTCAGGTGACGTTCAGGAACTTGGCCGCTGCTTCGTGGCCTTCTACCTGCAAGGTCCAGTCGGGGCGCTTGAAGGTGGCTGGCGTGACCCGGACTTTCTGGACTGTCTCGACCTGCGTGCCCCAGGCTTGGCGGGTGGTTCCGTTCAGCTCGTAGCCGAGGGTGCGGGAGACGCCGAGGGAGGCTGCGTTCCAGTCCGCGGCTTCGGATTCGGCGACGTCGGCGCCCAGCCAGTCGAAGGCCCAGAGCACGACGGCGGCACGCATCTCTGCGCCGAGCCCCCGGCCCTGGGCGGACTGCTTGAGCCACGATCCGGTGGAGACGGTTTTCAACAGTGCGAAGTCCTTGGCGCCCACGTCCTGGCAGCCGATGAACTGCTCCTCGTGCCAGATGCCCAGGAGCAGTGTCCAGTCTTCCGGACTGAACCCGCCGCGGCATCGCCAGTACCAGCGGGCCATGTTCGGGCCAAGCTCGTCGTCGGGCAGTTCTGTCCATGGCGTGCTGAACGGGCTCCTGGCGGCGTCGTGGATGCCGCTGCGGGCGGCGTTGACGGCTGCCGGGATGTCCTGATCCGTGATGGGCCGGAGCTCCAGCCGGGGAGTGGTCAGTTGCAGGTCGAATAGCGGCCAGATGGAGCTCATGCTAATCATCCGCGAAGCCTAGCCGATCACGTGCACCTCTGCCTGTCACGTCAGGCGGGCACGTCCCAGCTGATGTGGCGGCGGACGTCGGTGAGGTTCATCGATTCGGCGAGGAAGAGGTCGTCCAGCATGTACTCGTCGACGCCGAGAATCCGCAGCCAGTGTCCGTAGCCTTCGGTGGTGTGCTCCAGCGAACGGCTGGCCACGCAGACGCCCGTGCCAAGGTCCACCCGCACCAAGGAGCGGCCGGCAAGGCACAGGGGAGCAGCCGGATCCCAGGGCTGGTAAGCGGGAGTGGGCGCCACCACGGCCTCCAGGGCAGGCCTGCCCTCGTGGTCCACGGTGCGCACGTCCTCCACCTGTACCGGGTTGCTGCCCGGAAACTCCAGCGGCGCAGGGGAATTGCCGGCAAGCTCCACCGGGTCCAGTGCAGCGGAGAACCGTCCGTTGCCGAACCCGGGCTCACCGTAGGCCGCCTCCGGACGCCGTTTCACCAGTCCGGCCGCGCCGTACACAGGGGAGACCAGGTGGGGCGGGAGGAGCCAGGACTTGCGGGTGGAACCGACGTAGAGGCCATCCCTGGAATCGTTGATTCCCGTTGTGCTGTGGAGGACCAGCCCTTCGGGGCTCTCCAGCCGCAGCGCGCCCGGCCGGCGCAGCCACGCCCGGACCAGGGAAGCTCCCGGAGCCGGTGCCGCGTCGAATGGCTCATCCCAGTACTCAAAGCGAAGCGACTGCCACTTCCACGGCGAAGACCGGCACAGGCTGCGGAACATGGCGGTGGGATCTGAGGGGGATGCGCCGCCGGCGGGATCCGGGCGCCGCCGGGAATCCCAGGCTGACATATCCACAGTTTACGCGGACACGGTGGGGCGGGCAGGGGAATTCCAGTAGCATCCGAGGGGTGATCGGACGACTCGGCGACCTGTGGCTGGACACCCCCCTCGCGTTCTGGCTGGTGCTGGCGGCATGCCTCTACTTTGCGGTGATGGCAGTCCGCCTCACGGTGATCGATGTCCGCCACCACCTCCTGCCCAACCGGATCGTTTTCCCCTCCTATGGGGTGGCCGGGGTGCTCCTGCTCGCCGCGGTGGCTACGGTCCTAGTGGCAGGGGCGGACGCTGCGGCCGTACCCGACGGCGGTGCCAGGCTTTTCGGCCTGCCCGGCGGCCGTGTCCTCGCCGGGGGAGCGGTGCTGTGGCTGTTCTACTTCGTCCTCCGCCTGGTGTATCCGCCCGGCATGGGATTCGGTGACGTGAAGCTCGCCGGCGTGCTGGGCATGTACCTCGGCTACCTCGGCTGGGGGCACGTGTTCGCCGGAACGTTCGCGGCCTTCCTCCTGGGCGGACTGTGGAGCCTCGGACTGCTCGCCACCCGCCGCGGCAGCCTCAAATCAGCCATTCCCTTCGGTCCGTTCATGCTGGCGGGCACCGCGGCCGCGATGCTGCTGCTGCCTGCCGCCTGACGCCGCCGAAAGGTCAGGCCAGCCCCGGGCGGCCGTTAGGCTGAAGCCATGGCAGCGCCCGAATTCATCCTCAAACTCCGTGAAAAAATCGGCCACGATCCACTGTGGATTCCTGCAGTACGGGGTGTGGTGGTCAACGACGACGGGCACATCCTGCTGGGGCAGCGATCCGACAACGGCCGGTGGGCCCTGATTTCGGGCCTGCTCGATCCGGGGGAGCACCCGGGCCCCGGCCTGGTGCGGGAAATCTTCGAGGAGACCGCGGTGGTGGCAGAGACCGAGCGCATGGTTTCCGTCGGCGTCTCCGGCCCCGTGACCTTCCCCAATGGGGATGTGTGCGACTTCCTGGACATCGTGTTCCGGTGCCGTCACGTGTCCGGCGAGCCCCGGGTCAACGATGACGAATCCCTTGCCGTGGGCTGGTTCCCCCTCGATGGCCTTCCGGACATCCGGCCGCGGGACCTGGAGAGCATCGAACGTGCGCTGGCGCCCCATGACGCCGTCCATTACGAGCCCTGAAAATCGCGCCTCACCCCCGGCAGGCCGCTGAAACGAACAGGGACGCCGCAACCCCCAAAGATTGCGGCGTCCCTGTCAGCTCATTCGCTGCACCGGACCGGGTGCGACGGCGGTGCGTACGACGGCGGTCAGCGGCCCTGCGAGACCAGCTCGCCGTCGTCGTCCCGTGCCATGGCCGCGTCGCCGGCGTCCCCGGCGGGAGTATGTTGCCCTGCGGAAACGCCGGGCAGGCCGGCGGCCAGCCGCTCAGCTTCCTCGCCGCCGACGGCTTCGCCGCGGGCCACCATGCCGGCCGTATCGGACAGCGGGATCTGCTTGAGGGTGATGGCCAACAGCAGGGCAATGGCGATGAACGGCACCAGGTACCAGAACACCGGGGCCAGCGAATCAGCGTAGGCATTGACGATGGCGTCCCGCAGCTGTTCCGGGAGCTGGTTCATGGCCTGCGGGTCCAGGGTGCTGGTGGACTGCGATGCCTGCTCGGCCGATGCGCCCGCACCGGTGAAAGCGCTGGTCAGCGACTCGGACAGGCGGGTGGTGAACAGGGATCCGAAAATCGCCACGCCCATGGCGGCGCCCACCTCGCGGAAGTAGTTGTTGGTGCTGGTGGCGGTGCCGATCTGCTCCGCCGGCACGGAATTCTGCACCACCAGGACTACTACCTGCATGATCAGGCCCAGCCCGGCGCCGAAGACGAACAGCTGCACGCAGATCACCCAGATGGGTGTGCTCGCGGCCAGGGTGGTCATCCAGAGCATGGCGGCCATCGTGAGCGCAGCGCCCAGGATGGGGAACATCTTGTACTTGCCAGTCTTGGAAATCCGGATGCCCGAGTAGATGGAGGTACCCATCAGACCGGCCATCATGGGGAGCATGAGCAGCCCGGACTCGGCGGCGGAGGTGCCGGAGGACATCTGCAGGAACGTGGGAACGAACGCGATGGCCGAGAACATGCCCAGGCCCAGGGTAAAGCCGATGGCGGTGGCGTTGATGAAGATGCGGTTGCGGAACAGGCTCAGCGGGATGATGGGGTCTTCCGCACGGCGCTCCACGAAGACAAACGCGGCGGCGGACACCAGCAGGCCGGCGCCGAAGGCCCAGGTAAGGGGTGAATCCCAGCCCTCGTCCTTCTTGCCGCCGAAGTCGGTGAAGAAGATCAGGCAGGTGGTGGCGACGGAGAGCAGCACAACGCCCAGGACATCGATCCGCTTCTCAGCCTTCTTGTTCGGCAGCGTCAGGGCGAACCAGGCGATGGCGAAGGCGGCCAGGCCAACGGGGATGTTGATGTAGAAGGCCCATTCCCAGGTGAGGTGGTCCACGAAGAAGCCGCCCAGCAGCGGACCGGCCACGGCGGACAGGCCGAAGATGGCGCCCAGCGGGCCCATGTACTTGCCGCGGTCCTTGGCCGGAACGATGTCGGCGATGATGGCCTGGGAAAGGATCATGAGTCCGCCGCCGCCCAGCCCCTGGATGGCGCGGAAGATGACGAAGCCCCAGAAGTCCGTGGCCAGCGCGCAGCCCAGTGAGGCGAGGGTGAACAGGGCGATGGCCACCAGGAACAGGTTGCGCCGCCCCAGGATGTCACCGAATTTCCCGTAGATGGGCATCACGATGGTGGTGGCCAGCAGGTATGCGGTGGTGATCCAGGCCTGGTGTTCCACGCCGCCGAGCTTGCCCACGATGGTGGGCATGGCGGTGGAGACGATGGTTTGGTCGAGGCTGGACAGCAGCATTCCGGCGATCAGGGCCGAGAAGATGATCCAGATGCGTTTTTGGGTCAGCAGCAGGGGCCCTGCCGGCGGTGTGGCGGTTGCGGTACTCATGCGTTTCCTTCTGCTGCGGCGGTGGCCGTGCTGTCGAATGGTTGGGAGAAGAGGAGGCTTGCTGCCGAGATGTTTTCCAGCAGCAGCTCCGGGTAGCTGCGGGTGTTGCCGTCGGAGAAGTAGGCCATGCTGCTTTTGCGGGCGATGGTGCTGAGCAGCACCACGGCCATCTGCACGACTGGGTGGTCCGGCGCCACCCCTTCACGCCGTGCGACGTCGCGGGCGAACTGCGCCTCGCGCTGTTCTGTCACCCCGATGATCCGCAGGATGAGCTGGGGCTCCTTCTTGACCACAGCGATCAGTTGACGGGTTTCCTCTTCGGAGGCCGACATGCCGTCGGCCAGCCGCAGGGAGAGTTTCACCAGGTCCTGGAACAGCGTGGGGGAGATGTCGCCTTCGGGGGAGCCCGCGCCGCCGGCGACGAATTCTTCGATGATGTCCGCCGGTACGTCGTCCTCGGCGTGGCCGATGATGGCGTCTTCCTTGGCGGGGAAGTAGTTGAAGAAGGTCCGGCGTGAGATGCCGGCCGCTTCGCAGACTTCCTCCACGGTGTAGCCACTGAGGCCCCGCGCCGAGGTCAGGGCCCTGGCGGCGGCGGTGATGGCGGTCCGGGTGGCGGCCCGTTTGCGTTCCCGCAGGCCAGGATCGGAATTTGCACTATCAGTCACAAAGTAAAGTTTTGCACTAAGTCATGAATGGTGCAACTTTTGGCTTAGGTCGGGCGGGAGGGGCTTAAAGTACGACGGCGGCCGCCCGCCTTCGCTGGGAAGGTGGGCGCCGCCGTCGGGCGCTAAGTGCTTTAGGCCTTGTGGGCCGGTGCCGTCATGGTGGTGACGTCCAGTGCCTTGTCGAGGTCAGCCTCGGAGACCTTGCCTTCGCCATCGCCGACGAAGCCGAGCTTCTCGGTGGCCTGGCGGATGGTCAGGCCCTCCTTGACGGCGGTCTTGGCGATCTTGGCTGCGTTTTCGTAGCCGATGTACTTGTTCAGCGGCGTGACGATCGAGGGGGAGGCCTCGGCCAGGAAGCGCGCGCGCTCCACGTTGGCCGTGATGCCGTCGATCATCTTGTCTGCCATCACGCGGCTGGTGTTGGCCAGCAGGCGGATGGACTCGAGCAGGTTCGCGGCCATCACCGGGATGCCGACGTTGAGCTCGAATGCGCCGTTGGTGCCGGACCAGGCGATGGCGGTGTCGTTGCCGATGACCTGGGCGGCCACCATGATGGATGCCTCGCAGATGACCGGGTTAACCTTGCCCGGCATGATGGAGGAGCCGGGCTGCAGGTCCGGGATGGCGATTTCGCCGAGGCCGGTGTTGGGGCCGGAACCCATCCAGCGCAGGTCGTTGTTGATCTTCATGAAGGAGATCGCGATGTTGCGCAGCTGGCTGGACGCCTCGATCAGGCCGTCGCGGTTGGCCTGTGCCTCGAAGTGGTCGCGGGCCTCGGTCAGCGGCAGGCCGGTGTCCGTGGCGAGCAGTTCGATAACCCGCTCCGGGAACCCGGCGGGGGTGTTGATTCCGGTACCCACGGCGGTGCCGCCCAGCGGGACCTCGGCCACGCGGGGGAGCGCGGCGTTGATGCGTTCGATGCCGTAGCGGACCTGAGCGGCGTAGCCGCCGAACTCCTGGCCCAGGGTCACCGGAGTGGCGTCCATCAGGTGCGTGCGGCCGGACTTGACGACGTCCTTGAACTCAACGGCCTTGCGCTCCAGCGACTCGGCCAGGTAGCCAAGGGCGGGGATCAGGTCGTTGATCAGCGCAGACGTGGCGGCCACGTGCACGGACGTGGGGAACACGTCGTTGGAGGACTGTGAAGCGTTGACGTGGTCGTTGGGGTGGACCACCTTGTCGCTGCCGGCGGCCTTCAGTGCGCGCGTGGCCAGCTCTGCCAGGACCTCGTTGGTGTTCATGTTCGAGGAGGTGCCGGAACCGGTCTGGAAAACGTCGATGGGGAAGTCGCCGTCGTACTTGCCGGCTGCCACCTCGTCGGCAGCGTCGGCAATCGCCTTGGCCAGCTCGCCGTCGAGCACGCCCAGTTCTGCGTTGGCCTGGGCAGCTGCCTTCTTGACCTGTGCCAGCGCCTCGATGTGGGTGCGCTCCAGGGTCTTGCCGGAGATGGGGAAATTCTCTACTGCCCGCTGCGTCTGCGCGCGGTACAGTGCGTTCACGGGGACGCGGACTTCGCCCATCGTGTCATGTTCAATGCGGAACTCTTCAGTGGAAGTCATGGGGCTAGCTTATGGCTCCCGGCCGCCCCATCGAAAACCGTGAAGCGGGCCCCGGGGCGGCCTGCCCGGCCGTCCCGGGACCCGCTCCACGGGTCCGTCAATGGTTGCTAGAGCTCGCCGATTCCGGAAACAAGGTCGGCGCGGCCCTCGGCCAGCCGGTACGAAAGCCCGATGACCGCTGTGCGGCCTTCCTCGATTGCGTCGGAAATCACACGCGAGCTGTCTACAAGGCGCTGGGATGTCTGCTTGACGTGCTCCACCACCATGTCGTTGACCTCCGGCTGGCCGTTGCGCAGTGAGGTCAGGACAGACGGGGTGATGCGCTCCACGAGGTCGCGGATGAAGCCGGCGGGCATGTCGCCGGTCTCGACGGCCGACTTGGTGGCTGTGACGGCTCCGCAGCTGTCGTGGCCAAGGATCACGATCAGCGGCACCCCGAGCACACCGACGCTGTACTCGAGCGAGCCCAAGACAGCGTCGTCAATGACCTGGCCGGCGGTGCGGACCACGAACACGTCGCCGAGGCCCACGTCGAAGATGATTTCCGCGGCAAGCCGGGAGTCGGAGCAGCCGAAGATCACCGCGAACGGATGCTGGGTCTCCACCAGGGACGACCGGTGGTCGGCGTTTTGGTTCGGATGGGAGGATTCGCCATTGACGAATCGTTCGTTGCCTTCGCGCAGGCGGCGCCAGGCCAGTGCAGGAGTCAGATTAGTAGCCACGCTTACTACATTAAGGTGCGGCGGGTGCCGACGGTGAAACTGTGACGGCCGGGTTGCTGTCCATGGATTTCACGACGGCGTCGGCCAGGATGCCGAATTCGTCCAGCTGCGCCGCGCCGGAGAGGACCACGGTGGTGCCGCGGTAGTCCAGCACCATCGACTTCTCGCCCTTGCCCGTGTCCCGGAGCTCCCATTCCTGGCCGCCCGCGCTGCGGGTCCCGGTCACCGGGGCGTTCTTGGTCTGCTGCAGGAGCCACGTGGGGTTGGCCTTGCTGGTCTGCACCAGGGCGATGAAGGACTCCTTGGGGGTCAGGAAGCCCACCTCCCATGTGGGGACGCCGTTGCCGGTCCCCGCTTCCCAGCGCGCATAGTTGGCACGGAACGCGTTCCCGGTATCAGGCGCCGCGGGTGTGAATCCCGCCACATCCGCCGCCCGCTGGGAGATGCCCGCGACGTCGATGTCCGGGCGGTATCCGTCGCTCTTGGGCAGCGGGTTCATGAGGATGACGGGAAGGAACGCGGCGATGCTCACCACCAGGGCGATGACCATGCCGATGACCGAAGCATTCGCCCGCTTGGCCGCTGCCGCCGGAATGACAGGCTTTACGGGGGCGCCTGCGTCCCTGGCGCCGGCCCCGCCGCTGCCTCCGGTTCCTGCCGGGTCAGGGGTGGGGCTGGTCTTCTCCTGCATCTCATTCACCCCTCCATAGTCGCCCATGCCGGCATGGGACTTCCATTCGGCGCCTCCCGGAGGGAGTCCCGCACACCGCGTGCACATTGCGGGTGTGCGTCATCCGCCGTCCGGCACCGCGTCCCGCGACTATGATCGAAAGCAGAGGAATCACCGTCCAGCTGCTCCGGCGGGACGGGTTCAATGATCGCCACTCGAAGAAGAGGTTAACGTGTCACCAGCGTCCATGACCCAGAAGTACTCCACGATCTCACCGTCCCTTGCTGTGGGCAACGATGAGCCGGACCGCAACCTTGCCCTCGAGCTCGTCCGCGTCACCGAGGCAGCAGCCATCGCCGGCGGACACTGGGTGGGCTTCGGCGACAAGAACACCGCCGATGGTGCAGCCGTCGACGCCATGCGCTCCTTCCTGCAGACCGTCCACTTCAACGGCGTTGTGGTCATCGGCGAAGGCGAAAAAGACGAAGCCCCCATGCTGTTCAACGGTGAACGCGTCGGCGACGGCACCGGCCCCGAATGCGACGTTGCCGTTGACCCGATCGACGGGACCCGGCTGACCGCCCTGGGCATCAACAACGCCCTGGCCGTCCTCGCCGTGGCCGAACGCGGCTCCATGTTCGACCCCTCCGCCGTCTTCTACATGGAAAAGCTCGTCACCGGGCCGGAAGCTGCTGACATGGTGGACCTGCGCCTGCCCGTCAAGCAGAACCTGCACCTGATCGCCAAGGCCAAGGGCGTCAAGGTCAACCAGCTCAACGTGATGATCCTGGACCGCGACCGCCACCGCCCGCTGGTCGAGGAGATCCGCGAAGCCGGCGCCCGCACCAAGTTCATCATGGACGGCGACGTCGCCGGCGCCATCGCTGCAGCCCGTTCCGGCACCGGCGTTGACGCCCTGATGGGCATCGGCGGCACCCCTGAAGGCATCGTGGCTGCCTGCGCCATCAAGTCCCTCGGCGGCGTCATCCAGGGCCGTCTGTGGCCCACCAGCGACGAAGAGAAGCAGAAGGCGATCGACGCCGGCCACGACCTTGAGCGGGTCCTCTCCACCAACGACCTCGTCTCCAGCGACAACTGCTACTTCGCGGCGACCGGCATCACCGACGGCGACCTGCTGCGCGGCGTGCGCTACTCCAAGGACAAGGTCCTCACCCAGTCCATCGTGATGCGGTCCAAGTCCGGCACCATCCGCTTCGTGGACGGCGAGCACCAGGCCAGCAAGTGGGAAGGCTACGCCCGCAAGAGCTGACCACAGTTCCCCGGAAGCCCCGGAGCGCCCAACGGCGCTCCGGGGCTTCGGCGTTAAAGGCTGGTATAGGGTTTAAGCCATGATTCCTGCTGTTGTGCCCTGTACTGACCGCGCCCTCTGGGATGAATCCGTCGACATGTTCAACGGGCATCCGCAGCAGCTCTGGGGCTGGGGAGAGACCAAGGCCATGCACGGCTGGTCGGTGGACCGGGTGCTGCTGAAGGACGGCGAGGCCACCGTCGGAGCCGCCCAGCTGCTGGTCCGCCCGCTGCCGCTGCCTTTCCGGGCACTGGTCTACATCCCCAGGGGCCCGATGTGCTCGGTGGAGGACACCCAAGCCGTCCTCAACAGCCTTGCTGACCATGCCGCCATCCGGCACCGCGGCGTGGCCCTGAGCATCGAACCCGACTGGGACAAGGACTCGGCCTACGCCGGGGCCGTGGCTGGGGCGGGATTCCGGGAAACCACCAACACGGTGCTCATTCCGCGGACCCTGATCCTGGACCTCACCCGGACCGATGACGAGCTCATGGCCGAAATGTCGAAGTCGACCCGGGCCAACATCCGGAAGGCGATGCGCAGCGAGGTCGAATTCCGCAAGGTCAAGAACGAGTCCGAGCTCGAACAGGTCCTGGCCATCTACCACGAGACAGCCGAGCGTGCCGGGTTTGGCATCCACGAGGACCAGTACTACCGCGACATCTTCCGGAACCTTGGTGACGGCTCGCCCATCATTGGAGCGTTCGACGGCGAGCAGCTGCTGGCGTTCGTCTGGCTCGCCCGCAGCGGCGCCACGGCGTTTGAACTCTACGGCGGCGTCTCGGCCGAAGGGCAGAAGCAGCGCGTGAACTACGGCGTCAAGTGGGCTGCCCTGCAGGCCATGCGGGAGGACGGATGCTCCCGGTACGACTTCAACGGCCTGCTCAACGACGGCATCTCCGATTTCAAGAAGCAGTTCGCGAAGCACGAAAACATGCTGCTGGGAACGTGGGAAAAGCCGCTCTCACCGTTCTACCCGGCCTACTCGAAAGCGATGCCACTGGCCCGCCGCGGGCTCCAGACCGCCCGGCGGCTGGCCAAAGCCGCCGCCGGACGGGCACGGACGCTGCTGCGCCGGGGCTAAAGGCCGGTCGTTACAGCGAACGCCAGTGCCGCCTCGGCGCTGTCCGAGGCCAGGTGCACGTTCACCGGAGCCTCGGCGGCGGCGAGGAAAGCACTGGCGCCGCGCTCCAGGCGCAGGTCGCCCTTGGGTGAGTCCAGGTAGATTCCGCCGGCCACCACGATCACCACTGCTGCGCCGGACTGTGCCAGCGGCACCGGGCCGTCGCCGGGCGAGAGCTCAATCCGCTGGAGCTGGAACTCAGCGAAGGGCGGCCGGAAAAGTTCCTGGCCCAGGTCCGACCGTTCGGCTTCCAGCATGGGGACCGCCACCGGGCTGAAGTCGATGGTGCGCAGCAGTTCCGGAACATCAACGTACTTCGGCGTGAGGCCACCGCGCAGCACGTTGTCCGAGGACGCCATCACCTCCACCCCCAGGCCGTGCAGGTAGGCATGCACGTTGCCCGCGGGGAGGTATACGGCCTCGCCCGGCTGCAGCGAGAGGCGGTTCAGCAGCAGGGAGATCAGCACCCCGGGGTCGCCCGGGTACTTCTCGTTCAGGCTGATAACTGTGCCGAGCTCGGCCTCATAAGGCGCCAGGCTGCCACCGATCAGTGCGGCAACCACCTGGGACGTGGCCGTGGCGACGTCCTCGCCGCCGGTGATGAGCCGTTCAAAGGCCCTGCGCAGGCCGGCGCCTTCATCACCGGCATGGGCTTCGCCGTCGAGGTCCGAAAGCAGGGCCGCCACCAGGGCAGCGCCCTCACGCCCGGAATCCCCGGGGCTTCCACCTTCATGGCTGACGGTGTCCGCAACATGCTGCAGGATCCCGCGGGTGGCTGCTACTGACCGGAAGCCGCAGAGGGCCTCGAACGGCGTCAGCGCCAGGATCATTTCCGGTTTGTGGTTGTCGTCCCGGTAGTTGCGGTGCGGGGCGTCCGGGGCCACGCCCTCAGCGTTTTCACGGGCGAACCCGGCCTGCGCCTGCTGCAGGCTGGGGTGGACCTGGAGGGACAGCGGCTGGGCAGCGGCAAGGATCTTCGCCAGGAACGGTAGGCGCGGGCCGAAACGTGCCACAGACTCCGCCCCCAGGAAATGCTCCGGGTCAGAGGTGATCAGCGCGTCCAGCGGAGCGGTGCTCCGGTCCTCCGGGACATGGGCGGTGGACGGCGAGTCAGGGTGGGCGCCTATCCAGAGTTCAGCTTCAGGGGCCCCGGACTCGGACCGGCCCAGGAGGGCTGCGATGGCTGTGGTGGATCCCCACGCGTAGTCCCGGAGGACGTTGTCAATCTCGTACAAAACCGTTCCGTTTCTTGGTTGGGACTGTCAGGGCGGTTCCGCCATGCGCGCTAGAGCGGCGCGCACTGGCCGTTCGTTGCTACGAGCTGCCGGATGGCTTCCTCGTTGCCTTCGCTCTTGAGCTGGTTCAGCATCTCGGCAGTGATCGGTTCGCCGTCGGGCGTGGTGGTCACCGGGGTGAAGTCCGACGGCGCCGGGGTGGCCTGCTGCGCAGTGCTCCCGCCGGCCTGCAGCACGTCGGGGGAGCGGCTGCCGGATGCTTGCACGTGCCCGCCGCCCGCGGCTGGTACTGCCATGACGTCGTCGGCCGTTCCTGCCGACTGGGCGCCGGATGCGGAGGCCAGCAACTGGTCCACCCGCTCGTGGATCTGGTCGAAGTCCGGCACCGTGGAGAACGATGCATCGAAGTCCGGCGGGCCGAGGGTGAGGCGCTTGGCCTCCTTGCCCTTGGCCTTCATGGCGAGGTCCACAAAGCTGCCCAGCTGCGACGAGGAGATGTTGGAGTCGACTACCTTGGTTCCGGCCTTGGCAATGTCCTCGAACTTGGCGAGGAGGGTGGCCGGATCGAGCTGCTTGAGCATGGCCTGCTGCACGCACTGCTGGCGCTGGATCCGGGCGTAGTCGTCCACGTACTCGCGGGACCGTCCGTACCACAGCGCCTGGTCGCCGTTCAGGGTCTGCTCGCCGGCCGGGATCCAGCCGAGCGGCATGCCGTGCGTCTTGGTGGCTTCGTCGAAGTAGCCGCTCATGGGAACCCAGCCGCCGGCCTTGATCCTGATCCCGCCCATGGCGTCGATGAGCGTGGAGAACCCTTCCATGTCCACCAGCACGTAGGCCTGGATGGGCATCCCCAGCGTTCCGGACACCGCTTCCATGGTGGCCTGGGCGCCGGGGTCGGCAACGCCCGGGTAAAGGTCCGCGTACTGGTTGGTGACTTCGGTGTTGATGGCGTTGATCAGGCATTCGTCGCCGCAGTTGTAGCCGTCCGGGTAGACCGACCGCATGGGCGAGCCCTCACTGAACTGGGCGTTCTGGAAGTTGCGGGGAATGGAGATGATGGCCGTCTGCCCGGTCTTGGCATCGACGCTGAGCACCGACAGGCTGTCCGGCCGGCGGCCGGTGCGGTCATCACCGGCGTCGCCGCCCATCATGAGGAAGTTGTAGCGTCCGTCCACGGGATCGATGGCCGGACCGGAGGAGAAGATGCTGCCAATGGCGTTGCGCCCCACGTTGAGCAGGTACGCCGAGTAGCCCAGGGATCCGCTGCTGATGACCAGCGCCAGGACCAGGGCGATGCCGACGCCCGGCCGCGCGCCGGGAACCAGCAGCACAGGCCGGATGAGCCGCAGGGTATTGATGAACAGGACAGCCCAGCCGATGGCGAGGGCCACCAGGACGAGGATGATCACCAGCGAGGCGAACTGGTTGGTGATGACGTTGATGAGCAGTGGCCGGTTGAAGAGCAGCAGCAGGAGCGCAAGGACGATGGCCGCCCAGGCGCAGAGCGTCACGCGCAGCGCCGTCCGCCCCAGTTTGCGGTCGCCCGCCACGAGCTGCGCGCTGCCCGGAACGAACAGCGTCAGCAGGATCAGGACGAACGCGCGCTTGGTCCGCACCGGCGGCGAAGCGCTCACCGGGTAGCGGACCGGGTCTGTCAGGGACGTGTCAGACCCGGACTGGGGGACCTTGCTGCTGGACATTCCGGCGGTCCTAACGGTTGCCCCGCAGTGTTCCGCTGCCCTCGGCGAAGACCTCGCTGACCTTCTGCCGGAGGTTGGCACCCTTGCGGGAGGCCACAGCGTTGAGGTCCGCGGCGAACTCGAGCAGGTCCGCGCGAAGGGACGCGGCGAGTTCGTCGGTCCCGGAAGCCAGCATGCGCACGGCCAGCAGGCCTGCGTTGCGGGCTCCGGCGATGGACACCGTGGCTACGGGCACGCCGGCGGGCATCTGGACGATGGACAGCAGGGAGTCCATGCCGTCCAGCGTCTTCAGCGGAACAGGCACCCCGATGACCGGCAGGGGAGTGACGCTGGCCAGCATGCCGGGCAGGTGTGCCGCGCCGCCGGCACCGGCGATGATCACGCGAAGGCCGCGCTCGTGGGCGGTCTGGCCGTACCGGATCATCTCCGTGGGCATCCGGTGCGCCGACACCACATCGGCCTCGAACGGGATGCCGAATTCTGCCAGCGCTTCAGCCGCCGCTTCCATGACGGGCCAATCCGAATCGGAGCCCATGACCAGCCCTACCAGGGGACTTGCCGCGGATCCGTTGGCCGGTGTGGTGGGGGCGCTCATGCGTTCTCCTCGAATGTCATGGGCGGCTCTTCTGCAGGTGCCCGCCCGTCACGGATGATGCCGGCCACAATCCCGGCCCGGCGCCGCACTGACTCTACTTCCGTGGTGGAGGCGCCCACCAGATTGACGTGGCCGATCTTGCGGCCGGGCCGCACCGACTTGCCGTAGCAGTGCACCTTGGCCGCCGGTTCGCTGGCCAGGGCCTGCGGGAATGCCGCATACAGGTCCTGGTTGTCGCCGCCCAGGAAGTTCTTCATGACTGTTACCGGAGCCAGCGCATCGGTAGCACCCAGTGGAAGGTTCAGGACTGCACGCAGGTGCTGCTCAAACTGGCTGGTCACTGCCCCGTCCTGGGTCCAGTGCCCGGTGTTGTGCGGGCGCATCGCCAACTCATTGATCAGGAAGCCCGCCCCGGTCCCGGGAGTCTCAAACAGTTCCACCGCCAGCACACCGGTCACACCAAGTTCTGCGGCGATCCGCAGCGCGGCGTCCTCGGCTGCTGCCGCAACCTCCACGGGGATGTCCTGTGCGGGGGCGATGACTTCGTCGCACACGCCGTCCACCTGGATGGTGTGGACAACAGGCCAGGCACGGGCCTCGCCGTCGGGGGTCCGTGCCACCAGCGCTGAAAGCTCCCGGGTAAACTCCACCTTGGCCTCCGCCAGGAGCGGGCTCATGGCAGCGAACCAGTCGGCTGTTTCGGCCGCCTCGTCCGCCGACCCGACGATCCTGACGCCCTTGCCGTCGTAGCCCCCGCGCGGAGTCTTCAGGACTACAGGCCAGCCGGTGTCATCGCCGAAGCGCACCAGGGCAGCAACGTCGTCAACGGAGGCCCACACCGGGTTGGGCAGTTCCAGCCGGTCAATGGCTGCCCGCATCACCAGTTTGTCCTGGGCGTGAATGAGGGCGTCGGGGCCTGGCTGGATGTTGACTCCGGCCTCCTGGAGTGCCCGGAGGTGGGCAGCCGGGACGTGCTCGTGGTCAAAGGTCATGACGTCGAGGTCCTTGGCAAAGTCCAGGAGCGTCTGCAGGTCCTTGTAGTCTCCCACCGGGGAAGTGGACACCGCGGAGACGGCAGAGACGTCCTCACCTTCCGCCAGGACTCGAAGTTCGAAGCCGAGGGCAGTCGCGGCTGGGGCCATCATTCGGGCAAGCTGGCCGCCGCCAACAACACCTATTACTGGAAAAGTCACATCTGCCAGCCTACCGAAAACCGCTGGAGAACCCGGCTTCCGGCCGTGGCGGAAAGCGAGATTCGAGGTAACGCGGCCCCTCAAGCGAGGTTTATTGGGAGGCTCCTCCAAGGTTCGAGGCGCTAAAATGGATCTCTGGCCAAAAGGCCCACACGTTATACGGCCTTGGAGGGTCATGATTTCCGCACTTGCAGACCGCATCCGGGGCCTGGCGTCGCTGTTTTGGCGCGAGGTTGCCAAATTTGGGGCGGTGGGCGGTGTGGCCTTCGTCATTGACAACGGCCTGACGTATTACCTCATGCACGGCCCCATGACGGACAGCGAAGCGAAGGCGCGGTTCGTTGGCGCCACGGTGGCTACCGTCTTCTCGTGGATCGCCAACCGTTTCTGGACCTTCCGCCACCGACGCCAGGACAATGTGCTGCGCGAGTTCGTCATGTTCGTCCTCATCAACGGCATTGGCATCGGCATCTCCACCGGATTCACGGCCCTGGCCAAGTACGGGCTCGGCGTCACCGACAAGAACCTGCTGTTCCTGGCCGGTGTGGTGGGCATCCTGGTGGCCACCGTGGTGCGCTTCTTCGCCTACCGCTTCCTCGTGTTCAACAAGGAGCTGGACGAAGAGCCGGAATTCTCGCACGACCACGAGCTCATCGAAATGCACCACCACGGTGCGCCGGTGGCCGCAGACAACGAGCGCCAGCCGTCCGCGGACGGTCCGGCCAAGTCCTAGCTGGCCATTGCCGGCCCCTGGCCGGTGTCAGTTGCCGTGGATGCGTTCGGCGGTGAGCAGCTTGTCGGTCAGCTGGACGTCCGGGTGGGTGATCACCACGGATCCGTCCTGCTTCCATGCCCCGAGGGCATCGGCCAGCGCCGCCTCCAGGCCGTCCGCGGCCGGAATGTGCAGCCGAACGCCGCCGTCATGGCTGGCGGCGAATCCCTCCAGCAGGTCCCGCTGTAGGTGCTCACGGCCGTCCGATCCTGAGATGGCCCGCGCCAGGGGATCGGGATCGGCATGCGCCAGGAAAACATCTCCATGGAGGCGTACTTCGGCCGCGTAGTCGAGGCAGCCGACGGCCAGCTCACCCGGCCACCGCATGGCCAGGGCGGGAAGCGCGACGGCGATCACGGCGTCGTAAGTCCCTTCTGCCGCTTCCTGCCCGGCCGCCTTTCCGTTCAGCAGGTCGGGGTCGGCAGTGACGAGGAAGTCGGCGCCCTCGCCCTCCAGGACGGTTTCCAGGCCCAGCTGCCACGCGGCAAGGGCCCACACCATCGTTTTCCAATGCGCGGGCAGGGCCAGCCTGATCTTCATGCCGGGCTCGGCATCGAGCTCATCCTGCAGCAGGTTGCTGGTCTTCGCTACCCAGTTGTCCAGGACCCGGCCGGAAAGTTCCACGCGCTCGCCCTCCGGCCCGTACCACGTCAGCCGCGGTGCAGTGGAGTTGCCTGAGCGGAGGCTGTTCATCAGCTGGATTGCCGGAGTAGTCATGCCTCCATCCTGCCACTGGCCGCCGTGCCGGTCATCCGGCGCGGTGGTGCCGACATCAGGGGGCCGGTGCCATATGAGATCTTTATCACACGAAGTAGTAAGCGGGCTTGCTAATTTCTTCGAAGGACGCTATTTTCGCGCGGCGACAGCGATTCCAGCCCGCTTTCCGTCCTTTTGGCCGGTGGGAGTGGGGGTGGCGTCGCCAGGGGGTAAAAATTCCCGGGCGTGGCGTGCACGTGGTTCGCCGCGGTCACTGATTATTATCCCGGCTGCGGCTTGACTCGCCTTAGTTACACACGTGTAATTAGATATCTAAAGGCAACTGCGTAAATACCGGCACACAACCGAGTGTCCACGTATCCAGGCAGTGGCTGCAACATCAGGAGGGTCGCCGTGGGGCAAGCAGAGCGTATCCAGGAAGATGCCGTCGTGGCCGGACAGGCTACGGCAAGGTACCGTGCCCGGGGGGTGCCCAGTGATTGGTACGTGGATCCCGCCGATCCCGCCGCCGCTGAACGCTACAACAGCAACACCGGCACTGGACTTGAAGACCAGGCCACTGCCTTCCTGGCAGCCCACGAAGCCCTTCTCGATGGCGGCGCGGAACCGGAAGACGAACTCGATCCGCCCATGGAACTCGCTGCTCCGGGAACGGTGCAGCCGGTGTGGATCGGCCTGCCGTTCCAGCAGGACTTCGACGACGAAGGGGAGCTGGGCTGGCAGACGGACGCCCTGTGCGCCCAAACCGATCCTGAAGCTTTCTTTCCGGAAAAGGGCGGCTCCACCCGTGACGCCAAGAAGGTCTGCGGTGCGTGCAACGTCCGCTCCCAGTGCCTGGAGTACGCGTTGGCCAATGACGAACGGTTCGGCATCTGGGGAGGCCTTTCCGAGCGTGAGCGCCGACGACTGAGGAAGCGAGCGGTCTAATTCACCAGGATGTCCATGTCACTGCCGTTGTGGTTGCCCACAACGGCAGTGCCTATCTCCCCAGAACGCTTGCAGGTCTAGCGGACCAGACCCGGCCGGTCGACTATGCAATAGGCGTCGATACAGGGTCCGGTGACGACTCCCGGACCCTTCTCGAAAACACCTTGGGCCGAGCCCATGTCGTCTCCCATGATCACGGGAAGGGCGGCATGGGCGCCGCTGTGTCCGCAGCCCTTTCGGAGCTGGCCCCGGGCGGGGCAGGCAGGGCCGACCGCAAACCGGAGTGGATCTGGCTGCTCCACGACGACGCCGCACCCGCCCCGGAGGCCCTGGCCGAACTGCTCGGTGCCGTGGAACGTGCGCCGTCAGTGACCGTTGCCGGCTGCAAGCAACTGGACTGGCACGAGGAACGTAAGCTCATCGACGTCGGGCTGTCCACCAGCAGGTGGGCGGAACGGCTGACGCTCATCGACGCCGACGAGCTTGACCAGGGCCAGTACGACGGCCGCAGCGACACCTTCGCCGTCAACTCGGCGGGTATGCTCGTGCGGCGGGACGTGTGGGAGCAGCTGGGCGGGTTCGACCCCGGGCTCCCGGGCACCGGGGACGACGTCGATTTTTGCTGGCGGAACCGCCTGGCAGGGCACCGGGTTGTCGTGGTACCGGCAGCCCGGATGTTCCACGTGGCGCACAGGCCGCACGGCCTGGGTAACCCGGCAGCAGCCAGAAAGGCCCAGGTACACCTGCGGCTGAAGCACGCGCCTTTGTGGATGGTCCCGGTGCATGCTGTGGGAGCCCTGCTCGGAAGCCTCTTCAGGCTGGTCCTGAGCATCGTGGTGAAGGACCCGGCCCACGGAATCACGCAAATCGCTGCCACCTTCGCCGCCCTGGTGCGGCCACGAACCATTGCCCGGGCAAGGAAGTCGGCGCGGCAGACCCGGCGCATCCGCCGGTCCGTGATCCGCAAGCTCCAGACGCCGCGACGGGAAGTCTGGAGCCACCGGCGTTCCCTGATGGAAGCCATTGGCGCGGACGACAACCCCGCAGATGAACTTGAACAGGACCCCCTGGCACACCAGCCCACGGGTGACTCCGCAGACGATTTCGCCGCACTGGCAACCCGGAAGCGCGGCTGGGTGGGCAACGGTGCCCTGGCCGCCTTCATCATCGCTTCCCTTGCCTCGCTGTTGGGCCTGGCAGGCCTTCTCCGTGCTGAGGCTGTGGCCGGCGGTGGCCTCATTCCCATCTCCACTGGCCTGGGGGACATTTGGCAGAACGCCTCCGGCTGGTGGATCAATCTTGGTGCGGGACTTCCCGGCCACGGAGACCCCTTCGACTACGTGCTGTGGATCCTGGGGGTACTGGGAGGCGGCAACGCGAACGCCGCCATGGCGTGGCTTATCATCCTTGGCACGCCACTGTCCGGACTGACGGCATGGTTCGCCGCAGGCGGGTTGACCACCCGGCGGCGACTTCGCCTGGTTGCCGCGCTGTTCTGGTCGGCTGCGCCGGCCCTGCAGGTTGCCCTGAACCAGGGGCGGGCCGGAGCCCTCGTGGCGCACCTGATGGTTCCCTTGGTTGTCCTGGCCCTGCTGCGGGCCACGGGTTCCGCCGTGGGCCACGGCCGCCATGCAGTACCGCAACCAGGCCTGCGTGCAGCTGACAAACCGGCCGTCCGGCCAGGAATCAACGGAACACCTTCCTGGACTGCCGCGGCCGCGGCGGGGCTTGCCCTCGCCGTCACGGTTGCTTCCGCGCCTTCCCTCCTGGTCCCGGCAGCCCTGGTCATCATTATCTGTGGGCTTCGGATGGGCCGCCGCGGCCGCACCGTTTGGTGGGCCCTCCTGCCCAGCGCTGCTTTGTTCATCCCGTTCGGCATTTCGGTTCTCGACAGGCCGCGTGCCCTGTTGGCCGACCCCGGCATGCCCCTGCCCTTCGCGGCTGCTCCGCTCTGGCAGCAGCTCCTGGGCCAGCCGCTGGCGTTCGACCCCGCCAAGGGGCTGGTGGGGTTGCCGCTCTTTGCGGACGGCGCGCTGCCGTGGGCCCTGGCATTGGTGGTCCTCCTGGCGGCACCGGTACTCATCCTTGCAGTCGTGGCCCTTTTCGCCACGGGACGCGGGTCCGGGACGGTGCGGGCGCTGTGGGCAGCGGCCACCATAGCGCTGGCCTGCGGATGGCTGGCCACCCAGGTGGCCACTGGTGCCACCGCTGACAGCCTCGTTAGCCCATTCACCGGACCTGCCGTGTCCGCCGCCGCGTTTGCCCTCCTGGGTGCGGGCCTGCTCGGAGCGGAACGGCTCCTGAACGCAGCCGGCCGGGCCGCCGCCAGGAAACCGCGCCGTGCAACGGCAGCCAATGCGGCCGTAGCAGTGGGCATGGCGGTGCTTCTTGTGGGGCCGGTCGTCAGCATGGCCGCATGGTCCGCCCCAAACCTGCTCCGGACCGGCACAGCGACTGCGGCGCCAGCCGTTCCCGAAGAATCCGAAGCACCCGGGCTCGGTACCGCCAGGCTCGTAGAGGCGGCCGGTATCCGCACCCTTCCAGCCACCGCAATCGACCGCGGAACCGGCGCTGAGCAGACACGGACACTGCTGATCGGTACCCGCGAAGACGGTACCTACGACGCGTCCCTGATGCGTGGTGCGGGAACCACGCTGGACAGCCTGTCCGCTATCGCCGCTGCCCGGGGCATCACGGGTGCTGCGGGAGCCGAAACGGTGCGCGGCGACGACGACGTTACAGCGTCCGTGCGGAGGGTAGTGGCCACGCTGGTTGCCGGGCAAGGCGTTGACCCGCGAGAAGACCTTGAGAAGCTCGGCGCCGGATTCGTGGTCCTGCGCTCCGCCGATACCGCGGCTCAACTGACCGCAAGCCGGATGGACGCAGTCCCGGGGCTTGTGGCTGTGGGACAGACCGACGTGGGCTGGCTCTGGCGCATCACGTCCCGGAACCAGTCCGCCACGCAGGCGGCGGAAGTTGCCCACCGTGTCCGGATTACAGACAGCAACGGCGCCACACTGGCCATGGTGCCATCGGGGGTGAACGACGTCGACACCTCCGTTTCCGGTGGCCCGGAAGGCCGTCTGGTTGTCCTGGCCGAACGCGCCGATGCTGGCTGGACCGCCTGGCTTGATGGCCGGAAGCTCACATCCACCACGTCAGGATGGGCGCAGGCGTTCACGCTGCCTGCTTCGGGCGGACAGCTGACAGTCCGCTACGAAAACCCCTGGTCCTGGTGGATTGGAGCAGCCCAGATCACGGTCATCGGCCTGACGGTCATGCTCGCCATTCCCATGCCGGTCAACAGGCCCAGGACCGGGCTGTCACGTGACGAAGGCGCCCTGCGTAAGGAAAAGCAGAATGCATGAGCACCCCACCCGTCCCGCCGCAGCCGATGCCGGATCGGGGCAGGACCGGAACGGCCTGCAAGGCCAGAAGGACTCCGGCGCGGCAGATGCCCCCGCCGGCGGGAAGCGGCGGAAGGCGGCCCTTGCGGGGGCTGCCACAGCCGTCCTTGTCCTGGCGTGCGCCGGAGGCGTCGTTGCCGCAGGTTCATTGCTGCCCAAGGCCGCTTCCAGCCGAAGCGTCCAGCCTGCTGCTGCCGCTGTTCCCGCCGGAACCAGCGTGGGTGTGTGCCCGGGCCCGGCCCGCCTCCTGGAAGGCACCGAAGCAGGAACCGATCCGCAGTTCAGCCCCGAGTCGGACACCGCCGCCACCAGCGTGACCGGCGCGGTACTGGGGACTGCGGGGGTGGTACCCGGAAGCCGGCTGTCGCGGCTGGACGGGGCCACCGCCGTCGAGATCGCCAAGGCTCCGGGCGCACCGGCGTCCGAAGGCCCGCGGCAGGAGCTGCTGGCCGGTACGGTGTCGGGCCGTGGCGTGGATTCGGTCACTGTCCTCAGCGCCGACGCCGTGGCCAACCAGAAGGCGTCCGCCGCGGGGGCCATGATTTTCAGGGCAACGGACGGTGACCTGCAGGGTTCGGCTGCGGCCAACTGCCTGCAGCCCTCCAACGACCAATGGCTTGCCGGAGCCAGTACCACCGTGGGCCGGACATCGGTGCTGGTCCTGAGTAATGCATCCAGCAGCCCGGCCACCGTCAGCCTCGAGCTGTTCGGCGGGAAGGGGCAGATCCAGGCGCCGGGAAGCCGCGGCCTGCTGGTGGCGCCGGGAACCACACGTTCAGTGGTGCTGGCCGGGCTGGCGCCCGGCGAGGAACAGCTGAGTGTCCGTGTCCGCAGCACCGGCGGTCCCATCGCGGCGGCCATCCAGCAGAGTGTCCTGCGCGGCCTGACGCCCGGGGGAGTGGACTTCATCACGCCAGGCACCGCGCCTGCCGTCCGCCAGGTGATGACAGGCGTTGACATCCAGGACGCCGCCGGCATCGCCGCGCTGACCGGCAAGCCCGGGTATGCAGACGCCGCGCCCGCGCTGGAGATCACCGTGCCTGGGCCGTCCGACGCCGTGGTCGAGGTCAAGCTCTATGGCCGGGACGGCCAAAAGGCACTCCCGTCCGGCGGCGTGATCACAGCCAAAGCCAATTCCATTACCGAAGTATCCCTGGCCGGGGTGCCGGCCGGGAACTACACGGTAGCGGCGTCGTCCGACGTTTCGTTTGTGGCGGCAACGCGCATCACCCGCGGGCTGCAGGCGAACCAGCCCTCGGACCTCGCCTGGGCGGCATCCGGAATCCGGCTGGGCAGCCAGCATGTGGTGGCCGTGCCCAAGGGCGGCACCCGCCAGCTCGTATTCGGCGCCCTCGACGCCAGGGCCACGATCACCTACGCCGCGATTACCGCCGACGGCAAGGTAAAGGCACCGGCCACCGCCGACATCGCCGGCGGAACCACAGCCTCCATCACCGTTCCCAATGAGGCAGACGGTGCCGAGGTTGTGGGCTACGTGGTGTCAGCATCCGGCGACGCCGCTTATGGTGCGGTCCTGGTGGGACAGGATGGCCGCAGCGACGTCTCATCGCTGCCGTTCCAGGCTGCAGCCGCCGGACAGGAAACGGTCCCGGTAGCCCTGGGCTACTGACCCGCCTGCGCGTTCAGTAGCGGCGCCGGTACACCGGGTCCAGGGTTTCGGGCGCCACGCCCAGCATCTCGGCAGTGTGCTCAACGACGACGTCGTGAACCATGTCCTGGAGTTCCTCCACACCCGGGCAGGCCTGTTCCACGACGCGCCGGTAGACGGTGATCAGCGGCCCGTCATCCCCGGCAGCCGGCGTGTAGGCGCCCATGGGTGCGGGTGCGCCGGTGGCGGCCAGGAGTTCCAGCTCCGGTGGAATCTCATCAACGCCGAACCTGACGCCGTCCAGGGTCTTTCCCCAGATATCGTGCAGCCGCTGGGCCGATTCCAGCACCATGTCATCGAAGCGGTCGCCGCGCGTCCGGTAGCCGGGGTGGGTGGGAAGCATGACTTCCCCGCGCAGGCCACGGCCGTGACGGTTCCGCCGGCGCCGCATGAAGCTCCGGCCAGCTGCGGACGCCCCGGTGGTGGAATCGGTATCCGGGTCAGCCAACCGGACCGTCAGGCCTGAATTCTGGTTCGATGACTGCATACATTGACTTTAAACCCGGACCGGGGATTCCGCGACAGATTCGCCCCGCAGCGAAGGCGCGTCCGGGCACGGGCCCCAATGCGGCGTTTTGGCTTGGGCGCAGAGTAGTCTGTGATGTCGTGGGAGCTATCCGTCAGTGTTCAAGATCTGCCTGCCGCCAATCGGCGGTGGCCACCCTGACGTATGTGTACGCGGACTCCACCGCTGTCCTGGGTCCCCTTGCCACATACGCAGAACCGCATTGCTACGACCTCTGCGAACAACACGCCGACTCGCTGACCGTTCCCCGCGGCTGGGAGGTCCTGCGGCTGGCCATGCCCTCGACTCCGCAGCAGCCCGGCCCGGACGATCTCCTCGCCTTGGCCAACGCGG
Organism: Pseudarthrobacter sp. 10T415; assembly: GCF_056394175.1. Taxonomy (NCBI): domain Bacteria; kingdom Bacillati; phylum Actinomycetota; class Actinomycetes; order Micrococcales; family Micrococcaceae; genus Pseudarthrobacter; species Pseudarthrobacter sp. 10T415. The sequence continues at coordinate 83,953 of NZ_JBFTHJ010000007.1, read as the reverse complement.
TGCGGGAGGCGGCAGCGGTGCCGGCCCAGGCGCCGCAGCAACCCGCGCAGCGCGGCCAGCATTCCGCCTTGGAGGCGCCTGCCGGGGCCGAAGGGATCCGAAGGGGACACCTGCGCATCCTTCGCGAGCCGTCCTGAGCCCTTTCTGGCGGTAGGCTGGAACCTGCACACCATTTCCGCTACCGGCGCGAGCGCGCCCGCCAGGGAGCCTGAACCTATGCCAAAAATCAGTTCCGAACTGTTGTCTGTCCTGCGTTGCCCCGTCACGGGCTCGCCCCTGGTGCAGGAAGGCGAGGAACTGGTGGCCACGGCCGCGGCGGCGGACGGCGTGAAGCCCCGCTACGCCATCGAGGACGGCATTCCCCTCCTCCTGCCCCCGGAACTCCTGGCTGCCGCGACGGCCGCCGGGTCCGACCAGCATGACTCCGACCCCGCCGAAGGCGCCATCCGCTAACACCGCCGGCCCCGGTGCATTATTCCCGGAGCCCCGCCCTCAGCGGAACACGAACAACTTCCATTCCAGGCCCTCCGGAAACGCTGATGCGGCCTGTTCATGATTTTCCCGGACACAGCAAAGGACCATCCATGACCTTCGATTACAAAGTTGCCGATATCTCCCTGGCCGAGGCCGGAAGGCACCAGATCCGCCTGGCCGAGCACGAGATGCCCGGCCTGATGTCCCTCCGCGAGGAATTCGGCGCCAGCCAGCCGCTGAAGGGTGCCCGCATCGCGGGCTCCCTGCACATGACGGTACAGACCGCCGTGCTGATCGAGACCCTCACCGCGCTCGGTGCCGAGGTCCGCTGGGCGTCCTGCAACATCTTCTCCACCCAGGACGAGGCCGCCGCAGCCGTCGTCGTGGGCAAGGGAACGGTGGAGGACCCCCAGGGCGTCCCGGTCTTCGCCTGGAAGGGCGAAACGCTTGAGGAATACTGGTGGACCGCAGAACAGATCCTCACCTGGCCGGGTGCCGAGACCAACCCGGAGCTCGGCCCCAACATGATCCTTGACGACGGCGGCGACGCCACCATGCTGGTGCACAAGGGGGTGGAGTTCGAAGCAGTCGGCAACGTTCCGTCAGCAGATCCCACCGACTCCGAGGAATATGGCATCTTCCTCGACGTCCTGCGCCGGTCGCTGGCAGCCGATCCGCAGAAGTGGACCCGGACCGCCGCCACCATCAAGGGCGTGAGCGAGGAAACCACCACCGGCGTCCACCGCCTGTACCAGCTCGCCGAGCAGGGAAAGCTGCTCTTCCCGGCCATCAACGTCAACGACTCCGTCACCAAGAGCAAGTTCGACAACAAGTACGGCATCCGCCACTCGCTCCCGGACGGCATCAACCGGGCAACTGACGTCCTCATGGGCGGCAAGGTCGCCGTCGTCTGCGGCTACGGCGACGTCGGCAAGGGCGCGGCGGAAGCCCTCCGTGGCCAGGGCTCACGCGTGATCGTCACCGAAATTGACCCCATCTGCGCACTCCAGGCAGCCATGGACGGCTACCAGGTGGCCAAGCTTGAATCCGTGCTCGCCCAGGGTGACATCTTCATCACCACCACGGGCAACAAGGACGTCATCATGGCCGAGCACATGGTGGGCATGAAGAACAAAGCGATCGTGGGCAACATCGGCCACTTCGACAACGAGATCGACATCGCCGGACTGGCCAAGGTCCCCGGCGTCAGCAAAGTGGAGATCAAGCCGCAGGTGCACGAATGGGTCTTTGACCAGGGCACCGGCTCCGAGCGTTCCATCATTGTCCTGTCCGAGGGGCGCCTGCTGAACCTGGGCAACGCCACCGGCCACCCCTCCTTCGTGATGAGCAACTCCTTTGCGAACCAGACCATCGCCCAGATCGAGCTGTGGACCAAGAAGGACCAGCCCGCTGACGAGCGCGAGTACGCGAACCAGGTCTACGTCCTGCCCAAGGTCCTAGACGAGAAGGTGGCCCGCCTGCACCTGGACGCCCTGGGTGTGGAACTGACCGAGCTGACGAAGGACCAGGCTGAGTACCTGGACATTGACGCCGCCGGCCCGTACAAGCCCGAGCACTACCGGTACTAGAAGCCGCCGCCAACAAGCCGTTACCAAGAAGTAAGGTGCCCGGGCGCCCTCCGCGCCCGGGCCGTTACTTCCAGCGCCTAGGATCTGATCATGGAGCCTGAAGTCCAGCCCCGCCGCCCCCGGTCCCTCAAGAAGATGCTCATCATCGCCGTGGTGTGCATCCTCGCGGCTGCCGGCGGCGTGTTCGCCGCCGTCGCGCCCGGTCTTGCCGGCGGGGACCTGGAATCCGAAGCCGGGTCCGCTACCCGGACCTCTCCCGGCATCGCCTCACCGGTGGTGGCTGCGGTGAAGTCCGAAGCTTCCCCGGTCAACGGCGCCAAGCAGGTCAACCCCGCGGCCCCCGTGTCGTTGAAGATCAGCAACGGCACCATCGAGCGCGTGACGCTGACCAGCACTGCCGGCGAAAAGGTGGATGGCAGCATCGACCCTGCAGGCACCGGATGGACCGCCACCGCGCCGCTGAAGTTCAACACCGACTACAGCTACACGTTCGTGGTGAAGGACGGCGCGGGACGCGAAACGAGCACCACCCAGCAGTTCAGCACCGTCTCCAGTTCGCACGAGGCTGACGCCGCCGTGTACCCGCTGGACGGAATGAAGGTGGGCGTGGGCCAGCCGCTGCAGATCATCTTCAGCGAACCCGTACTCAACCGGGACGCCGTGGAGAAGGCCATCAAGATCACCAGCAGCGCCGGGCAGGTGGGCGCCTTCCACTGGTACAGCGACAAGATGGTGCGGTACCGGGCGGAAAACTTCTGGGCCGCGAATTCCACCGTCACCATGGACATGCAGATGTTCGGCGTGGACCTGGGCAACGGCCAGATCGCCAACTTCGACAAAAAAGTGAAGGTCAACATCGGGGACAAGAAGGTGGCCGTGGCGGACGCCACCGCACACACCTTCACCCTCAGCGTGAACGACCAGCCGGTGAAGACCCTGCCCGTCAGCATGGGGGACAAGCGGTTCCCGTCAGCCCGCGGCTACGGGGTCCTCATGGAAAAGAACCGGTTCGACCACTTCCGCGCCTCCAGCATCGGGCTGAAACCCGGCGACCCGGCCTACTACGGTGACGTGGATGTGGAGTACACCATCAGGCTGACGCTCAGCGGGGCCTACATCCACCAGGCGCTTGAATCCGCCTTCCCTTACATCGGCAATACGAACGTCTCGCACGGCTGCATCGGGTTCGCCCCCGACGGCGCCGCCTGGGTCTTCGACAACATGGGCACCGGCGACGTGGTCAACATCATTAACACCGAGGGGGACTACGCCGCCCACGATGACGGGTACGGCGACTGGAACATCCCCTGGGCTGAATACGACAACTGACGTCAGCTGCCGAAAGGCAGCCGCTGCAGCCGCTCGCCGACCTCCGTGTTGCGTTGGCGCTGCCGGGCAAGTTTGGTGAGTTCCCGGTTCCGCCGCTCGGCCACGACGGCGGCAAGGTAGTCGTCCGGGCCTGTCCCCGGCGGCGGCCCGGGGGCCACGTGGGCGGCGAGTTCGGTGGCGATGGACGCGGCCATGCCTGCCCGGGAGAGCGGCGCCATTCTGGCGGCCTGGCGGATGAACTGGGACGCCCGGCGTGCGGTGGCATCCGGTATGCGGCCGATGTCCGCCGTCCGGGCCCAGGCGCGCAGGCTTGGCGGGATGGAGACCGGAACCGGCCGCTCGGCAGCGACCCTGGTACGGATTGCGTACGTTCCCGCCATCAGGTCGCCCAGCCGCCGTGACTTGTCGTTGAAAAGTGCCACGGCAAGGGCCAGGCCGCCGAACGTCAGGTAGACCTCGAGGAAGCCGGTCAGTCCACGGATCAGGGCGTGCCGGAAACGGATGGCCCCGCCGTCGTCCCGCACCACCCGGAGGCCTGCGGCAAGCTTGCCCAGGGACAGGCCCCGGCTCAGTGTTTCCAGCCCCACCGGGACAACCACCAGGCAGAAGACCACGCTGCACAGGACCAGCGCACGCATGGCGGCCTCGTCAAGGTCTTCGCCGGCGGTGGCGAGGCCGATCAGGATGACCACCAGCAGGACCACATTGAAGAGGACGTCGAGGAACAGTCCCAGGGCGCGCGCCGCAAAGGAGGCGGGGCGCAGTTCCAGGACAACGGCCTCACCGGTGATGATCGATCCCACGTGCGTATCCGTTTCCTTGCGGCTATGTGCAGTCGGTCAAAGTCTAGTGCGGTGCCGCTAGGCTGGTGCCGTGGATATGGACGCCTTCTCCGCCGTCAACGCGGACAAGTGGTCGCGGCTGCACGAGCTTGCCCACAAGGGCAAGCTCAGCGGGCCGGAGGCCGATGAGTTGCTTGCCCTGTACCAGGCCACGTCCGCCCATCTTTCACTCATCCGCTCGGTTGCCCCGGAAAGCGGCCTGTCAGCATCCCTGTCAGCCACCCTGGCGCAGGCACGGACACGGTTCACCGGTGCACGGTCCAACCCCATGGCAGACCTGGAGCGGTTCTTCGTCCTCGCGCTGCCGGCAGCGTTCTACCGCCTGGCGTGGCTGACGCTTGCCTGTGGGGCCGCCTTCCTCATCATTGGCGCCGCCTACGCGGTCTGGATCGGATCGTCGCCCGAGGCCCTGCGCGCGGTGGCTTCGGAGGCTGCGGCCAAGCAGTACGTCGAAGAAGACTTCATTGACTACTACTCAGAGAACCCTGCCGCTTCCTTCGCAGGGGCAGTGTGGACCAACAACGCCTGGATCAGTGCCCAGGCTGTTGCCCTGGGCATCACCGGTGTGTGGGTGCCCATCATCCTCTTCATCAATGCCCAAGGCGTAGGTGTGGCGGCGGGCATCTTTGCCGCTGCCGGCAAGTCGGACGTCTTCTTCAGCTACATCCTTCCGCACGGCCTCATGGAACTCACCGCCGTCTTCATTGCCTGTGCCGCTGGCCTGCGGATCTTCTGGGCCATGGTGTCGCCGGGGCCACGAACCAGGCTGCGGGCTGTGGCGGAGGAAGGCCGTTCACTGGTCACCGTGGCGCTGGGCCTGGTCCTGGTGCTCTTCGTGTCCGGCCTCGTGGAAGGGTTCGTCACGCCCAGCCCGCTTCCAGTCTGGGCGAAGATTGCCATCGGCGCCGCCGTGCTGGCCTGCTACTGGACGTACGCCCTGGTATGGGGCCGCCGCGCCTACCTGGCGGGGGAGCGGGGCGACCTGCGCCGCGAGGATGCAGGCTACACCGAAATCGCTGCCTGAATCGTTGTAATTGCGCCGGGGTGGTTCCTCGCCCGCGTCAAGGAGCGGGCGGTAGGCTCGACAACAGATGAAGCGCGCCAGCCTATCCCAGCGCGGCGCGGACACCCCAACGGAAGTGACGCTGTTGTGAAAGACGAGACCCCGGCCCGCGCCAAAAGCGCCAAGCCGCAGCCCGAACCTTTCCTGGATACGTCAGGGGACTCGGACGAGCCCGCCTTCTCCTGGATGGCGGCTGACGCGGCGGACAACGGAGACACCGGCAAGGACACCACCCCGCGGGACCGGACCGTCAATGACGGCACCGGAAAGGAATCCCCGGCACTGGCGCGCACCGCCGACGGCGCCGGAAAGGGGAGCCCGACGCCGGCACGCACCGGGGATGGGACCGTCACGGAAGGCGCGGCCACGCCCGTGGACCAGCAGCCGGACAGCAGGTCCGGCCGCCGCGCCGCGGAAGCCGCCGACGAATCAGCCACCCAAAAACCTGCGGCCGTGCAGTCCCCTGCCGCCGGGACTTCCGCCGCAGGGTCCTCTGCTGCGGCACAATCCACCAGCAAGCCTGCCGGCAAGGGCGACGGCGGGTCGTTCCGCGAGCCGCTCCCCACGTCCGCGCTTTCTGTCCGCCCACCCGAAGAGGAAGTGGCGCGGCGCAACGCCGAGCGTGAGAGCGCCGCCAACGCCAAGCCGGTGGCGCCGCGGGTCATGCAGGTCCTCCTTGCCATCTTCTTTCCGGTGGTCCTCCTGGTCCTCGCCGTCCGCGCCGTGACCAGCCCGCTGTTCCTGTGGATCGAATACAACCGCCCCGGGTTTCCCGGCGACGGCTACGGGTTCAGCACGGACGACAGGATGACCTACGGCTCCTACGCCGTCGACTACCTGAGCAACTGGGCCGGTCCGCGCTACCTCGGCGACCTGGTGCACCGCAGCGGCGACAAACTGTTCAAGGACGGCGAAGTCAGCCACATGGCCGACGTCAAGACCGTGATCCTTTCCACCTTCGGAGCGGGCACCCTGCTGCTGATCCTGGGCGTCATTGCCGTCCTCTATCTGCGCAAGCGCAGCGCCGGGGGAGTCCGGCGGGGCCTCTTCGCCGGGTCCATTGTCACGCTGGTCCTCATCCTGGGACTCGGCACGCTGGCGTTCCTGGGCTGGCAGCAGTTCTTCACCGAGTTCCACCGGATCTTCTTCGCGGACGGATCCTGGACCTTCAGCCTCGATGACACCCTGATCCGGCTGTTCCCCGGCCAGTTCTGGATGGACGCAGGCATTGTGATCGGGGGCCTGGTGCTCCTCGTGTCGCTGGTGACCCTGGTCCTCACCTGGCCCACGCGCCGCCGTCGCGGCGTGGCCCGGACAGCGGAGGAAACCACGGAGCCCGCTCAGGCGTAAAGCTTCGCTATCTCGGCGTCAAAATCGCTGACGACGGCGGACCGCTTCAGTTTCAGCGACGGCGTCAGGTGGCCGGATTCCACTGTGAACTCCGTGTCCAGGAGCGTGAACCGGCGGATGGATTCGGCCTTTGAGACCGAAAGGTTGGCGTGGTCCACCGCTTCCTGGACGGCCGCGAGGACCTCGGCGTCTGTGACGGCGGCCTGGCGCTCCAGTGGCTGCATCCCGCGCTCCGACCTCCAGTCGGCCAGCCCGTCCGGGTCCAGCGTGATCAGCGCCGACACGAACTTCTGGCCGTCACCCACCACCACGGCGTGGCCCACCAGCTGGTGCGCCCTGATGGTGTCTTCGAGTGGCCCAGGGGCGACGTTCTTTCCGCCGGCCGTGACCAGGATGTCCTTCTTCCGGCCCGTGACAGTGAGGAAGCCGTCCGGGTCCAGCTCCCCGAGGTCCCCGGTGCGGAAGAAGCCATCCACGAACGCCTCGGCATTGGCCTGTGGGTTGTTGTGGTACCCCTTGAACACGCCAATGCCTTTGACCAGGATCTCGCCATCCTGGGCCACCCTGATAGTGGTGCCTGGAATCGGAATGCCCACGGACCCGACGCGCGTCCGGGTGGGCGTGTTGGCTGTGCACGGCGCGGTGGTTTCGGTCAGGCCGTACCCTTCCAGCACCGGGATGCCTGCACCGCGAAAGAAGTGTGCGTCCTCCAGGGAAAGGTGGCTGGCTCCGGACACGGTGTAACCCACCTGGCCGCCCAGTGCCTGGCGCAGCCGGGGATAGAGCAGCCGGTCGAAAAGGCCGTGCCGGACCCGCAGGACGAACCCGGGCCCGGACCCCTCGCCGCGGCTTTGCCGGTCCTGTTCGGTGGAGTAGGAGATCGCTGCAGCCACGGCCGCGTGGAAGAGCCGGCCCTTCCCGGCCAGTGCTGCCTTATGCGCCGCGGTGGCGCGGACCTTTTCGAAGATCCGGGGGACCACCAGCAGGAAGGTGGGCTTGAACGTGCCCAGGTCCTCCAGCAGCTGCGCGGCGCCCTGGGTGTGTCCCAGGGTGGCCCCGGCGGAGAGGCAGACCACCTGCACCGCCCGGGCAAGGACGTGGGCGAGTGGCAGGAACATCAGGGTCCGGGACTGGTCCTGGACCAGGAGCTCCGGCAGGAATGCCACGATGTTCCGGGCCACCAGCGCGAAGTTGCCGTGGGTGATCTCGCACCCTTTGGGGCTGCCGGTGGTGCCGGACGTGTAGACCAGGGACGCGACGTCGTCGAGGCCCGCCGTGCTCCGCTGCCGTTCGAGTTCGGCGTCGCTGACTCCCGCCCCCGCAGCCGAAACGCTGGCGAGGTGCGGCGCTTCGCCGTCGTAATCCATGCGTATGACGTTGACCAAACGGTCCCGGAGCGTGGCCGAGCCGGCCACCACGCCGCTGACAAGTTCCGCCGTGGCATGGTCCTGGACAAAGACGCGGCGCGCTCCGGCATCGCGGAGGATCCAGTCCACCTGGCTGGCTGAGGATGTTTCGTAGATGGGTACGGTCACTCCGCCGGCGAACCAGATGGCGAAATCCACCAGGGTCCACTCGTAGGAGGTGGCAGACATGACGGCGACAGTGTCGCCCGGTTCGAGCCCGCCGGCGATCAGCCCCTTGGCGAGTGCGCTGACGTCCTGCAGGAACTTTCCGGCCGGTACATCCACCCACCCGTTCGGCCCTTTGCGCCGGTATAGAGCATGGGCGGGGTTGGCGGCGTGCCGTTCCAGCAACAGGTCGGTCACGTTGCTGGCGGCGTCCAGCCCGACCAACAGTTCAGTGCTTGCTTCTCTCACAACAGGTCTCCGTTCCGCAGCCAGGCCGCGGCAGCGGCGTCCATTTGGGGTCTGATGCCATCCTGCCCTAGATCCATGACGGCATCCACATGCGGACCCTCCAGGCGTCGTAGGGGATGACCTCCGCTGCCCATACAGGGTAGAAGAAGGCGGACAGCATGATCGCTGCCGCCACGAACAGGACCACCAGATACAGCCCCGAGCGGCGGCGCCACGGAGGATCGGACGCCCTGCCGAGGACAAGGCCCAGGCAATAGGCAAGAGCCAGCACCAGGAAGGGCTCGAAAGACACCGCGTAGAAATAGAACATCGTCCGGTCCGGATACATGAACCACGGCAGGTACCCTGCGGCAACGCCGGCCAGTATGGCGCCGGCGCGCCAGTCGCGCCGGCCCGCCCACCAGAACAGCAGGACAACCAGGGAGATGGCCGCAGCCCACCAGATCAGGGGGTTGCCCACGGACAGGATGGCCGAGGTGCACTTGGCGACGTCGCAGCCGGGGGTGCCCTGCTGCGGGGATTCATAGAAGAACGACGTCGGCCGGCCCAGTACCAGCCAGCTCCAGGCGCTGGCCTCGTAAGGATGCTCGGAACTCAGGCCCTGGTGGAAGGTGTAGGCCTCCTGGTGGTAATGGGCGAGTGACCGCACAGCGTCCGGCAACCAGCCCCACGTTGCTGAGGGGTTGTTTTCTGCCCAGTGGCGGAAGTAGCCGTTGTCGGACCGGAACCAGCCGATCCACGTCAGCGAGTAAACGACGGCGGCCACCGGAACCGTACTGAAGAACGCGGGGAGGCCGTCCTTGATGATTCCGCCGCTGATCCAGCCCCGGATGCCAGCCACCCGCCGCGCATTGAGGTCCCAGAAGACGGTGAGCAGCCCGAAGCCCGCCAGGAAGAACAGGCCGGACCACTTGGTGCCGACGGCCAGGCCAAGGCAGACGCCGGCGCTGATGCGCCACCAGCGGACGCCAAGCCACGGGCCGGACAGCAGTTCTGCCACCGGCGGACGTCCGCCGTTGCGTGCCGCGGCAGCGGCCAGCCGGGCAGCGAGCCTCCGCCGGCCATCGTCCCGGTCCATCAGGAGCGCCCCGAATGCCGCCAGGATCCAGAACATCAGGAAGATGTCCAGCAGTGAGGTGCGTGACATCACCAAGTGGTGTCCGTCCACCGCCAGCAGCAGGCCGGCGGCTCCGGCCAGAGGGAGTGACCTGAAGAGCTTGAGGGCGATGAGGGAGACCAGCAGCACCGAGAGGGTTCCGGTGAGGGCCGCCGCGAAGCGCCAGCCGAAGGGGTTGTCCGAGCCGAAAAGCGCCATTCCGGCGGCGATCATCCACTTGCCTACCGGCGGATGGACAACGTATTCGGGGGAGTTCAACAGGACATCCGGGTTGCCGGCATTAAAGGAGTCGTTCGCCTTGTCCGGCCAGCTGCGCTCGTAGCCGCTGATGAGGTAGGAGTAGGCGTCCTTGACGTAGTACGTCTCGTCGAAGACCAGCTTGTGCGGGGCGTCCAGGCGGAAGAAGCGGAGGATTCCCGCCACCACCGCCGTGAAGACGGGCACCAGGACGAACCAGATCCGCAGCGATGGCGGGTACTCCCGCCATGACCGGACATTGCCCAGCAGCCGCGCCCGGAGCCCGTCGGCGCTGAAGGCCTCCGCCGGACGGACCACCCACGGCCGGGACCTGCCGCGGCCGGACCGGAGCGGACCTTGTTCACCAACCCCTGAAAGGGTGCCTGCAGACGCCGCGGGAGCGGGTTGTCCGGCTCCGGATTCTCCGGCTCCCGGCCGCCGCGTCGAGGTCTGCGTCACGAGCCCCATGCTACCTTTTGCGGCTGGCAGTCCTTCCCAGCAGTAGGCTGGTGGCGTGGATTCTTCCCCCAACACCTCACCAGCCGCCAGCCCTGCTGCCCCAGGGCGCATCGTCCTTGCCGCCACGCCCATCGGAAATGTCGGCGACGCCTCCGCGCGCCTGGTTGAGCTCCTGGGGACAGCGGACATTGTTGCCGCGGAGGACACCCGCCGGCTGCACCGCCTGGTCCAAAGCCTCGGCGTCACTGTGGCCGGAAGGATCATCAGCTACCACGAGCACAACGAAGCGACCCGCACCGCGGAACTCCTCGACCAGGTCCGGACGGGCAGCACGCTGGTGATGGTGACCGACGCAGGAATGCCGTCGGTATCCGATCCTGGTTTCCGGTTGGTGGAAGGTGCGGTTGCCGCCGGACTGACGGTCACCGCCGTCCCCGGCCCGTCCGCCGTCCTTACTGCCCTGGCGCTGTCCGGCCTGCCGACTGACCGGTTTTGCTTTGAGGGTTTCCTCCCTCGGAAAGCCGGTGAACGCGCCGGACGGCTGGCAGACCTCACCGGTGAGCGCCGGACCATGGTGTTCTTCGAGGCGCCGCACCGGCTTGAGGCAATGCTCCGTGCGCTGCGCGAGCGTTTCGGGCCGGACCGGCCCGTCGCGGTCTGCCGGGAGCTGACCAAGACTTATGAGGAAGTCATCCGGGGCTCCCTCGATGAGCTGCTGCACTGGGCCGAAAACAACGAGGTCCGCGGCGAGATTGCCGTGGTCCTCGGTGGCGCGCCGGAGCAGGCCGCCGGCACGCCGGAGGACCACGTGGCGGCGGTGAACGAACTGGTGGCCCAGGGCATCAGGCTCAAGGAAGCAGTGGCTGCCGTGGCAGAGGACGTCAGGGTCAGCAAACGGGAGCTGTATTCGGCCGTCCTTGCCGCCCGCTGAGGCCACCTCGAACCCGTACGGCGCGTGCTGGGAAAGTGCTGTGCAGCTGCACAGTAAACCCGTGATTGGGCAGTGCGCCGGAGCGTAGACCCCTCCTCCGTGCCCGCAGTAGTGTGACAGTTAATCGGCCTCCGTCGCTCCGCCGCTACGGCAGGACACCACGGCCGCCACAACCCTACTGACGAGGGAGTCATCGTGACTGTTACTGCACAGGCCGCTGTTACCGCCGAGCGTGAAAGCCGGCTTCTGGCCTCCGTTCCCACCGGTTTGCTGATCAATGGCGAGTGGCGTGAAGCCGCTTCCGGGAAGACGTTCGACGTCGAGGATCCCGCGACCGGCAAGGTGCTTCTGAGCATTGCCGACGCCGGCGCCGAAGATGGTGCCGCGGCCCTGGACGCTGCGGTGGCTGCGCAGGAGTCCTGGGCAAAGGTTCCGCCGCGTGAGCGTGGGGAGATCCTGCGCCGGGCATTCGAGCTTGTGACCGAGCGCGCCGAGGACTTCGCGCTGCTGATGACCATGGAGATGGGCAAGCCCCTGGCCGAGGCCCGCGGCGAGGTCACCTACGGCGCAGAGTTCCTGCGTTGGTTCTCCGAGGAAGCGGTCCGCGCGTTCGGCCGCTACTCCGTTGCCCCTGACGGCAAGTCCCGCCTGCTGGTGACCAAGAAGCCTGTTGGCCCGTGCCTGCTGATCACGCCGTGGAACTTCCCGCTGGCCATGGCCACCCGCAAGATCGCACCGGCCGTCGCCGCCGGCTGCACCATGGTCCTGAAATCGGCCAACCTGACGCCACTGACGTCGCAGCTGTTCGCCGCCGTGATGCAGGAAGCCGGGCTGCCCGCCGGTGTCCTGAACGTCATTCCGACCTCAACCGCCGGCGCCACGACCGGTCCGCTGATCAAGGACGCCCGGCTGCGGAAGCTTTCCTTCACCGGGTCCACCGAAGTGGGCCGCCGGCTGCTTGCCGATGCGTCTGAAACCGTACTCCGGACCTCGATGGAACTCGGCGGCAATGCCCCGTTCGTCGTCTTCGAGGATGCTGACCTGGATGCTGCCGTCGCCGGTGCAATGCTGGCCAAGCTGCGCAACATGGGTGAGGCCTGCACCGCTGCAAACCGGTTCATCGTGCACGAATCCGTTGCCAGCGAGTTCGAGGAGAAGTTCGCCGCGAAGATGAAGGAGATGACCACCGCCCGCGGCACCGAGCCCGAGTCCAAGGTGGGCCCGCTGATCGATGCCAAGAGCCGCGACAAGGTCCACGAACTGGTTTCCGACGCCGTTGCCTCCGGCGCGAAGGCTGTCCTGGGCGGCGCCCCGGTGGATGGCCCCGGCTACTTCTACCAGCCCACCATCCTCTCGGGAGTCAGCGAAGGCACCCGGATCCTTTCGGAGGAAATCTTCGGCCCGGTGGCCCCCATCATCACGTTTTCCAGCGAGGACGACGCCGTACGCCTGGCCAACAACACCGAATATGGCCTGGTGGCGTACGTCTTCACCAAGGACCTCAACCGGGGCATCCGGATGGGTGAACGCCTCGAAACGGGCATGCTCGGCCTGAACGCCGGCGTGATTTCCAACGCCGCGGCACCGTTCGGCGGCGTCAAGCAGTCCGGCCTGGGCCGTGAAGGCGGGCTCGAAGGTATCGAGGAGTACCTCTACACCCAGTACATCGGCATCGCCGACCCCTACGCGGGCTAGCCTCCTCCGCCGGCAGGAGGCCCGGCGAACGTGGCGGGATCGCCGCAGTCAGTTGCCCTCCTGCTCGCGGATGCCGCCGTGCGCAGTCCGCCCTGGTTCGACCGGGCGGGCGCGCACGGTGGCTTCTGCAATGGTCTCCGCGCGCCGCGTCCACGCGCGGCCCGCGAGCCTGGCTGGAGCGGTGGCGAGCCTGCCCAGCCGGCCCATGACGGAGGGCGGCAGCCACCTGGCCCGCCACCGCTGCAGCAGCGTTGCGTTGGCCCGCAGCGAATCCTCAAGCGGCCCCAGCTGTCCGGGCGCTTCGGCGGCACCAGGCGAACCCGCAGCGCGGCCGGGGACTGACGACCCGGCGTCGGATTCCAAGCGACCGTCAGCCTGCTCCGGCGGCCGGCCGTACCTGCGCCGTTCGAAGGCCGCCGTAACGGCGGCAACGGCACGGTGCGCCGCCTCATCCATGCCGTCCGGCTCGCCCAGCAGCGAACTGCGGAGGCGCGAGGCATAGGCGCGCGGTGATTCACTGGTGCCGGCCGGGAGACCGTAGTCCCGGCCAAGGTCCAGCAACTCGCTCCATGCCAGCGGAACGGCATCAGCGGCGTTCCTTGGCCGGAGGCGCCGCGCACGGATTCCGGCGCGCACCAGCCGCGGCGACGCCGCGAGCAGGAGCACGCCCAGCACGCCGCCTGTTCCCAGCAGCCAGGGCACCACCTGTGCGCCGGCGTCAGTGCTTCCGCCGCCAACACCCGGGGCCGGCACCGGAGTGGCACTGGGAGCCGGTGACGGAGCCGGGGCGGGATCGGGGACGAGGCCATCATTGTTTTCAACGGAGCCCGGTGCTGCAGGGGACGAGGTTTCGCTGGCGTAGTCCGGCACCACGCCACGGGACGGCGTGGGCTCGAACGGCACCCAGCCCAGTCCCTGGAAGTACAGTTCCGGCCAGGCGTGCGCATCCCGCGCGTCCACCTCGTACTCCGACAGCTCGCCCTGGCCGGCAACGGTTACCGTGGCACCGGTCAGCCTGCCCGGCGCATACCCCACCGCGATCCGGCTGGGGATCCCCTCCAACCGTGCCATCACCGCCATCGCCGAGGCGTAGTGGATGCAGTATCCGCTCTTCTGCTCCAGGAAGTCGGACAGGACGGACAGGCCGTTGCCGTCATAGCCGCCCTGCACAGGCGACTGCAGGGAATACGTGAACTCCGATGAACGCAGGTAGCGCTGGATGGCCATTGCTTTCTCATACGGCGTGGTGCCCGCACCGGCTACGCGCCCGGCGGTGGTCCGGACGATCTCCGGCACGTTCCCGGGGATCCGCGTGAAGTCGTCCGGAACGTCCCGCACCGGAGCGGAAGACCGCTCCAGCAGCGCTGCCGTCAGGTTGGGCACCGACGATGTCACCACGTACTCCTGGCGCCGGGAGGCTGTGGCGTCGGAGCCCTTGATGCTCAGTGTGGCGGGGTCCCAGGTCCACCGGCCGTTGAGGCCGCGGACCGTCTCCGGGGCGTAGGGGGCCGGAAGGTACGGGCTGCTGAAGGTGCCGGTGTCGATGGCCGTGACCTGCTGCTGTTCGTCGGCGAGGATCGCGTAGCCGGGATCGATCTGTCCGCCCAGTGGCAGCCGCGATGCGGTGCGGTCGTCCGGGCCCCAGGATTCGCCGTCGAAATGGTCCACCGTGACGGACCTCAGGTACAGGGGAGCGGTGGCACTGGTGGCGTAGGTGATCCGGCCGCTGCCGTCCGGTGTCCGCAGGCTGTTCCCCAGCGTGATCATGGGATTCAGGCCGGTTCCGGTTCCCCACGGATTGAGCCGTGAGCCCTGCGGGAAGGTGCCCTGGTCGAAGCCGGGGACAGCCAGCGGTACCACCAGGGTGGCGGCCAGCGCCACGGCTCCGGTGAGGGCGGCCCGGCGAAGCTGCCCCGGGTTCCGTGCAGTCCCGCCCTGGCTGCGGAAGTCGGGAGCAAACCACTGGCTGCAGGCCAGGATCATCAGGTAACCGGCCACCGTTGCAACGAATCCCCAGAAACCGACGCTTTGCGGCTTGATCATTGCCGGTACCACCAGGATGGCCAGCAGCCCCATGCCGGTGGCCGCGGGCATGCCGAGCGGGACGGCCAGGGCATCCACCAGGATCACTGCCAGTCCGAGGACGGCGCAGATCACCATGACGATGCCCACGTTGGGTGCAACGGGTGCGGTCTCCGACAGGACGGTTTCGCTGGCACGGCGGATCAGCTGGTTGACGTCGGAAAACGTCGCGGCGCTGGGAATCACCCCCAGAATGCTTGACCCGCGGAAGAACGTCAGCGTGAGGATGGCCCCGAGCGAGAGGAAGCCGCCCGCGGTGACCAGCAGCGGCGCTGCGCGCAGTGCCCGAAGCCCGGCAAGCGTAAAGCCCACCGCGCCAACGGTGGTGGCCACCGGCCAATACCAGGCCCAGCCACGCAGGACCCCGTTCAGGGACAGGGCAGCCCCGCAGACTGCCAGCACGATGGCTGCGGCCATGGCCCAGGGGTAGGCGCCCACGCGGGCGGGTCTTGAACCGTCAGTCGGTGTGGACTGCGTACCCGTTCCCGGAGTCCGGGCCGGCGCCATGGTCATCGGACCACCCCCGCGCCGCGGCTGGCGTCGCCGGCCGGGGCGGGCAACGGCATGTCCTGGTCGAACGATCCCCAGGCAGCAGCGGTGCCCACGGAGGCGGGGACGGCCACGGCGCGCCATCCGCCCTGTCGCAGGGTCTCCAGCGCGGGGGAGAAGTCTTCGGGTTTCTCAGCCACGATGACGGCAAAGGCATTGGTTCCGTAGCTGGCTGCGGGTGCCAGGGCGGTTGCCTCTTCGGGCGAAATGCGGCCCAGGACCGCAATCAGTGGCCCGCGCATGCGGTGCGCGGACAGCTTGTCCATGAGCCTGTCGTCGAAGGCGGCGGGTCCCGCATCCTGGCCATTGCGGCTGCGGGGGCGCAGCAGTGCCGGAGCGGAAACCGGCCCGGCGGACGGACGGAACCTGCCATTGGTCCGGACGTGGTGCGGCCCCGTGAGCTGGATGGCAGCGAGGCTCTCTGCGATGGACTGCAGCCCTGACGCGCCGCCGTATTCCTCTGACTCCGGTTCCGGCGCCGAGGGCGAATGCAGGAAGGCGGGCTCGCCGCGGACATCCAGGAAGCGCAGGCCGTAGTTCCGCTCTGCCAGGTGTGCGCTGATGGACATTGCCGCCACCACCGACCATTCAAACGTCCGGCTGGTCAGCATGGAATGCCCGTCCTGGCTGGCTTGGCCGGCCTGGCCGGCCAGACCGCCGGCAGCGGTGGAACCACTGGAGAATGCCCCGAACCGGTGGTCCAGGATAATCGTGGCCTCCGGCGTGGTGACGGATTCTTCCTGGCGGACCATCAGCGAACCGTGCCGGGCGGTGGCCGCCCAGTGGACCCTTCGCATGGGGTCGCCGTGACGGTATTCGCGCGTCATGACGTCGTCGTCGCTGGGGTTGGCGCGGGTCCTGGTTGCCGTCACGCCATCGTTCCCGCGCGCGCCGGCCAGGCCGGTAGCGGGGAGCACGACGGCGGCCGGCGTCACGGTGAGCGTGTCGCCGTCGTCGATGGACTGGCGGTGCAGTGACAACCCGAAGGGGTCCGTGAACTCGGCGGTGACCGGCCCAATGCGGAATTGGCCGCGCTGCTCCGAACGCAGGTGGTATTCATAGCGGCTGGTACCACCGGATGCCGTACGCGAGGGAAACCTGAACGAGGGCGAAGAACCGAACCGCGGCGGCAAGCGTTCCTCCATACTGGCCCGGCCGCTGCCTGCACCGGTCCGCGCCACGGCAAGGCGCACGGTGGTGGGGGAGGACGTTTCCACCGGCGAAGGATGGAACTCCCGGTACACCCGGAAACGGGGCTTCACCAACCGGATACCGGCCAGCGAAACCAGCGGGAGGACCAGCAGCAGGATGCTGAGGGTCAGAAGGTCCCTGCGTCCCATGATCTGGGCGGCGGCAAGGGTGAAGCCCCCGGCAGCAAGCATGCCCCACCCCCGTGCGGTGAATAGGTGCTGGGGCAGTCTGTCCAGGAGGGCCATGGCGTCCGCTTAGCGGTTCCTGCCCGAACCTGCCACGGAAGCGGCGTTGCGGGCGGCCTGGCTCCGCGTTCCGGCGGCAGTGCCTGAACCCGCAGTGTTGCCGGCATCTGCGGGTGCCTGCGGAACCGGGAGCCGCGACAGGATGCCCTGCAGGACGGTGTGCGCTGTTTCGCCGGCGCCGGCAGCTTTGCGGTCCAGGATGATCCGGTGCGCCAGGACAGCCTCGGCCACCTGGACGACGTCGTCGGGGAGGACGAAGTCGCGGGCGTCCAGGGCTGCGGTCGCCTTCGCAGCGCGAAGCAACTGCAGCATGGATCGCGGACTGGCACCCAACCGCAGCAGCGGGCTCTCCCTGGTGGCCCTGCCGACGGACACGGTGTATTCCTTCACGGCCTGCGAGACGTAGACCTGCTGGACGGTGGTGATCATGGCCGCTACCTCCGCGGCGGTGACCACCGCTGAGACCTTTGCCAGCGGGGACGCCGCCTGATGGGTTTCGAGCATCTCGATTTCGGCGTCCTTGTCCGGGTAGCCCATGGAGATCCTGGCCATGAACCTGTCGCGCTGGGCCTCTGGCAGCGGGTAGGTGCCTTCCATCTCGATGGGGTTCTGGGTGGCAACCACCATGAACGGTTCATCAAGCCGGTAGGAAGTGCCGTCCACCGTCACCTGGTGCTCCTCCATGCATTCGAGGAGGGCGGACTGGGTTTTCGCTGACGCCCGGTTGATCTCGTCGCCGATGACGATGTTGGCAAAAACTGCTCCCGGACGGAACTCGAAGAGCCTGGATGACTGGTTGTAAATGGACACGCCGGTCACGTCCGAGGGGAGCAGGTCCGGCGTGAACTGGATGCGGCTGACGGTGCAGTCAATGGTTTTGGCAAGGGTTTTGGCCAACAGGGTCTTGCCGACGCCTGGAACGTCTTCCAGCAGCAGGTGGCCCTGGGCGAGCAGGACGGTCAATGCAAGCTCCGCGGCGTCGGACTTCCCGTCGATCACCGTGTTGACAGTGCTGAGGATCCGCTGGCTGGCGTCGTGGAACGAGTCAGCGTCCATGGCGGCGGCACGGTGGCCGTTCAGGTGGCTGACGGGATCGGAAACGCCCGCCAGGTTGCGGTTCGCAGCGCTCACATCGTTGGCAGTGCGTCGGTAAGATTCCATCGGCAACCTTTCAGCCAGGGTTTCACCTGGACGGGACAGCAAGCCTGCCTTCGCCCGTCGGTGGGCGTTCTCATGTGCTCCCACCAGACTACTAACACAACTGCCTGGCCTGGCATAGAGTTCCGGCGAAATCGTGGTGCCCTCCGCCGTTAGGCTGGAGTGATGTGCAGTCCGCAGACCCCCGATGCCTACCGCGAACCCACAACGGAAGGTTCCCAGAGTGGCGCAGCGTCCCCGAAACGCGAATATCCGCCCGCGCCCGAACCGCTGCCGGTACCGGTAATGGATAACCACACGCACCTGGATTTTCCAGACGGAAAAGGGCCGGTAGGAATAACCGAAGCTATGGACGCTGCTGCCGCTGTGGGTGTCCAGGGGGCAGTCCAGGTGGGCTGCGACCTGGAATCGTCGCGGTTCACCGTTCAGGCGGTGCAGCAGGATGCCCGGTTGCTGGGCGCTGTGGCGCTGCACCCCAATGATGCTCCCGGCTATGCCGCCCGCGGCGAACTCGAAGACGCTCTCGCTGAGATTGAAGAGCTGGCAGCCCACCCGCGGATCCGTGCCATCGGCGAGACAGGCCTAGACTTCTTCCGCACGGAAGGCGAGGGGCTTGCACATCAGCGGTACTCATTCCGGCGGCACATCGACATCGCCAAACGGCTGGACCTCACCCTCCAGATCCATGACCGGGACGCGCATGCCGACGTGGTGCAGGTCCTGGCGGAAGAGGGTGCTCCGGACCGGGTGGTATTCCATTGCTTCTCCGGCGATGAGGAGCTTGCCGCCATCTGCAACCGCGAGGGCTGGTACATGTCGTTCGCCGGAACACTGACCTTCCGGAACGCGGCCAACCTGCGGTCCGCGCTCGCGGTCGCAGACCCGGAACTCGTCCTGGTGGAAACAGACGCCCCGTTCCTGACCCCGCATCCGCACCGGGGCCGGCCCAACGCCAGCTACATGGTGCCGTACACCGTCCGGGCCATGGCTGAATTGACAGGCACGGACCTCTCGGAGCTGTGCACCCGGATCAGCTCAAATACGTTGGGGGCATACGGATCCTGGAGCTGAGAAGTGTCACATTGAGTGACCTTTGAGGCATACGTGGTATGCAAATTTGTTGGCCCGTTTATAACGCTACGGTTACAGTGGAAAACTATTAGCCGGGGTCGGGGAAGGCCAACGGGTAATTTAGCTTCCTTTTCAGCATCACAAGCCGGGATCCTGTCCCGTCCTGGCTGCTGGCGGGAAGCAGGCGGCGCAAAGGTGCCCGGACTGCTGTTCAAAGGCGGTGCCGGGCATTTTACTGCGCAAATCCCCGTGCCCGGATGGACCTAAAGTTACGGGCAATCGTGGTCAAGTTCTTCACATCGGATGGCAAGATCAGCTTTTTCAAGGTTGGAGCCCAGCTGCTGGTGCTGTGCACCCTGGTAGCGGGGCTCGTAGCCTTCGTCGGCAATAACAAAACCATCACGCTCAACGTTGATGGCAAGGTCTCTTCCGTCCAGACCTTCGGCGGCACCGTAGGCCAGGTCGTCAAGGGCGCCAACATCGAACTGAAGCCCGCAGACAGGGTTTCCCCAGCCATCGACGCCTCGGTCCACAACGGAACCGTCATCAACGTCAACCAGGCCAAGGAAGTCAAGGTCAGCCTCGACGGAGCAGAAAAAACGGTCAGTACCACCGCGCAGGACGTCGCAGGCCTGGTCACCGAACTCGGCGTGGCCAGCACCTCATCGCTGTCCGTCCCCAAGGACGCGCAGCTCGCACTTGCCGGCTCCTTCGTGTCCATCTCCACCCCCAAGTCCGTCAGCATCGTCGCCGATGGCAAGGTGAACACCACCACCACCACCGCGGCCACTGTAGGCGACGTGCTCCAGGGCGCCGGGCTGACCATCGGCGCCAACGACAGGACCTCCCAGCCCGCCAACGCGCACGTCGTCAACAACATGGTGATCAAAGTGTCCCGCGTTGATAACGGCCAGACCGCGAAAACCTCCGAGGACGTCCCCTTCGAGACCGTGACCACCGAAGACGCCGAGATGCTCAAGGGCGAGAAGGAAGTTACGCAGGCAGGCGCTGCGGGCAAGCTGGAGAAGACCTTCAAGCTGGTCCTCGTGGACGGCCGTGAAGCCTCCCGCACCCTCGTCTCTGAAGCCGTAGCCGTCCAGCCTGTCGCTGAGAAGGTCACGGTCGGCACCAAGGCAAAGCCCGTCGCCCAGGCCGCTGCGGCCCCGGCCGCCGGCAGCAACACCGGCGCTGCTGCTCCGGCCATGATGAACGAAGCCATGTGGGACAAGATCGCCCAGTGCGAGTCCACCGGAAACTGGAGCATCAACAGCGGCAACGGCTACTACGGCGGCCTGCAGTTCGACATCCGGACGTGGATCGGCTCCGGCGGCGGGGCCTACGCCCCCAACGCCAGCCTGGCCACCAAGGCACAGCAGATCGACATCGCGAACCGCGTGTACGCGCAGCGCGGCCTGCAGCCGTGGGGCTGCGGCTGGGCAGCCAGCAGCTAGCTGATCCGCTGCCAGCCCGTACTGGCATGGTCCACGCGTCGAAGCCGGGCCCGGGATTTTTCCGGGCCCGGCTTCGGCCGTTAACACGGCCGGCCCGGCGGAAACGGCCCGGCCACGCGGGATAGGATACCTAGGTGACTGAACCCAACCCCGCCGCGCCCGCACCGCTTTTCGGTGCATCCGACATTCGCCGGCTGGCAGGGGAGATCGGTGTCAGGCCCACCAAAACCCTGGGCCAGAACTTCGTCATCGACGGCAACACCATCCGCAGGATCGTGGCAGCAGCAGGAGTCAGGGCCGATGAGACGGTCCTGGAAGTCGGCCCGGGCCTCGGCTCACTGACACTGGGCCTGCTGGACGCCGCCGCGGCAGTGGTGGCTGTGGAGATCGATCCCGTCCTCGCCGCCAAGCTTCCGGCAACGGTGGCTGAATGGCGGCCGGCCGCGGTCGGAAATTTCCACCTCGTCGAGGCTGACGCCATGAAGGTCACGGAACTTCCCGTGGAACCTACGGCGCTGGTAGCCAACCTGCCCTACAACGTTGCGGTGCCCGTGGTCCTGCACCTCCTGGAGCATTTCCCCAGCCTGCAGCACGGCCTGGTCATGGTCCAGGACGAGGTAGCCGACCGGCTGGCCGCCGGTCCGGGCTCAAAGACCTATGGCGTTCCGTCCGTCAAGGCAGCCTGGTACAGCCAGATGCGCAAAGCCGGCGTGATCGGCATGAACGTGTTCTGGCCCGCGCCCAAGATTCACAGCGGACTGGTCGCCTTCACCCGGCGCGAGCCGCCTGCCACCAGCGCAACCCGCAAACAGGTCTTTGCCGTGATTGATGCAGCCTTCGCCCAGCGTCGCAAGACCCTGCGCGCCGCGCTCAGCGGCTGGGCCGGGGGAGGACCTGAAGCCGAACGCTGCCTGCTGGCGGCCGGCGTCGACCCCACGGCGCGCGGTGAGGTCATCGACATCGCCGCGTTCGCCCGAATCGCCGAAGCCAAGGAAGCGGGCGCGTGAACACGCCCGCCGTCCGGTTCGCGGCACGGACGGTCCGGGTCAAGGCTCCCGGAAAGATCAACGTCTCGCTGGACGTCGGCCCGCTCCGGCCCGATGGCTACCATTCCGTGGCCAGCGTCTACCTGGCCGTCTCCCTCTATGAAGAAGTCGCCGCCACCAGCACGGAAACGCCGGGCATCACGGTGAGCCTGAGCCCGGGCAGCACCCTTGACCTTGACGCCGTCGACGTCCCCCTCGACGCCAGCAACCTGGCCTACAGGGCCGCCGCCATCATGGCTGACGTTTCCGAGCACGCCACCGGGGTCCACCTGGAAATCACCAAGAGGGTGCCCGTGGCCGGCGGAATGGGCGGGGGATCGGCGGACGCCGCCGCTACGCTCCTGGCCTGTGATGCCCTGTGGAACAGCGGCCTGTCCCGGGAGGAACTCGCGCACCTTGCTGCCGAACTCGGAGCCGACGTTCCGTTCTCCCTGCTCGGCGGAACGGCGGTAGGGCTCGGGGTTGGTGACCAGTTGTCGCCGGCACTCGCCAAGGCAAAGACCCACTGGGTCCTGGTTACCGCCGACTTCGGCCTGCCCACCCCGGAAGTCTTCCGGACCCTGGACAGGCTGCGTGAAGCCGAGGGCGTGGACGCGGACGAGCCCACCGGCGTCGACCCCCACATCCTGGCCGCGCTCCGCGGTGGCGACGCAGACGCCCTCAGCCGCATCCTGGTCAACGACCTCCAGCGGGCCTCCATTGAACTGGCCCCCTCACTGCGCGATACGCTGGGCATCGGCGAATCGCACGGCGCCATCGCCGGCATCGTGTCCGGCTCCGGGCCCACCGTGGCACTGCTCGCGGATGACTCCGTGGCAGCGGAAGCATTGGCGGAAGACCTGCAGCACCAAGGCCTTTCCGCCCTCGCCGTCCACGGTCCCGTTCCCGGTGCCCGCATCATCTCCGACACCCTTCTCTAGCAGCGCAACGCCCATTCGGGCAGCAGAAAGCAGTTCTTTTTGGCACACCTTCTTGGCGGCGAAAACCTCACGGTCTCCTTCGCGACCCGCACAGTCCTGGACGGCGTCACGCTCGGGCTCGAGGAGGGCGACCGCATCGGCATGGTGGGCCGGAACGGCGACGGCAAGTCCACCCTGATGCGGCTGCTCGCCCTGCGCTCCACCCCGGATTCCGGCCGCGTTACCAAACGCGGCGACGTCAACGTCGGCTACCTGGACCAGAGCGACGTGCTCGACGGCGACCTGACAGTGGGCGTGGCGATCGTCGGCGACCAGGCCGACTACGAGTGGGCGCGCAACCCGCAAATCCGTGAAGTCATGGGCGGCCTGGTGTCCGACGTCGACTGGCACGCCAACGTCCACGCGCTCTCCGGCGGGCAGAAGCGGCGGGTGGCCCTGGCCAAGCTGCTGATCGAGGACCACGATGTCATCATGCTCGACGAGCCAACCAACCACCTTGACGTCGAAGGTGTTGCCTGGCTGGCCCGCCACCTGAAATCGCGCTGGCGCGCCAACCAGGGCGCCTTCCTGGTGGTCACCCACGACCGCTGGTTCCTCGACGAAATCTGCACCAAGACGTGGGAGGTGCACGACGGGATCGTGGACCCCTTCGAGGGCGGCTACGCTGCATACGTCCTCGCCCGGGCCGAGCGGGACCGGATGGCCTCCGTGGTGGAAGGCAAGCGCCAGCAACTGGTCAAGAAGGAGCTCGCCTGGCTGCGCCGGGGAGCCCCTGCCCGCACCGCCAAGCCGAAGTTCCGGATTGAGGCGGCCAACGCGCTCATCGCCGACGTTCCCGCGCCGCGTGATTCCATGGCATTGAACAAGATGGCCACCGCGCGCCAGGGCAAAGACGTCCTGGACTTGGAACACGTCTCGCTGAACTTCCAGGGCGACGACGACGGGAGGAAGCTTTTCGATGACATCACCCTGCGCCTGGCCCCGGGTGAGCGGTTGGGCCTGGTGGGCGTCAACGGCGCCGGTAAGACCACACTCCTGAAGCTCTTGAACGGCGAGATTGCCCCCGACGCCGGGAAGCTGAAGCGCGGCAAGACGGTGGTCACCGCGGTCCTCACGCAGGAAGTCAAGGAGCTCGACGACGTCGCTGACCTGCGTGTCATCGAGGTCATTGAGCGCGAGAAGCGTTCCTTCAACGTGGGCGGCAAGGAATTCACCGCTGGCCAGCTGGTGGAGCAGCTCGGGTTCACCAACCAGAAGCAGTGGACACCGGTCCGGGACCTCTCCGGTGGTGAGCGGCGCCGCCTGCAGCTGCTGCGGCTGCTGGTGGGCGAACCCAACGTGCTGATGCTCGACGAGCCCACCAACGACCTCGACACCGACACCCTCGCCGCCGTCGAGGACGTCCTGGACGGCTGGCCCGGAACCCTGGTGGTAGTCAGCCACGACCGTTACCTGCTGGAACGCGTCACCGACCACCAGATGGCGCTCCTTGGCGACGGCAAGCTCCGTGGCCTGCCCGGCGGCGTGGACCAGTACCTTGAACTGCGCGAGGCCGCCCTGGCCGGTTCCACCGTGACCGGCGGCGGAAACCCCGTCACCAGCGCCGGCGCCGCATCTGCGGCAACCGGGACCGGCCCCTCCGAAGCCGAAAAGCGCGAAGCCCGCAAGGCCCTCAACCGGATCGAGCGGCAGATCAAGAAGCTCGACCAAGAGGAAAAGAAGCTTCACGACCTGATGCTGAAGGCCACCGAGGCCGGCGACTTCGACAAGCTCGCCACCCAGAACAAGCAACTCAAGGACCTCACCGACGAAAAGGACACCCTGGAAATGGAGTGGCTCGAAGCCTCAGAACTCCTCGGCGACTGACAAAGGCAACGCGGCAACTCACGCCTCGGACTGCAGCTCCGGGTCCTTCTTGAGGCCGGTGAGGCCGTTCCAAGCGAGGTTGACCAGGTGCGCCGCGACGGTGTTCTTGTCGGGTTGGCGGCTGTCCTGCCACCACTGGCCGGTCATGGCCACCATGCCCACCAGCATCTGGGCATACATGGCGCCGTCCTGGCCGCTGAAGCCGCGCCGGGAGAACTCGTCGGACAGGATGTGCTCCACCCTGGCCGTGACGTGGGACAGCAGGGTGGAGAAAGCGCCCTCGGGCTGGGACGGGGGAGCGTCGCGCATGAGGATCCGGAACCCCTCAGTGCGGTCCTCGATGTAGGTGAGCAGGGCCAGGGCGGCGCGTTCAACCAGGACGCGCGGCTTGGCTTCGGCGGCCAGCGCGGTGTTGATGGCGTCCAGGAGGATGTGGAACTCGAAGTCCACCACCTGGGTGTAGAGGCCTTCCTTGGAGCCGAAGTGCTCGTAGATCACCGGTTTCGAGACGCCCGCGCAGGCGGCGATTTCTTCGATGGTGGTGCCGTCCAGCCCGCGGACTGCGAACAGGCCACGCCCCACGTCGATCAGCTGGTTCCGCCGCTGAAGGCCGGTCATCCGTGTCCGCGGAGGGTTGTTGCTCACATTTCCATCATGCCCTACCCCGGCGGGCCCGTTTTCCCGGTTTCCGGGGCGCCCGGCTCCCGGTCAACCGGGGCTGTGTCGCGCGCTGCCCCGAAGCCGTGGCAAAATAGGGACTTGTGCCCGGGGCCTTGTGCCGGAGGCATGGTCCGCCCTGGTGTAACGGCAGCACCCCGGCCTTTGGAGCCGTGGAGTATAGGTTCGAATCCTATGGGCGGAACTGCTGTGCGGGGAGTTCAGCAGGTAACTCCCGGTGCCGGGCCGGCGGAGGTTGGCCGGACACCATGAAGCGCCAGCGCAACAAAGCGAGGAGAATCCGTACGTGATCCCTGAAAACACCGGTCCGGCCGCAGTCATCGTATTGGCAGCAGGTGCCGGTACCCGGATGAAGTCACGTAACCCCAAGATCCTCCACGAAATCGGTGGACGCTCGATGGTGGGCCACGCGCTCCTCGCCGCCCGCAGCATTGAACCCCGCCAGCTCGCCATCGTGGTCCGCCACGAACGCGACCTTGTGGCCGGGCACGTGGCGGAACTCGACCCGTCCGCGGCCATCGTGGACCAGGACGAGGTGCCCGGCACGGGCCGTGCCGTGGAGGTGGCGCTGCAGGCGCTGGACGCCAAGGAAGAGCTCACCGGCACCGTGGTGGTCACTTACGGTGACGTCCCGCTGCTCTCCGGCGGGCTGCTGGCCGAACTCGTCGCCACCCATGAACGGGACGCCAACGCGGTCACCGTGCTCACCGCAGTCCTGGACGACGCCACAGGCTACGGCCGGATCCTCCGCGGAGAAGACGGCACCGTGACCGGCATCCGCGAACACAAGGACTCCACCGACGCCGAGCGCCTGATCCGCGAGGTCAACTCCGGGATCTACGCCTTCGACGCCGCCGTGCTGCGCGAAGCACTGGGCAAGGTCACCACCGACAACGCCCAGGGCGAGAAATACCTCACCGACGTGCTGGGTCTGGCGCGCGAGGCAGGCGGCCGCGTTGCCGCCGTCGTCACCGCTGACCGCTGGCAGGTGGAGGGCGCCAACGACCGCGTCCAGCTCGCCGCCCTCGGCGCCGAACTGAACCGGCGCACCGTGGAGGCATGGATGCGCGCCGGCGTGACAGTTGTGGATCCTTCCACCACCTGGATCGACTCCTCCGTCACCCTGGATGAGGACGTCCGCCTGCTGCCCAACACGCAACTGCACGGCTCCACCTCGGTGGCGCGGGATGCCGTCGTCGGACCCGACACCACGCTCACCGACGTTGAGGTGGGCGAGGGCGCAACGGTGATCCGCACCCACGGCTCCGCGTCGACGATCGGCCCGCGCGCCGCCGTCGGACCCTTCACTTACCTGCGCCCGGGCACCGTCCTTGGCGAAAAGGGCAAGATCGGCGCTTTCTACGAAACGAAGAACGTCACCATCGGACGCGGCTCCAAGCTGTCCCACCTGGGCTACGCCGGCGACGCTGAAATCGGCGAAGACACCAACATCGGCTGCGGCAACATCACGGCCAATTACGACGGCGAGAAGAAGCACCGCACCGTCATCGGCTCAGGCGTCAGGACAGGTTCGAATACGGTCTTCGTTGCACCGGTCACCGTGGGGGACGGCGCCTACAGCGGCGCCGGCGCGGTGATCCGCAGGGACGTCCCGGCAGGCGCGCTCGCGCTGAGCATCGCTGCCCAGCGCAACACCGAAGGGTGGGTCCCGGCCAACCGTCCCGGCAGCCGATCAGCCGAACTGGCCCAGGCGGCCATCAACAACTCCTCAAGTACCCCGGCATCTACAGAAGAGGGCAAGTAACAATGAGCGAAATTACGGCGCATGGCGAGAAGAAGCTGGTGCTCGCCACCGGGCGGGCACATCCGGAGCTGGCCCGGGAAATCGCCAAGGAGCTCGGCACCGACCTCCTCCCGGTGGACGCGTACGACTTCGCCAACGGCGAGATCTATGTCCGCGCCGGTGAAAGCGTCCGCGGCACTGACGCGTTCGTGATCCAGGCCCACCCGGCCCCGCTGAACAACCACCTCATGGAACAGCTGATCATGATTGATTCGCTGAAGCGGGCCTCCGCCAAGCGGATCACCGTGGTGTCGCCGTTCTACCCGTACGCCCGGCAGGACAAGAAGGGCCGCGGCCGCGAACCCATCTCCGCCCGCCTGGTGGCCGATCTTTACAAGACTGCCGGTGCGGACCGCATCATGAGCGTGGACCTGCACACCTCCCAGATCCAGGGCTTCTTCGACGGCCCCGTTGACCACCTGATGGCCATCCCGCTGCTGGCTGATTACATCCGCACCCGCGTTGATGCCGAAAACATCACCGTGGTTTCCCCGGACACCGGCCGGGTCCGCGTCGCCGAACAGTGGGCCGAGCGCCTGGGCGGTGCGCCCTTGGCTTTCGTCCACAAGAGCCGCGACCTGACAGTCCCCAACCAGGCCGTGTCCAAGACCGTTGTGGGCCAGATCGAGGGACGCACCTGCGTCCTGATCGACGACATGATCGATACCGGCGGAACCATCTCCGGCGCTGTACAGGTGCTGAAGAACGCCGGCGCCAAGGATGTCATCATCGCCGCCACGCACGCCGTCTTCTCCGAGCCGGCGGCACAGCGCCTGTCCGAATCCGGCGCGCGTGAAGTGGTGGTCACCAACACCCTGCCGCTGAACTCGTCGCAGCGCTTCCCGCAGCTGACGGTGCTGTCCATCGCGCCGCTGATTGCCCGCGCCGTGCGTGAAGTGTTCGACGACGGTTCGGTCACCAGCCTGTTCGACGGCAACGCCTAGCACCAGCTTGACCCTGCCGGTGCCGGTACCGTTTTCAGTAAACGGTGCCGGCACTGGTAGGCTTTACCCCGAAACCTTGGCGAGGGAGAGCGGCCGCTTCGACGGCTCGCAGATCTCCGTGATCGACTGGGTCTGACCTGTCCTTCAGATGAAGAACAGCCTTCTTGAATTGGGCCGCCCCGGCCGCCCGGCGTTGAAGGTCATCCCAGACCTCCGCCCTCGCTGAACACCGTTTAGCCTTCAAGGAGATTCCATGTCTGAGCAGAAGCTCGCAGCAGAACTGCGCACCGAATTCGGCAAGGGTTACGCCCGCCGTGCACGGATGGCCAACCTGATCCCCGCCGTCATCTACGGCCACGGCGCAGAGCCCATCCACATCACCCTCCCCGCCAAGGCCACCACCCTGGCCGTCCGCACCGCCAACGCCCTGCTGTCCCTGGACATCAACGGCGAAGGCCACCTGGCCCTGGTCAAGGACATCCAGCGCGACCCGATCAAGCAGATCATCGAGCACATCGACCTCCTGACCGTCCGCAAGGGCGAAAAGGTCAACGTCGACGTTCCGGTCCACGTTGCAGGCGAGTCCGCACCGGGCACCGTCCACAACCTGGAACTGACCCTCGTGTCCCTCGAGGCTGAGGCAACCCACCTGCCCACCGCCGTCGAGGTCAGCATCGAAGGCCGCGCGGCCGGCGAGCACATCCACGCATCCGACCTCGTGCTGCCCAAGGGCACCGTCCTGCTGACCGACGCCGAGGCGCTGGTTGTGAACATCTCCGAGGAAGTTGAAATCGCCGAGGAGGAGGGCGAGCAGGCCGCGGCTCCCGCCGGCGAAGCTGCAGCCACCGGAGAAGCTGCTGCCGAGTAGCCTTCCGCCACTTGTGCCGATGGTCGGATCCCGCAGGGGTCCGGCCATTGCCATGCCTGAGCCGCGAGACCACCCACCTTAGGATTGATCCATGACTGATACCTGGCTCATTGTTGGCCTCGGCAACCCCGGCGCCCAGTACCAAGGGAACAGGCACAACGTCGGCCAGATGGTCCTCGACGAACTTGCCGGCCGGGTAGGCGCCGGGTTCAAGAGCCATAAAGCACGCGCCCAGGTAGTCGAAGGGCGCCTGGGCATCGGAGGCCCCCGCGTGGTGCTCGCCAAGCCCATGACCTACATGAACGTCTCCGGCGGACCGGTGTCCTCGCTGGCAAATTTCTACGGGATTTCACCCGACCACGTGGTGGCGGTCCACGATGAAATCGACATCCCCTTTAATACGGTGAAACTCAAGATCGGCGGCGGCGAAGGCGGCCACAACGGCCTGCGGGACATCTCCAAGGCGCTGGCCACCAAGGAGTACCTCCGGGTCAGGGTTGGCGTGGGCCGCCCGCCCGGCCGCATGGACACGGCCGATTACGTGCTGCGCGATTTCGGAACTGCAGAGCTTAAGGAGCTCCCGTTCCTGCTGGACGAGGCGGCCGACGCCGTCGAATTGCTCCTGCAGGAGGGCCTCACCGCCGCGCAACAGAAGTTCCACCCGGCCAAGACAGCCGGATAACGGGTACCGGCCCGCGCCACAAAAAACTTAAAGTGGCTTTGACCTGTCTCGTTGTCCGCCGGGCAAGGTACTCTTCTTGCTATGCGGGGGAGCAAAGGGGCTACATTCCGCTATAGCTGGATGTAGGGGAACGTTCATGTCAATCGAGCCACTCAGCTGGGGGCGCGGGCCAGCACCCCTGGACGTCGGGTTGCGTACTCCGGCCCAGGGCAGTCCGGGGCCGCAATGGTCCGTGCCCGCCCGCAGCGCCAACCTCGAAACCGTCCGCACCGCACTGACCGCAGAGAACTCGCTGGGCGTCGTCATCACCGGCGGCCGCGGCGTCGGCAAATCATCCCTCGCCCGTGCCGCCGTCACGGACCTTGGCCCGGACGTCTGGTCGCTTCAGCTCCGCAGCGGACCCGCCGGCTCCACCACACCCTACGGATGCCTGTCCTTCCTTCTGGCACGCCTCCCGCAGGCCTATATGGGCTCGCCCACCGCCATCCTGCGCGGCATCACATCCCTGATCCGCAGTGACGCCGCCGGCAGGCCCTGCGTCATCACGCTGGACACCTCCGGCACCATCGACGATCTCAGCGCCGGCGTGCTCCTCAACGTGCTGTTGACCGGGACCGCCAAGATCATTGCCGTGGCGCCCAAGATCAGTGACCTCCCCGCGGACTTCCATTGGCTCCTCACGGACCGGCGGCTCACCGAGGTCCGGCTCAGCAACCTCAATGAGCTCCAGACACGGCAGGTCCTCCTTTCACTGCTGGGCCACCGCGTGTCCGCCTCCCTGGTCACCACGTACCACCAGATGGTGGGAGGCAATCCGCTGCTGCTCAAGGCCCTGGTCACAGAGCAGCAGCTGTCCGGCAACCTGGTGCTGTCCGACTCCGTCTGGACCCTGCGCGACAAAGTAGTCCTCGACGGCGCCGCCAGCCTCGACGACATCGTCCGATCCCGCTGGTCCCGGGAAACCGCGGAAACCCGCGAAGTCATAGAAATGCTGTCCTGCGCCCGGAGCGTGGAGCTGTCCCGGCTGACCTCGATCTACGGCGCCGACGTCGTGGCGGATATGGAAGACGGCGGACTGCTCGAAATCGACAACTCAGACCACCGCTGGGTCTCATTGCGGGAGAAATACATCGGGGACGTCGTGCGGACCTGGCTGAGCATCGCCCGGCGCCGCGAACTGCGTGCCGTGCTTCTTGGCGGTGTGGAGCCGGACCCGGCGGGCATGACCGTTGAAGAGCTGATGGCCTTTGCCGCCTGGACCCACGAGTGCGAGGCGGAACTGAGCCCCGCGCTGGCCCTTTCGGCAGCCGAGGCCGCCGTCCAGCTGTTCGACCCCCGGTTCGCGCTCACCTACGGCGAACTGCTTCGCCGCGGAGACCGGGAATGGGTTCCTGCCCAGCGGCAGCGCGCTGCTGCCTACCTGCAGCTGGACATGCCGGACCAGGCGCTGGCCGCCCTTGAGGACATTTCGCAGCCGGAGCTGGACGCCCTCGACCTCGAGGAGTACGCACAGGTGGCCGCGGCCAGGGCCAAGGTGATGATGGGCCTGCCCGAGCACGCGGACAAGGTGCCGTCACTGCTCGACGACGCCCGGGAGCGCCTGCTTGCCGGCACGGGTGCCGAGCGGCCGTCCTGGCCCGAACCGGCAGCCGTCGCAGCCAACCGCGTGGCCCTGAGCGCGTTCGAGTACCGGGCCTTCATGGGCGACTACGCGGAACTGATTCCCGAACTTGTTGCCGCCGCCGATCCCGAACTGAACCCGGACACCGGCTACCGCATGCACGCCGCGATCCTGCTGATGACCGCGCTGGTGCTCACCGGCCGTGAGATGGACGCGCTCGGCCTGATGCGCCAACTCGGCGGCCAGATCAGCGACGCCTCCCACGTGGTGGGGCTGCGGGAGCAGTACACCAAAGAGTCCTACATGGTGCTGCTGCTGGCGGGGCAGTGGCGGCGGTGCCTGGACTTCCTGGGCCCCCAGACCACGGACGAACCGTACCGGCTGCCCTACGGGACAGCTTCAAGCGAGCTGGGCGCCGGGATAGCGTACGTCTTCGCAGGTCGCGGCGCCGCAGCCCTGGACCTCCTGATCTCCGCCGGAGCGCAGCTGGAACTCCACCCCGTCCAGACCGCCCTCCGGTACACGTATGCCGCCACCGCCCTGGCCTACGCGCAGACCGGAAACGCTCCCCAGGCCCGCAAGTACCTGGGCAAGCTGCAACGGATCCCTGCAGCCGCCGGCTTCGCTGACGAGAGCGTCATCCGCTTCTGCGCACTGACGGCCGGCCGCTGGCTGAACGACGCCGACTCCGTGGCGCGGCTCAAGGAATCTGCACGGCGGAACCTCGGCGCGGGCCTTTACACCCTTGCAGGCGTCGAACTGCTGGCGGCCACGGTCAACGGCAGCGATGCCGATTTCCGGTTGCTCGAAGACATTGCCGGCCGCCGCCAGGGTCCGCTGGCCGAGGTCTCCCGGCTTATTGCCCTGGGCAGCCGCACCAAGGATGCCAAGACCCTCCTGGCCGGCGGAGAGCTTGCCGCCACCCTGGAGCTGGACGCCGTCGAGGCCCGGTGCATGGCCCTCGCGGTGGACTTCGCGCGCCAGGACGGCGACTCGATCTCGGCCCGCACAGCCCAGGCCCGCCTGGACATCCTGGCCACCACGGTTGCGAACCTCCCCATTGTGCCCAGCAGCGGCAGCCCATTGCTGACCAGCCGCGAACGGCAAATAGCGCGGCTTGCGGGCCGGGGTGCATCCAACCGCGACATTGCCCTGGAAATGGGCGTGTCAGTCCGGACTGTTGAGGGCCATCTGTACCAGGTCTTCACCAAGCTCGGCGTAACCTCCAGGGGTGATCTGACTGGACTCGTCTAACGGCCACAAAGCAGCAGCAAGCAGGGTCCTCACCGGACGCCGCGAACCGCTGGACAGGATCTGCAACATCGTCCGGAACCGCACCAGCCAGGCGGTGTTTGTCATGGCCGGCCCCGGCATCGGAAAGTCGTCCCTGGCCGAAGCCATTTCCGAACGCCTCGCCGGCGAGCTGAACATCCTGCGGATCCATGGAAGCTCCGCCCTTGCGGCGGTTCCGTTCGGTGTCCTGACGCCCTATACCGGTGACCTGACAGCCGAGGAATCCGTCTCCCCGGTGGCGGTGCTGCGGTCCATGTGGAGCTATTTCGAAAAGCTGCGGGCCGGGAACAGCGCGCCCGTGCTGATGGTGCTGGACGACGCCCACTACCTTGACGATGCCTCCGCCGGCGTGGTGGCCGACCTCATTTCGGCCGGCTGGGCCACAGTGGTGGCGGCGGCAAGGCCGCGTCCGGGCTTGCCCCAGCCATTGGACCAGCTCTGGTATGACGGGCTCGCCGAACGGGTGGACCTGCGCCCGCTGAACAGGGAACAGATCGAAGAAGTCCTGGCCCACCTGCTGGACGGAACTGTTCCCGCCGCCACCATTGAAGCTGTCTGGGCAGCGTCAGGCGGGAACCCCCGCCTCCTCGATGCGCTGCTGCACGATGCCGCCGAAGCGGGAATCCTCTCGAAGCGCAACGGGATCTGGATCCTGCTGGGTGCCCTTCCCGCCGACGGACCTCGGCTCACAGCCGTGGTGGCCAAGGACCACCTGCGGCGCAACCCCGAGGAACAGGAAGCACTCAAGCTCATCGCACTGGCGGGTCCTGTGGGCCGCAAGGTCATCGAAGACATCTGCGGGGCGCCGGTGGTCCGCTCACTGCTGGACCAGCAGGTGGCCGTCGAAACGTCAGGCGTGCCTGCCGAGCTGTCCCTCTGGAACGGCCTCTTTTCCGACGCCATCAGGAACACCATCTCGGTCTCCCGCAGCCTCCAATTGCAGGAGAAGATCCAGTCCCGGCAGGACGGAACGGTCCTTCGCGGAGAGGGGCGGCTGCGGTCCGTGGAGTGGGCCATCGAAGTTGGAGTCAAAGTGTCCGAGGAGGACATGCTGGAGTCCGCCCGCGAAGCACTCCTGCTTTTCCGGAATGACAGCGCCCGGTCCATCGCGGCCCGGATCCAGGACCCGGGCGCACTGCCGCTCGCCCAGGCCATCCAGGCCCGGGCGCTCTACAACGACGGCGCCTACGCTGACGCCGCAGCCCTCCTCGACGAGTGCTGGGCACCGCTTGCCGATGATCCGCAGGGGCCGGCCGTCCTCCTGCTGCGGGTATCGGCGCACCAGGCAGCCGGGCAGTCCCTGGCGGCCGTGGCCGACGACGTGCTCAGCCAGGTTTCCCAGGTAGGGGACGCGGGTCCCGCCTGGCCGGTGCAGCTCCTGCGCCTGCTCCAGTCGGGGGCCGAAGCGGACTGCCAGGCACTGGCGGACGAGGTGGAGGGCATCAGGGTCCAGGGCCTCTCCGAGACCAAGGCGGAACCGATGGCCGCGCTGGGGGAAGCGTTGCTGGCGCACGCACTCGCGGCGGCGGGCCGCCCCGGCGACGGCCTTGACGCCGCACTCCGGGCCGCGTCCGAGCTGTCCCCGCTCGAGGACAGCCTGTACTTCTTTCCGGAAGTGGTCCTCGGCAGGCTGGTGAGCTGTTACCTGTCCATGGGCGAATGGGAGTCGGCGGAGCGGGAACTCGACAGCTACGCCGCCGCCCATGCTGCGGGAGTGGCCACGTTCAACGGCAGCCTGCAGGTGCTGCGCGGGTACTCACTGCTGCGCCAGGGCCGGATGGAACGGGCCTACCAGGTGCTGCTCCCGGCCGTGGAGGCGCTTCGCCTCAACGACCCCCTGCAGCTGTTCGGCTTTGCGTCCGCCCTGGGGTACTACGTGGCTGCGCGGCTGGGGGACGCAGGGCAGGCCAAGCGGCTGGAACAGGACTATGCAGACGCCATGGCCGGCGGTCCCGCTGACCTCCTGGCCCGCGGCTATGCGATGGCCGCGGGAGAGTACCTTGCACACGACGGCAAAGGCCTGGCGTCGCTCCACACGCTGATGACCACCACCGAAGCTTCCGGCCGGGCCGGGCAGCTGCTCGAACTCCTCGCCATCTGCTGGGACCTGGGAGATCCCTCCGTCATTCCCATGGTGCAGGAAGCAGCGGGCGGCCTGCAGGGGCGCTGGGCCGAAGCGATGCTGACCCTTGCCACCGGGTGGGAAGCCGCCGATGGCGACGCCCTGATGGTGACAGCGGCTTCGCTGGAGGAATCCGGCTTCGTCAACCTTGCCCGTGAGGCGTACGCCCGTGCCAGTGCCGTTCTTGACCAGACGGGGGAGCGCCGCCGGTCCCGGCAGGCCGTGGCTCAGCGTGAAAAGTGCGACCACGAGCTGGGGGAGCGGTTCCGCGAAGGCCGTTTCATCGCGGCGGCTCCCACAGTTCACCTCACACGACGGGAGCAGGACATCGTGGAACTCGCCGTCCAGGGCCTCACGGACCGCGAGATCGCCCAGCGCCTCATGGTCTCCGTCCGCACTGTCGAAGGCCATCTGTACCGCACCTACGTCAAGCTGGGCGTGCGGAGCCGCGACGAACTGGAAACCGCCCTTCCCCGGTAGCTGCCGCCGTCGCGCCGTACCTCTTACTTGCGGGCCCTGCACCCTGTCTTTCGCCGGGGTGTGGGGCGACTCCGCGCGCCCTCCTGCTGACACCGGAGCCACCCGTGGCCCTGCGTTAACGCCGTGCATCGCCGTGCATCGCCGTGCATCGGCGGCCCGGCGGGTATCGACACTCAGTGTCCCCGTAGTGGCACCTGCCGGAATTCGAGTACACCCTACTCGTGTGCACGCCGGCCCCACGCGATTTACTTAAGGAGGCAAAGCACACGGCAGTAAAGAGCCGCACGGGTTGCCGAAACACATCAAGGCCTCATTGAACTTCCGGCCCACGCGGCCGGACCGAGACGGGGCCGGCGACGTCAGAGTCTTCTGAGACCGAGACTCTCCCCCCAGCCGTCGCCGGCCCTCCGCTCCGCGGGCTGAAGCCCGGAGCGGCTGTGGCGGCTGACCCCTCCGGGCGGCCGCCACAGCCGTGCTGTGGGACAATTGAGTGTCAACCGCTGGCATCTCAAGGAGCACGTCTTGGCCGTAGTATCAACGCCCGCCACCCTGGAGCGGTCCGTTCCGGTCATGGATAACGCCGAGGTCCTCCGCATCCGCAACGACTTCCCGGTCCTCAACCAGATGGTCAACGGCAAGCCCCTGGTCTATCTCGATTCCGGTGCGACATCCCAGAACCCGCTCAGCGTGATCGAAGCCGAGCAGGAGTTCTACGAGCAGCGCAACGCGGCAGTGCACCGCGGCGCCCACCACCTTGCGGTCGAAGCCACCGAGGCCTTCGAAGATGCGCGCCAGACCGTGGCGGACCTCGTCGGGGCAGACTATTCCGAAACTGTCTGGACCTCCAACGCCACAGAGGGCCTCAACCTCATTTCCTACGCGCTGTCCAACGCCGCGCTCTGGGCTGCCCAGGGCCGGGGGGACTCGGCACTGAAGGGCCTTGCCCTGAAACCGGGCGACGAAATAGTGGTCACCGAAATGGAGCACCACGCCAACCTCATCCCGTGGCAGGAACTGGCGTTCCGCACCGGGGCGACGCTCCGCTACCTGCCCATCGACGATGCCGGCCGGCTCAGCCTGGAGCAGGCCGCAGGGATCATCGGGAGCCGTACCAGGGTGCTGGCCTTCACGCACGCCTCCAACGTCCTCGGAACCATCAATCCGGTCCGTGAACTGGTGGCCCTGGCCCGCGCTTCCAATGCCCTGGTAGTCCTGGACGCCTGCCAGTCCGCGCCGCACATGCCCCTGGACGTCAAAGAGCTTGACGTGGACTTCGCTGTTTTCTCCGGCCATAAGATGCTCGCACCCACGGGCATCGGCGTGCTGTACGGCAGGCAGGAACTCCTGGACATCCTTCCACCGTTCCTCACCGGCGGCTCCATGATCACCACGGTCACCATGGAACGGGCAGAATACCTCCCGGCTCCGCAGCGCTTCGAGGCCGGAACGCAGCGCATTTCACAGGCGGTGGCCCTGGCCGCCGCCGCCAACTACCTCACGGAGACCGGCCTGGACCGGATCCACCGGTGGGAA
This sequence comes from Pseudarthrobacter sp. 10T415, assembly GCF_056394175.1. Taxonomy (NCBI): domain Bacteria; kingdom Bacillati; phylum Actinomycetota; class Actinomycetes; order Micrococcales; family Micrococcaceae; genus Pseudarthrobacter; species Pseudarthrobacter sp. 10T415. The sequence goes on along the minus strand of NZ_JBFTHJ010000007.1, from coordinate 47,443 downwards.
ATGGACCTTGGCCAGCGAATGGTGGCAGGCCTTGAGGCGCTTCCCGGGATCCGGGTCCTGGGTCCGGCAGCCGGCGAGGAACGCATCGGGCTGGCCGCGTTCGACGTCGAAGGCGTCCACGCCCACGACGTCGGACAGTTCCTGGACTCGATGGGCATCGCCGTCCGGGTAGGCCACCACTGCGCCCAGCCGCTGCACCGGCGGCTGGGGCTGACCGCCACCACCCGCGCCAGCGCCTACCTGTACAACACCACCGACGACGTAGACCAGTTCCTGGACGCCGTGGCGGGCGTGCGGGCCTACTTCCGCGCTTAGCCGCCAGAACCGAAGGTATGCAATGAGCCTTGACCAGTTGTACCAGCAGATTATCCTTGACCACTCCAAGGCCCGGCACGGCAGCGGCCTGGCCGAAACCCCAGCGCCAGGCGGTGCTTCCACCGGGCAGTCCCACCAGCTGAACCCGGTCTGCGGCGACGAGGTGACCCTGCGGCTCGCCGTGGCCGACGGAAAAGTGGCCCAGGTTTCCTGGGACGGCGCCGGCTGCTCCATCTCCATGGCCTCGGCCTCGGTCTTCAGCGACCTCGCCGAAGGCATGACGGTGGCGGAGGTGCACGAGGTGATCGACAGTTTCCGCGAGGTACTCAGGTCGCGGGGCAAGATCCCGGCCGATCCTGAACTGCTGGGGGATGCCGCCGCATTTGAGGGCGTCGCGAGGTACGCGGCCCGCGTGAAATGCGCCATGATTTCCTGGGTGGCCGCGGAGGATGCCCTGAACCAGGCGTCCTGACCCGGCCGGCCGCAACGCGTGCTGCAGCCTGCAGGCACGCACTGCCCGCAAACACCAAGAGGTCCGCTTCCCGGTGGGAAGTGGACCTCTTGGGTTAAAACGAGGGCGGGTTATTAACCCAGCAGCCCCAGGACACCGATGACGGCTGTCGCCGCTCCCAGCACCATCGAGATGCTGACCAGCACCACGTGCACCGTCAGGAATTTGGTGGCTTTGCCGGCGGCATCGCGTGCCCGTGGGTCCTTCATGACCCGGCGCAGGAACTGCGGCCAGACGGCCAGCGACCAAACACCGGCGATAATCAGGACCAGCGCGGCGAAGACAGGGAGCTGCATGAACTAGTGGCTTTCGAGCCAGGCCTGCGCCTGGGTGGCCTGCAGGTTCAGTGCCTTTGCCACCATGGGCTCGGCGGCGTCGGCGATCTTGCCGCCCAGGAACGGCACGGAGGACTTGACCTCGCCCTCCAGTTCCACCCGCGTTCCGCTGGCTTCGGCCACCAGGCGCTGGACAGCGGTCACGTCAACGGGGGCACCGGCAACCTTGAGGGAGATGTTGCTCTTGCGGGAGCCATCGGCGGCCGGGGCATCCCAGGTCTCCACCTGGGTCACCTTCAGGTGCTCGCCGACGAACTTCCGGGCGATCTCGGGAAGGCGGGTGGTGGGCAGCGTCCGCACCAGCGTGGCGCTGAAGGCGCCGGCAATGTCACCGTCAACGGTGAACGATTCCAGGTTTCCGCCTACCAGCTGGCTGACGTGGCGCTGGAAATCCTCGTTCACCAGGACAGCGGCAACGCTGTCAACGGGGTGCGGAACGGTGGTGGTGGCGCTCAGGGCCATGGGTCCTCCTGGGACGTCGCGATCGGATGAGGCTCCAAACATCCTACGGGGTTGCGGCCGGCCGTTCCGCATTGGCCAGCTCCTGGGCAGCGGCCGTAATGTTCCGTGCCATCGCCGGGAAGATGAAGCTGTGGAAGGGGAGCACGGCCAGCCAGTACAGCCTGCCGCTGAGGCCTTTCGGGAAGAAAATGGCCCGCTGCCGGTAACGGCTTCCGTCACCATCGGGTTCCACGGCGAGCTCCAGCCAGGCCCGTCCCGGCGCCCGCATCTCGGCACGCAGGCGCAGCAGCTTGCCCCTGTCGATGCTTTCCACCCGCCACCAGTCCACTACCTCGCCCGCGTGCAGGGTGTGCGGGTGGCGGCGGCCGCGCAGCAGCCCGGCTCCGCCCGTCAGCTTGTCCAGCCAGCCGCGGACCTGCCAGGCCAGCGGCAGCGAGTACCACCCGTTCCTGCCGCCGATGCCCTCGATGACCGTCCACACGTGGGCAGGGTCCACGTCACCGTGGAAGGTCCGCTCGTCAATGTACACCTTGTGCCCCGCCCATTCCGGGTCGCTGGGCAGGGGATCGGAATCCGCGCCGGCATTCGCCCACGTGGTCTCCACCTGTCCGTCCCGCTCCTTGCCCAGGGCCAGGGCCACCGCAGTTCGGTAGGGGGTGAGGCCGCCGTCGGGCTGCGGAATGTACCCGTCGACGTCGTGCTCGTTGGACACCGCGTCATGCTGGAGCGACTGGACCAGCGGGACCGCCATGGACCACGGGATGGGCGTGGTGAGCGCCACCCATATGCCTGCCAGCTTCGGTGCGGGAATGGGCAGCGCCAACACCACCCGGTAGGGCAGTCCCGCCTCCGAGGCGTATTCCTGCATCATCCTGGCGTAGGTCAGCACCTGGCGGCAGCCGATATCGAAAGTCCGGTTGATGGTGCCCTCCAGGGACGCGGCAGCAACCAGGTAGTAGAGGACGTCGCGCACGGCAATGGCTTCGATCCTGTTCCGGACCCAGCTGGGTGCGGGCATGAGCGGAAGGGTTTCGGAGAGGTGCCGGATCATTTCGAAGGAGGCAGAGCCGGAACCGATCACGACGCCGGCCTGGAACACGATGGCGTCCACCGCGCTGTCCAGGAATACCTGGCCCACCGCTTCCCGGGACCGCATGTGGGTGGAGAGTTCCACGCCCTTCGGGTGCAGCCCGCCCAGGTAGACGATCCTGCTTACCCCGGCGGCCACTGCGGCTTCGGCGGCGGTCCGGGCCATGGCCTGTTCCTTGGACTCAAAGCCCGCCCCGGCCGCCATCGAATGGACCAGGTAATAGAAGACGTCGACGCCGGCCAGCGCCTGGCGCAGCGCGTCGCCGTCGTCCAGGCTGCTTTGCACCACCTCCACCTGGTTCCGCCAGGGCACGCCCGCGATCTTGTCCGGGGAGCGCACCAGCACCTTGACGGTGTGGCCGGCCTCGAGGAGCTTGGGCACCAGGCGGCCCCCGATGTAGCCGGTGGCCCCGGTGACCAGGACCGTCCGGGGCGAAGCTGGGCCCCCGTGCGCCGGTACGGGCGAATCTGTGGTGCTGTCTCCGGTCATGCTGGCTCCTGTTCGTCCTCAGCGGTGTTCTGCGTTAGCAGTTCGGAGCCGCCGCCGTTATGGACGGCCGCTCCCGGAAAAAGGTCAGGCCCTGCCAGCGTAGCCCCGCCGGAGCCCGGGCGCCTGCGTCAGCGAAGCCGTGGAAAATCCGTCCAAACCGGAATGTCACCGGTGCGCGGTAGGCTGGGGTTACCCGGGATTCGCAGCGAATTTCGGGTTTTCGCGTTGCCTGCGATCTTCCGTGAATACCCCAGGAGCAGCTGTCATGAGCCTTCCCGTTACCGCCACGCACGGCCCCACGCTCGATGGGCTGCGCCGTGCATTGGCCCCGGACCAGTCTTTCGCCCGTGTCCGGGCTGAGGCCGGACGCGGGTTCGCCGTCAGGGGACAGGACTACCAAATCAGCGCGCCCGCAGGTTTGCGGCCCGTGCTGCTCGCGGAGATGGCGGATGGCCTGGCTGCCGCCGCGGCAGGGCAGGAAGGCGCCGCCGATCCCGGCGTGGTCCTCGCGGTGACAGCCACCGGCCGTGAGGCAGAGGACCTGGCGGCGGCGTTGCGCGCCTACCTCCCCGCGGACTCCGTGGCCGAGTTCCCCAGCTGGGAAACCCTCCCGCATGAGCGACTCTCGCCCCGGTCGGACACGGTGGGGCGCCGGCTCTCGGTCCTGCGCCGGCTGGCGCATCCGGAAAGTTCGACGGCGGAGCGGCTGCGCGTGGTGGTGGCTCCCGTCCGCGCCGTGGTCCAGCCCGTGGTGGCCGGGCTGGGAGACCTGGTCCCGGTCACGCTGAGGGTGGGCCAGGATGTTTCGTTCACCGACGTGGTGCGAAGCCTTGCCGACGCCGCGTACGCGCGCGTGGACATGGTGACCCACCGCGGTGAATTCGCGGTCCGCGGCGGCATCATCGATGTCTTTCCGCCCACAGAGGACCACCCCATCCGCGTGGAGTTCTTCGGTGACGAGGTGGACCAGATGCGCTGGTTTGCCGTGGCGGACCAGCGCTCGCTGTCCGCCCCCGGCATCCACCACCCCACGGAACTGCATGCCCCGCCCTGCAGGGAAATCCTCATCACCGCGTCCGTCATGTCACGGGCCGCGAAGCTGAAGGCTGAGCTGCCTGCCGCCGCGGACATGCTGGAAAAGATCGCCGGCGGTATCGCGGTCGAAGGCATGGAATCCTTGGCGCCGGTGCTGGTAGACGCCATGGTGCCCTTCGTGGACCAGCTGCCGGCGGAGTCCATCGCCGTCGTCATCGAACCCGAGAAGGTGCGAACCCGCGCCCACGACCTTTCGGCCACCAACGAGGAATTCCTTGAGGCAGCGTGGTCCACGGCGTCCGACGGCGGTGCCGCGCCTTTGGACCTCAGCTCGCAGGCATCGGCCGCGCTGCATTCGGCGAGCTTCCGTTCGCTCGCTGAGACGCGCGGGTCAGCGCTGGGGCATGGCGTTTCCTGGTGGTCCATCACGTCATTGGCGCAGGATGCGGAGCTCCTTCCCGAAATCGACGTCCTGAACCTGCACGCCCGCGAACCGCGCGGCTACCAGGGCGACGTGGCGGAGATGATGGCCTTCATCGGCTCGCATGTCCGCGACCAGTGGCGGATCGTGGTGGCCACCGAAGGCCCCGGCCCGGCCCAGCGCCTGGCGGAACTCTTCCACGAAAACGACATCCCCTGCGCCCGCGTGGAGAGCCTTGACCACGAGCCCCAGGCGGGCATCATCGAGGTGACCACTGCCGCCGTCGGCCGCGGCTTCGTCCTTGACGGGCTGAAACTGGGCCTGCTCACCGAAGCCGACCTGTTGGGCCGCACCTCCGCCGGGTCCACCAAGGACATGCGGCGCATGCCCTCCAAGCGGCGCAACGCCGTCGACCCCCTGCAGCTCGTGGCGGGGGACCATGTGGTCCACGAACAGCACGGCATCGGCCGGTTCGTGGAACTGCTGCAGCGCAAGGTGGCCGGCGGCAGCGACGGCGTCCGGGAATACCTGGTCCTGGAGTATGCGCCGTCAAAGCGCGGGGCCCCGGGTGACCGGCTGTTCGTCCCCACGGATCAGCTGGACCAGGTGACCCGCTACGTGGGCGGGGACACTCCGGTGCTGAGCAAGATGGGCGGTGCGGACTGGGCCAGCACCAAGTCCAAGGCACGCAAGGCCGTCAAGGAGATCGCCGGTGAGCTGATCCGGCTGTACTCGGCCCGGATGGCCTCGCGCGGCCACGCCTTCGGCCCTGACACCCCTTGGCAGCGCGAGCTCGAGGAAGCCTTCCCGTACGTGGAGACCCCGGACCAGCTGACCACCATCAACGAGGTCAAGGCGGACATGGAGCGGGAAATCCCCATGGACCGCCTGGTGTCCGGCGACGTTGGCTACGGCAAGACCGAGATCGCCGTCCGTGCTGCGTTCAAGGCCGTGCAGGACGGCAAGCAGGTGGCCGTCCTGGTGCCCACCACGCTGCTGGCCCAGCAGCACTACGAGACGTTCACGGAGCGTTTCTCCGGCTTCCCGCTGCGGGTCAAGCCGCTGTCCCGTTTCCAGTCCGCCAAGGAGTCCAAGGAGACCGCCGAGGGCGTGAAGAGCGGTGCGGTGGACGTGGTGATCGGCACGCACCGGCTGCTGTCCAAGGACTTCGAGTTCAAGGACCTCGGCCTGGTGATCGTGGATGAGGAACAGCGGTTCGGCGTGGAGCACAAGGAAGCGCTGAAGAAGATGCGCACCAACGTGGACGTGCTGGCCATGAGCGCCACCCCCATTCCCCGCACCCTTGAGATGTCCCTGACCGGCATCCGGGAGACGTCCACCCTGGCCACCCCGCCGGAGGAGCGGCACCCTGTGCTGACCTACGTGGGCCCGTACACGGACAAGCAGACCTCGGCCGCCATCCGCCGCGAGCTGATGCGCGAAGGCCAGGTGTTCCTGGTGCACAACCGGGTGTCCACCATTGAGCGGACCGCGGCCAAGATCCGTGAACTGGTTCCCGAGGCCCGGGTGGAGGTAGCGCACGGCAAGATGTCCGAGAGCCGCCTGGAACAGATCATCGTGGATTTCTGGGAACGCCGGTTCGACGTCCTGGTGTGCACCACCATCATCGAAACGGGCCTGGACATCTCCAACGCCAACACCCTGATCGTGGACGGCGCGGACAAGTACGGGCTGTCCCAGCTGCACCAGCTCCGCGGCCGTGTGGGCCGTGGCCGTGAACGCGCCTACGCGTACTTCCTGTACCCGTCGGAGAAGCCTCTGGGCGAGGTGGCGCTGGAACGGCTCAAGGCCGTGGCGGCGCACAACGAACTGGGCGCCGGCATGCAGCTGGCCATGAAGGACCTGGAGATCCGCGGCGCCGGAAACCTGCTGGGTGGCGAGCAGTCGGGCCACATCCAGGGGGTGGGCTTCGACCTGTACATCCGGCTGGTGGGCGAGGCCGTGGCGGACTTCCGCGGCGAGGCTGAGGAAAAGGCCGCCGAGATGAAGATCGAACTGCCGGTCAACGCGCACCTGCCGCACGATTACGTGCCCGGCGAGCGGCTCCGGCTGGAGGCGTACCGCAAGCTGGCCGCAGCCCTCACCAACGAGGCCATCGACGAGGTCAAGGCCGAGCTGGTGGACCGCTACGGCGAGCTGCCGCTGCCTGCGCAGAACCTGGTGGAGGTGGCGCGCTTCCGGGTGGGTGCCAGGGAAGCAGGACTGTCCGACGTCGCGCTGCAGGGCAACTTCATCAAGTTCGCGCCGGCATCGCTTCCCGAGTCCAAGGTGATGCGGCTGACCCGGATGTACCCGGGGTCCCAGTCCAAGCCGGCGTTGGACGCCATCCTCATCCCCAAGCCCAAGACGGCCCGGATCGGTGGCCGGGACCTCCAGGACGCCGAGATCCTGGAGTGGGCCAACGGAGTCATCCGCAACATCTTCTCCGACCAGCCGCTTTCCGTCACCCCTTCAGCGGGCTAGGCCGTGATGGGAGGTCACCACGCCGCGTCGGGAGCCGCGGCGTGGGTAGCTGTTGCGTCCACCGGCCCGTACACGCTGGGCTGGTACCCGCTGGACCCCACGGGGATCCTCATCGGCGGCATGGCCACGGCCGGCACCGCGCTGGTCTGCGACTGGGACCACCGGTCCAGCACCGTGGCCCACTCGCTGCCGCCGTTGTCCAATGCCATAGCAAGGGGCATCGAAACCGCCAGCGGCGGCCACCGCCAGGGCACCCACTCGGTCCTGGGCGCCGCCGGGTTCGTGCTCCTTGCCGGTGTGGCCGCGCAGGTGCAGATGGAAACCCCCTGGGGGCTGCTGTCCGTGGGCGCAGGGCTGCTGTGCATGTTCCTGATCAACATCGCGGCCAAGGCCCTGAAGCTGTTTCCGAAGAGCGGGTTCATCTCCAACTGGATTTTCGCCTTGGTGATGGCCGGGCTGGTCACGGTGTACGCGCCGCACCAGTGGACCTGGCTGCCTATGTCGATGCTCATCGGCGTGGTGGTCCACATCGTGGGAGACCTCATCACCACCGGGGGAGTGCCGCTGCTGTGGCCCCTGGTGATCCGGCCGCCGAAACTATTGCGGAAGGTGCCACTGCTGCGGAACGTCTGGCGGCCGAACGGGGCGCTGTCACTGCCCCTGCTGGGCCGGGCGGGGTCCAAGCGCGAGTGGCTGGTGCTGATCCCCGTCAGCGCCTACGCCATGGTGGGACTGACTGTGGCGGGCTGGGCCATTGCCCAGAACCAGTGGCCGCGGGTGGTGGCAGCTGCCGCCGCCTGGATCGCCCCTTGGTTCGCCTGAGGGCAGGCGCACAGGCGTGGAACAGCAAAAGACCCCCGGACGGCGTCCGGGGGTCTTTGTGCGTGGGCAGGCTTAGTGTTCGCCGGCGGAATCCGAGCGGCCGAGGATGGTCTGCGGAATCCAGAAGGCCAGGGCGAACAGGCCCAGGCAGACGGCCATCGGCCACGGGTTGCCAAGCGTCAGGAAGGACAGCGAGTACACGGCGCCGAGGAAGAGGGCCATCATGATCACGAACACGACGATGGTGCCGGCCAGCTTGTTTTCATTCTGGGGAGTGCGGACAGTGCCCGTGTTCGCTGTGCCCTCGTTGGACGCGTTGATCTTGCTGGACATTCGTTCCTCCTCGGCCCCTCGGGGCTTGATTGTGGCGCGTCCGGCGGCCGTCAGTACGCGGACGAACCCTGTTCACCCTTGACGATGGCAATTCCGGAGCTGGCGCCGATACGTGTTGCACCTGCTGCAATCATAGCCTGAGCGTCTGCCAGCGACCGCACGCCGCCCGAGGCCTTGACGCCCAGTTCAGGCCCCACGGTCCTGCGCATGAGTGCCACATCCCCGGCCGTGGCGCCCCCTCCGTTGAAACCGGTGGAGGTCTTGACGAAATCGGCTCCGGCCGCCACAGCTGCCTCGCAGGCGAGGACTTTCTGGTCGTCGGACAGGAGCGAGGTCTCGATGATCACCTTCAGGATGGCACCGCTGGCGTGCACTGCCTCGGCAACGGAGGCGATGTCCTCGGTCAGGGCGCCCTTGTCCTCGGCGCGGGCGGCCGCGATATTGATCACCATGTCCACTTCGTCGGCCCCGTCCAGCACCGCGCCGCGGGCTTCGAAGGTCTTCACGTCGGTGGGGGTTGCCCCCAGCGGGAAGCCCACCACGGAGCAGGTCAGGACGCCGGAGCCCTTCAGTGCCTTCTTGACGGTCTTGACCCAGACAGGGTTGACACAGACAGACTTGAAACCGTATTCAGCGGCTTCGGCACAGACCTGGAGGACGTCGGCCTCGGAGGCTTCGGGCTTCAGCAGCGTGTGGTCGATGTAGGAAGCAATATTCCCGGCCGCAGCGGCAGCGGGTTGAACGGAAGGGGTGGCTTCGTTGCTCATGATGGTCCTCTCGGGGCCTCGCCCGGGCGTCGTGGGCCCGGTGCGTCCTTGACTCGCGTTTCGGAAACCATCTTGTCACAGGTGCCCACGCTGCAACCCGCGCTGCGCCAGGCGTCAGGCGGCTGCCTGAAGGGACCGCGCCGGCGACGGCACCGCAGCTGCTGCTTCCCGTGATGCCTCGGGCGAGTGCGAGGCTGCCGAGGCCGCCGTGAGCAGTTGCGTGGCGCAGGCCCCCGCAGCGGAAGCCGCGGCCACCAGCAAGCCCAGCCGTACGCCGTCGAACGCTGCCGCGTCCCCGATTGCCCAGATACCGGGAACCGAAGTCCGGAAGTCCTGGCTGATGACGATGCCTCCGGTGGCGGCCGTCCGCAGGCCCGCGCTGGCGGCAAGGCCGTCGCAGGACACGCGGTCCTCGGCCAGGACCACCAGATCCCCGGACATGCTGCTGCCGTCCTCGAAGACCACGGCGGAAGCGGCCAGGCCAAAGGTTGAGGTTCCGGGCACGACGGCGGCCGGCCGGGCGGTGGTGCGGACCGGACGGACGCCCTTGGCGCGCAGCACGGCCTCAGCCTGGCCTGCGGCCGCCCCGGTGCCCACCAGGATCCCGAGCGGACGGCGCCCCAGTTCCCGGGTGACTTCCTGCACCCGGTCCGCAATGCGGGCGGCGTCGTCGATGGTGGAGTAGCTCAGGCACTGTGCGGCGCCCTCGACGGGCGCTGCCACGGGGGCCGAACCTGTGGCGATGACCAGTTGGTCGTAGGCGAACTCCATGCCGTCAGCCGTGGCCACGGTGCGGTTATCGGCGTCGATGTGGCTGGCCGGCTGGCCGAAGCGGACCGACACCTGCGGCAGCAGGGCAAGTTCCAGCAGATCCTCGGGGGCGTCGTCCCGGTTGCTCAGGACGGTGATACTGCCAGCGAACCGGCCCTGGTCCAGCTGCCGGACCAGGGCGCGGGCAGCCGGACCTGCTCCGGCGATGACGATGCGGGTGGCGGCGGAGGTGGACGTGGTGGGTGCCGGAGCGGACATGTGCTGGCCCTTTCGCTGGCGGCCGGGAAACGGCCGGAAGTTCATGATGGAACCCAGCGTAGGCGTGCGCCTTTTCCGGCTTGTTTCCCGCCAGTTGCCGTTCAGCACCCCGGTGTTCGCCAGTATTTACCGGCCGGTAACAGAACCGGTGACGTGCATCTCATTGCGCCCGACTTGGACACATTCGGGCTGGCCAGCGCCGTTACCCGCCGTTGCCCGGCGGCCTTCGCCGCCGGCCGAAACGGCTAGACGCGGATCCGGTATCCCCGCTTGACCACGGTTTCGATGAGCTTGCCGTCGGGCAGGGAAGACCGGAGCCGGCTGACGGTCATGTCCAGTGCGTGCACCGAACCGCGCAGTTCCAGCAGGTCGGACAACGCCTCCCGGGAAAGGACCGCCCCGCCGGCGCCGAGCAGGGCACGGAGCAGCAGCAGGGGAGCGGGAGCGAGCTCCACCGCCTGGCCGTCGATGCGCAGGCTGCGGCCGCGGAGCTCGATGTTGCCGGACCGGGTGTCCAGCCGGCGCACATGGTTCAGCGCCAGGTGCTCGACGACCAGCCGGATCAGCGCACCCATCCGGAAACGCTCCGGGATCAGCGGTTTCACCCCGGCGTCCAGCAGCGGCTGGGCGGTCACGGGGCCCACCACGGCGGCGGTCACGTTGGTCTTCAGGCTCTCGATCAGCTGCTTGTAGACGCCCATTTCGTGGGCGGTGCTCCACATGGCGTCGACGGCGGGTGCGCTGGTGAAGGTGAGGACATCGAGGTTTCCGCTGCAGGCGGCCTCGATGAGGCGGGGGAGCCGGTCGGCGCCGTCCGGCTTGACCCAGCGGTACGGCGTGACGGTCAGGACGGTGGCACCGGACATGCGCAGCCGTTCCAGCTGGCGGACGTCCGTGTAGCCGTGCAGCTGGACCGCGACGGTCTTGCCGCGCACTCCCTCCGCCAGCAGCATGTCCACCAGCGTTGCGGTGGTTTCGTCACTGCTGATTCCGACGTCGGCGAGGCCGGCCGCGCGGACGGCGCCACGGGCCTTGGGGCCACGGACGAACATCCGGCAGGCGCCCAGGGTTTCGAGCAGCTGGTCGCCGATGCCGAACGTGTCCGCCGCCTCGCACCAGCGGCGCATGCCGTAGGCGGTGGTGGCGATGCACAGGTCCGGTTTGGCCGCGATGATGGTGCGGGTGTCCTCGATGAGGCGGAGGTCCTCCTGCACCGGAGCGATCTTGAGGGCCGGGGCATGGATCACCTCGGCGCCGCGGCGCTCAAGGGCGTCGATCAGGTCCTGGGAGCGCCGGTGCGAGGTCACACCGATGCGGAAGCCCTCCAGCGGTGATTCGGCCGCCTGGGCCTCCGCGGTGTCGACCGCCCCGGTGGCCTCTGCCGTTTCGGCCGGTGCAAGTGCGTTCATGGGGGTCAATCCTTTCACGAACCGAGCAGCGAGGCCGCCAGCCGGTCCAGGTCGGCTGCGGTCTCAGCGTGCCCGCGGTTGGCTTCAGCCACCCGCACCACCTCGCCGATCACCAGGACGGCGGGGTTGCTGCAGCCTGCAGCAGCCGAGGCGATGGAGCCGAGGTCGGCGATGGTGGTGCGCTGGCCGGGACGGTAACCCCGTTCCACCACCGCCATGGGCATATCGGCTCGCATGCCTGCCCGGCGGAGTCCTGCAGCCAGGTGGTGCAGCGTTCCGATGCCCATCAGCACCACGATGGTGCCGCCCAGGCCGGCAAGGTGATGATGCTCCTTCTCGGTGAGCGGGGCGTGCCCGGACACCACTGTGAACATGTGGCTCACGTTGCGGTGCGTCACGGGGATACCCGCCGCGGCAGGCACGGAGATGGCGCTGGTGACACCGGATACCACCTGGACCTTCAGCCCGGCAGCGACGCAGGCGGCGACTTCCTCGCCGCCGCGGCCGAACACGTACGGATCTCCGCCCTTGAGGCGGACCACGTTGTTGCCGGCCAGGGCGCTGTCCACCATGAGCTTTTCGATGTCGGACTGGCCCACCTTGTGGTGCCCGGGCTTCTTTCCCACATCCACCAGCTCGGCGCTGGTCAGGGCGGGCAGGTCCTGGCAGGGCGCCAGCCGGTCGTAGAACACCACGTCCGCGTCCCGCAGCGCCTTGACGGCGGCAACGGTCAGGAGCTCGGTGGTGCCGGGTCCGCCGCCCACCAGGGTCACATGCCCGGCGGCGCCTGCCGCAGGTTCCGTGGCGACCGGGACGCCGGCAGCGCGGTACTGCTGGAGCAGGGGCTCCCAGCCCGGCTGTCCGTCGTCGACCGCGGCCACCAGGAACGGCTTCTGCGGGAGCAGGGCGGTGCCGTGCGGGCCGGCCAGGCGGCGGACGACGGCGCCCGCGGCTTCGTAGCGCCGTACGGCCTGCCGCGCGGCGGAGTCCGTTCCGGTCACCAGGACCTCGCGGTCCGTGAGGTCGATGCTGAGCTGCATGGTTATGCCTCGTTTCCGACGGGTGCGGGCGTGCCGGGACGGACAGCGATGGAGGCTCCGAGGAGGACGGGCTGCTGGGCTGCTGCTGCCTTCTCTTCGGCCGTGGCGGGGCGCATCTGGCCACGCTCATCGGGGACGAAAGTGATCGAGTCGTCCTTCTGGTCCGGTGCGTTGACGAAGGAGCGGAACCGGCGCAGTCGCTCCGGGTCCTTCAGGGTGTCGGCCCACTCGTCGACGTAGGTGTCAACGTGCTTGGCCATGGCCGCCTCAAGATCCTCGGCGATGCCCAGGGTGTCCTTGACCACCACGTCCTCGACGTGCTTGATGCCGCCGTCGAGTTCCTCCTGCCAGCGCGCGGTGCGCTGCAGGCGGTCGGCGGTGCGGATGTAGTACATGAAGTAGCGGTCGATGTACTTGATCAGGGTTTCGTCGTCGAGGTCCTTGGCCAGCAGCTGGGCGTGCGCCGGGGTGGCACCGCCGTTGCCGCCGACGTAGAGGTTCCAGCCGTCCGCCGTGGCGATGACGCCCACGTCCTTGCCGCGGGCCTCAGCGCATTCGCGGGCGCAGCCGGAGACGCCCATCTTGAGCTTGTGCGGGCTGCGGAGTCCGCGGTACCGCAGCTCCAGCTGGATGGCCATGGCCACGGAGTCCTGGACGCCGAAACGGCACCAGGTGGAACCGACGCAGGATTTCACCGTCCGCAGGCTCTTGCCGTACGCCTGCCCGGATTCGAAGCCGGCATCCACCAGTTCCTTCCAGATTTCCGGCAGCTCCTCCAGCCGGGCGCCGAACATGTCGATCCGCTGGCCGCCGGTGATTTTGGTGTACAGGTTGTACTTCTCCGCCACGGCGGCGATCACGCCCAGCTTCTTGGGGGTGATCTCACCTCCGGCGATGCGGGGCACCACCGAGTAGGTGCCGTCCTTCTGCATGTTGGCCAGGGCGCGGTCGTTGGTGTCCTGCAGGGTGCCGCGGCCGGCGTCGAGGACGTAGGCGCTGTTCTGGCTGGCGAGGATGTTGGCGATGGTGGGCTTGCAGATGTCGCAGCCTTCGCCGGTGCCGTACTTGGCCATGATCTCTTCGAAAGAGGTCAGTTCCAGGACACGGATGGCATCGAAGAGTTCCTGGCGGGACAGTTCGATGTGTTCGCAGAGGGCCTTGGAAACCTCGACGCCGGACTTGGTCAGCTCGGTTTCCAGCAGCTTCTTCAGCATCGGGACACAGGAACCGCACTGGGTGCCGGCCCGGGTGCAGCCCTTCAGCTCGCCGAGTTCCTGGACGGGCGCGTTGCCCTCGCAGGCGCCGCAGCCGTTTATGGTGTCCCGGATGGTCCCGGCCGTGACGTTGTTGCAGGAGCACAGGGTGGCGTCGTCCGGAAGTTCGGTTTCCGGGGCGTCACCGCCGCCGGCTGCACTGAGGAACGCGCCCGGCTCGGCGGGGAGTTCGCGGCCCAGGAGCGGGCGCAGGCTCATGTACGGTGAGGCGTCGCCCACGAAGATGCCGCCCAGCAGGGTCTTGGCGTCATCGGTGGTAACGATCTTCTGGTACACGCCGCGGGCGGGGTCGGCGTAGACGATTTCCAGGGCGTGCTCGGTCTTCGCGAAGGCGTCGCCGAAGCTGGCCACATCCACCCCGGACAGCTTGAGCTTGGTGGCGGTGTCGAAACCGGGGAAGGTGGCGTCGCCGCCATGCAGCCGGTCCGCCACGATCTCGGCCATCGTGTTGGCGGGGGCCACCAGGCCCAGGCACATGCCGCCGTAGTTGGCTACTTCGCCGATGGCCCAGATGCCCGGGATTTCGGTGGCACAGTAGTCGTTGATGACCACGCCGCCGCGGGGGCCCAGGCTGAAGACCTGTTCTTCTCCCTCGGCGGCGCGGAAGAGTTCATCACGGGGACGGACGCCGATGGCGACGATGACGATGTCGGCGTCGACGATCCGGCCGTCGGCCATGAGGACGCCGGTGACCTGGCCGTCCCCATCGGAGAGTACCTCGGAAGGATAGACGCCGCCGTGGACTTCAAAGCCCTTGGCTTTGATGAGCCGGCCCATGGCCTGGCCAGCGCCTTCGTCCAGCTGGGTGGCCATCAGCCACTGCGATCCGTCGATGACGATGGGGGTCGCGCCCAGCTGCTCGGTCCCGGCAGCGGATTCCAGGCCCAGGAGGCCGCCGCCGATGGTGACGGCGTTGACCTTGCGGCCCAGCTTTACGGTGAGTTCCGCGATGGACTTGTTGATGGCCCAGACATCTTCAAGGGTCCGGTAAACGTGGGTGAGCTCGTTGCCGGGAATGGGAAGCCGTGCGGCGTTCGAGCCGGTGGCCACCACCAGTTCGTCGTACTCGAAAACGCTGCCGGCGGCGGTTTCCACCGACTTGGCTTCTGCGTTAATACGCACCACGCGCTCGCCGGTCCTCAGGTCCAGGGAGCCGTGGTCCCACATTGACGCGGTACCCAGCGTCAGGTCGACCCCGCCGTCGGTGAGGGCCTTGGACAGTGCCACCCGGTCGTAGGGGAGGTGGGCTTCCTCGGTAAGGACCGTGACATGCCAGCCATCGAGGCCGCGGGCATGCATGGCGTCCGCAAAACGGTGGGCCGCGGGGCCGCCGCCGGCGACGACGATGCGGCGCGGAGTCTCGGTGCTTGAAGTCTGTTCGGTCACTGTGGGCCTTTCGCATGGGCCGCAGACGGTGCTCCGCGGCTTTCTCTGTCGAGCAGTCCAACCAGACTAGGGAGGGGCAGTTTCGCTTCAGTTTCCCAATTGTTTCGTCAACTTAACTTCTGCATCACGAACGCATTTCCGGCCGGGTTAGGTCTCTTTTACGCCCCGGACACATTTGGCGCATGCCGCTGAAACACCCGGCGCCTAGCGTGGAACACGGCCGCTCAGGCTGCCACCACGTGAGATCAGGACAAGCAGCGCAGGGAGAGGAGCCGGACATGACGGCAACACTGGAACTCGGGACACTCGACGCCGAAGCAGCGGACACCGCGGCAGGCTGGCACCGTGTCTGCCGCCTTGAGGACCTCGAACCGGCATGGGGAGAAGCAGCCCTGGTAGGCGGCCGGCAGGTGGCACTTTTCCGCACCTTGGCTGGCGGCGTTTTCGCAGTGGCACAGCAGGACCCGGCCACGGGTTCGCACGTGATGGCCCGCGGAATCCTCGGATCCAAGGGCTCCCGCCCCACTATTGCCTCACCGCTGCACAAAGAGGTCTACGACCTCGAAACCGGAGAGTGCTTCAGCACCCCCGGGTTGCGGATCGAGGCTTTTGGCACCCGGATCGTTGACGGCTTCGTCGAGGTGGAGCTATAAACCGGGAGGACACGCGTATCACCCACAAGGGGTGCCCCAAGGGCGCCCCTTCAGGGCGTTAAAGCCCCAGCGCCTCGCTGACGTCGCGGAGGACCTCGTCCAGCGCTGCCCGTGCTGCCTGGCGGGCTTCGGGAAGTTCCGCGGCGGATCCCACCTGGTGGATCACCTCGAGGTAGCACTTGAGCTTGGGTTCAGTGCCGCTGGGCCGGATGATGACGCGGGTGAGGTTGCGCGTCACGTACAGCAGGCCGTCGGTGGGCGGCAGGTGGTCGGAACCGACGGAGAGGTCGGTGGAGACCTCAACTGCCGACGAGCCAAAGGACTCCGGCGGGGAAACCCGGAGCCGGTTCATCATGGCGTCCAGCAGGCCAAGGTCCGCCACCCTGATGCTCAGCTGGTCACTGGCGTGCAGGCCGTGCTGCAGGTAGAGCTCATCGAGCGTATCGAAGATGGTCTTGCCGTCGGCCTTAGCGGTGGCGGCCAGTTCGGCGATGAGGACTGCAGCGGAAATGCCGTCCTTGTCCTTGACCAGGTCCGGTGCCACACAATAGCCCAGGGCCTCCTCGTACCCGTAGACCAGGCCGGGCACGCGGGAAATCCACTTGAAGCCCGTCAGGGTTTCCTCGTGGGCGAATCCTGACGCCGCGGCGATGCGGGAGAGCAGCCGCGAGGACACAATGGAGTTGGCGAACACCCCTGGATTTTCCCCGTCAGGGGTTTCCGCGCCCGCGGCAGCATGCCGTGCGGCGACGTGCGCACCCAGGAGGGCGCCCACCTCATCGCCGCGGAGCATCCGCCACGTACCGGTGTCCGGGTCCTTGGCGGCCACGGCCGCACGGTCGGCATCCGGGTCGTTGGCCAGGACGATGTCCGCGTCGAGGCGATCGGCCGTTTCGAGGGCCAGGTCCAGCGCGCCGGGTTCCTCGGGGTTCGGGAAACTCACGGTGGGGAAGTCCGGGTCCGGTTCGGCCTGCTCCTTGACCAGGGTGACATCCCCGAAACCTGCGGCGTTCAGCACCGCGAGCGCGGTCTCCCCGCCAACGCCGTGCATAGGGGTCAGCACGATCCGCAGGTCCCTCGCCGGGAAGAGGTCCGGAAGGGCGAGTCCCGCCGTCTCGGACCGGTACCCGGCCGCGAGCGATCCATCCAGCACCGTCCAGCCGTCCGCGGCCAGCTTGATGGTGTCCAGGGCGCCCACGGCGCTGATCCGGTCAGCGATTTCGGCGTCGTACGGTGCCACGATCTGGGCACCGTTGCCGTTTTCCGCCACGGCGTGGCGTCCCAAGTACACCTTGTAGCCGTTGTCCTGGGGCGGGTTGTGGCTTGCCGTGACCATGACGCCGCCGTCGCATTCCAGGGCGCGGACGGCGTAGGCGAGCAGGGGAGTGGGCAGCGCCGCCGGCATCAGGAAGGTTTCGATCCCCGCCGCGGTGAAGATGGCCGCGGTTTCCGCTGCGAACACATCCGAGTTACGGCGGGCGTCATAGCCGACGACGGCGCGTGGCCGGCTTCCCGGGGATGCCTTCGCCACGGCGTCAGCCAGGAAGTCCGCCAGGCCGGCGGCCGCACGGCGCACCACCACGCGGTTCATCCGGTTGGGCCCGGGACCGAGGGCGGCACGGAGCCCGGCGGTGCCGAACTGCAGGGTGCCGCGGAAGCTGTCCTGGAGTTCCTGCCGGGCGGCGGGGTCTCCGTCTGCCGACGCCCGGACGAGTTCCAGGAGCTCGGCCGACGTTGCCGGATCCGGGTCTTGGGCGGCCCACTCGCGGGCATCGTTGAGCAGGCGAACATCGGCATCGGAGGACGTCATGGGCATAACGCTATCGTCATTGGCGCTGCCCGTGCGGCACCGAAGCCTCAGTGCCGCGCCCCACGGATCAGAGTTTGGCGATGATTCCGGCAAGCAGAGCCGAAATCCTCGGACCCGCGGCCTGGCCGGATTCCAGCACCTCCTGGTGGCTGAGCGGCTGGGGGCTGATCCCGGCCGCCAGGTTGGTGACCAGCGAAATGCCGAACACTTCCATGCCGGCGTGGCGCCCGGCGATGGCCTCCAGCGCGGTGGACATGCCGATCAGGTCGGCGCCGATGCGCTTGGCGTACTGGACTTCCGCCGGAGTCTCGTAGTGCGGGCCGGGGAACTGTGCGTAGACGCCTTCGTCGAGGCTGGAATCCACCTCGCGGGCCAGCCCGCGGATCCGTGCCGAGTAAAGATCTGTCAGGTCCACGAACGTGGCGCCTTCCAGCGGCGAAGCGGCGGTGAGGTTGATGTGATCATTGATGAGCACGGGGGTGCCCGGCGCCCAGTCCTCGTTGAGGCCGCCGCAGCCGTTGGTGAGGACCAGGGTGCTGCAGCCGGCGGCGGCCGCGGTGCGGATCCCATGGACTACAGCGCGGACGCCCTTGCCTTCGTAGTAGTGGGTCCGGGCGCCGAGGACCAGAGCCCGCTTGCCTTCGGTGGTCAGGATCGACCGGATGGTTCCCACGTGCCCTTCGACGGCGGGTGCATGGAAACCGGGCACCTCTTCCGCTGACAGGGTGGCAGTGGTTTCGCCTATCAGGTCAGCGGCACCGCCCCAGCCGGAGCCAAGCACCAAGGCGACGTCGTGGGTGTCCACCCCGGTTTCCTCGGCAATGTAGTCGGCAGCAGCGCGCGCGGCGGCGAAGGGGTCCGTGTTCAGGAAGTCAGTTGTACTCACTGGTACAAGGTATCCTGCCGGTTCCGCTCCGCCCACCCCCTGGCCCGCACCCCTGAGAGACCGGTTTCTTTGGTGGTCAGCCGAGGATGCGGGAGAATAATCGTTTGTGACTACGCACCCAGATTTCAGTTCACCCCGGATCGCGATCCTGGGAGGTGGTCCAGGCGGATACGAAGCCGCGATGGTGGCCGCCTCGCTGGGGGCGCAGGTCACCATCATCGAGCGCGCAGGCCTGGGCGGATCCGCGGTCCTGACCGACGTCGTCCCCTCCAAGACCCTCATCGCCACGGCGGATCTGATGACCCGCGTTGCCGAAGCCGGCGAGCTGGGCGTTAAGTTCGACGTCGACGGCGGCGACTTCGTCCCCGTGATGCGGGCCGACCTGAAGCACATCAATGACCGCCTCCTCAACCTGGCCCGCAGCCAGTCCAAGGACATCCATGATGCCCTGGCCAGCCAGAACGTCCGGATCCTCGCAGGCTCCGGCCGCCTCTTGGACAACCACACCATCGAGGTCCTGACCGCGGAGGGCACCGAAACCATCGAGGCGGACACCATCCTGCTGTCCGTCGGCGCCCACCCGCGCGAACTGGCCACCGCCCGTCCCGACGGCGAACGCATCCTCAACTGGACCCAGCTGTACAACCTCGATGAACTTCCCGAGGAACTCATTGTGGTGGGTTCCGGCGTTACCGGCGCCGAGTTCGCCTCCGCCTACAACGGCCTGGGCTCCAAGGTGACGCTGGTATCCAGCCGTGACAGGGTGCTCCCGGGCTCGGACGTTGACGCCGCCGTGGTCCTGGAGGAAGTCTTCGAACGCCGCGGTGTCCGCGTGCTGTCCCGCTCACGCGCCGAATCGGTGGAGCGGACCGACGACGGCGTGGTTGTCACGCTCAGTGACGGCACCAAGGTCACCGGCAGCCACTGCCTCCTGTGCCTGGGGTCCATCCCCAACACCGACGGCATCGGACTCGAGGAAGCCGGCGTCGCCGTCAGCGAAAGCGGCCACATCAAGGTGGACGGCGTCTCCCGTACCAGTGCCCCGAACGTCTACGCCGCCGGTGACTGCACCGGCGTCCTGCCGCTGGCCTCCGTGGCCGCCATGCAGGGCCGGATCGCCGTGGCCCACTTCATGGGCGACGGCGTGACTCCGCTGAAGCTGCACCAGGTGGCCTCCAACATCTTCACCTCGCCGGAAATCGCCAACGTGGGTGTCTCGGAAGCCGACATCGACTCCGGAAAGTACCAGGGCGACGTCGTGAAGCTCTCAATGCGCAGCAACGCCCGCGCCAAGATGCGTAACGCCAAGGACGGGTTCGTGAAGATCTTCGCCCGGAAGGGTTCCGGCACCGTGATCGGCGGTGTGGTGGTGGGCCCGAACGCGTCGGAGCTGATCTTCCCCATCGCCATCGCCGTGAAGCAGAAGCTCCACGTTGACGACGTTGCCAGCACCTTCACGGTGTACCCGTCGCTGACCGGCTCCATTTCCGAAGCCGCCCGGCGCCTCCACGTCCACATGTAGGTCAGGAGGCGGCGGGGACGGCTGGGGAGAAGTGCTTCTCGATCAGGCCCTTGATGTCCTCGTGGCAGCCGCCGCACCCGGTCCCGGCGCGGGTTGCCTTGGACACCTCGGCCACCGTGGCGCAGCCTTCCTCCACGGCGCCCTGGATCACCGCGCCGCTGACCCCGGCGCAGCGGCACACGGTTCCGGCAGGATCCGCTGAGCCGCTGCCCGGCAGCTGGTCCGGACCGTCCAGCCTCAGCAGCAGCGACCGGTCCGCCGGCAGTTCCGCGTTCCGTTCGAAGAGCCCCACCAGCTCTGCCGCGGTGCGGGGCATGCCCACCGCCACGAGTCCCTCCAGCACGCCGCCGCGCGTGGTCATCTTGACGTAGCGGCCGTGCTCGGGATCCGCCCACTGGGCGATCTGCAGGCGGGGCCGGCCGTTGACGGCACCGGCGGTGAGCGCTTCCTCGTCCCAGGGATCGGCGCCGTTGTCCCCGGCGACGGCCATGTTCAGGCCGCGCGCCTTGAGGACGATGATGCCCGGCTGCTCGGCCGGCAGTTCCGGCAGGAGTTTGGCGTCTTCGATCAGGCCCGCTGCCAGGAGCGTCAGGTATTCGGCCAGCCACTCGGCCTGGCGCCAGCCCGGGCCCACCAGCCCTGACGGGCCGGAAGCGGTGCGGCATGCGGCGCAGCCGGGGTCCGGGCAGCGCACCTCGGCGCAGTCGCCGATCGCGAAGATGCGCGGTTCGTGGTGGGCCCGCAACCGGTGGTCCACCAGGATGCCCGCGGCCGTGGAGAGACCGCACCCCTCCGCCAGCTCGGTGCGGGGACGCACGCCGCACGAGATGACCAGGAGGTCGCCGTCGATTGCGGAACCGTCATCGAGCAGCAAAGCCGAAAAACCGCCGTCGGGCGCGTTGTGTTCCACACCGGTGGAGCGCGCGTTGCCGGCCATCCGCACGCCGCAGCGCCGCAGGCCCGCCGCCAGGACAGCGCCGCCGCCCTGGTCGATGGTGCGGCCCAGCGGGTGCGGTCCGTTGTGCACCACGGTCACGGTGGCGCCTTCCTCAGCCGCTGCGAGCGCCGTTTCCAGGCCCAGGACGCCGCCGCCGAGGACTACAACGCGCTTGCCGCCGTCCACGGCCTGCCGCAGGACGCCGGCGTCGCGGAGGTCCCGAAGCGCGGTAACGCCGGCGGGCAGGACCGGTGAGGCGGGGTCCGGGTTGATTCCGGTGAGGTTGGGGATCACGGGCCGGGAACCGGTGGCGAATACCAGCCGGTCGTAGTGGACGGGCGTGCCGTCCGAGAGCAGGACCTGCTGGCGGGCGCGGTCCACGCGCCGGACGCGGGTGCCCAGCCGGACCTCCACGCCGTCCGCAGCGAGTGCCCCGGCGTCCGAGAGGGCCAGGGCATCGGCGGTGGTGCGGCCAACCCCGAGGTCGGCCACCAGAACGCGGTTGTAGGCAGCTTCGGTCTCTTCACCCACCACTGTCAGTGCTACCTGGCCTGCGCGTACGGCGGGCAGCAGCTCATCAACCAGCCGGGCGGCCACCGGCCCGAATCCCACAATGACAATCTGCTCGCTCATGAGGCCTCCATCGTCTGAAGCACTTTGCTGGATACAGGTGCGGCCACCGGCCGGACCCACACCTTGTTGAATTTGAATTCGGGCATCCCGGAGATGGGGTCGGTGGCCGCCTCGGTGAGGCGGTTGGCACTTTGCAGTTCGGGGAAGTGGAACGGCAGGAAGACCGTCTCGCTGCGGATGGCGGTGCTGAGTTCGGCCCGGCACACCACTTCGCCGCGTTCATTGGCCACTGCCACGAATGACCCTTCGGTGACGCCCATCGCGGCGGCCGCGGCCGGGTGGATCTGCATCCTGGCCTCAGGCTGCGCGGCCAGGAGCGCCGCGACCCGCCGCGTCTGGGCGCCGGACTGGTAGTGCTCCAGGAGGCGGCCGGTGATGAGGGTGAAGGGCTTGGCGTCCGCCGCGTTTTCATTTTCCGGGAGCGGGTTTTCAGCAGGCGTACGACGGCGGCGCGGCAGTACCGGGGTCATCACGGCTTTGC
This sequence comes from Pseudarthrobacter sp. 10T415, assembly GCF_056394175.1. Classification (NCBI taxonomy): domain Bacteria; kingdom Bacillati; phylum Actinomycetota; class Actinomycetes; order Micrococcales; family Micrococcaceae; genus Pseudarthrobacter; species Pseudarthrobacter sp. 10T415. The sequence goes on along the minus strand of NZ_JBFTHJ010000007.1, from coordinate 25,319 downwards.
CGTCGGCGTGGGCGAAGCTCTCTTGGAAGAGCTTGGGCGTTCCGGTGCTGCCGGCAGGGTACGGCCAGTAGGCGGCTTCCCCGCGGTCCAGCATGGCGTAGTCGATGCCGGAGTAGTCGGCCAGCCCGCCGGCAGATGCCAGGCGCAGTTCCTCGAAGACGGTTTCGGGGTCCTCGCTGTATGTGGATGGTGCTTCGAGCCGTTCGGCGAGCCGGGCCATGATCCACAGCTCGCTGCGCGCGCCGGCAGGCGGTGTGAGGGCCCGGCGGCGGCGGAGGACGCGGCCTTCGAGGTTGGTCAGGGTGCCTTCCTCCTCCGCCCACTGGAGGACCGGGAGGACCAGGTCTGCCATGGCTGCCGTCTCGGACATGAAGAAGTCGCAGACCATCAGGAAGTCCAGGCTGCGGAGGCCCTCGATGACGGCGTTGGCGTCCGGCGAGGCGACCGCAATGTTGGAGGCGTGGACGAAAAGGCAACGGACGCCGTCGTTCTTTCCCAGCGACTTCAGCAGCTGGACTGCCGGAAGGCCCGGGCCGGGGATGAGCTCCTCGGGAACGCCCCACACGCCGGCCACGTGGGCGCGGGCGGCGGGGTCGGTGATCTTGCGGTAGCCGGGCAGCTGGTCGGCTTTCTGCCCGTGCTCCCGGCCGCCCTGGCCGTTGCCCTGGCCGGTCAGCGTGCCATAGCCGCTGCGGGCCGAACCAGGCAGGCCGAGCAGGAGGCTGAGGTTGATGGCCGCAGTGGCGGTATCGGTGCCGTCCACGTGCTGCTCCACGCCGCGGCCGGTGAGGATGTAGCTGCCGCCCCTGCCGGCCCCGGCGGCAAGCCTGCGGGCCGTTTCCCGGATGAGGTCTGCCGGCACGCCGGTGAGGGACTGGACCCGTTCTGGCCAGAAAGAGGCGACGCTGCGGGCTACGGCGCTGTAGCCCGAGGTGCGCTCACTGACATAGGCGCTGTCCACCAGGTTTTCGTGGATGACCACGTGGGAGAGGCCCAGCAGCAGGGTGAGGTCCGTGCCCGGAAGGGGCTGGAGGTGGAGGCCGCCGCCGTCGGCCGTGAAATCTGCCGTGGCGGAACAGCGCGGATCCACCACGATCAGGCCGCCGGCGTCGCGGGCGCCCTTGAGGTGCTGGACGAAGGGCGGCATGGTTTCGGCCACGTTGGAGCCCAGCATCAGGATGGTGCTGGCCGTGTCCAGCGCTTCAAGCGGGAAGGGCAGGCCGCGGTCCACGCCGAAGGCGCGCATCCCGGCGGCAGCCGCGGACGACATGCAGAAGCGGCCGTTGTAGTCGATCCGCGAGGTGCCCAGTGCCAGCCTGGCGAACTTACCCAGCTGGTACGCCTTCTCGTTGGTGAGGCCGCCGCCCCCAAAGACGCCAACGGCGTCTGCACCGTAGCGGGCGCGGGCGTCCCTCACCGCCGCGGCGGCGAGGTCCAGGGCCTGGTCCCAGGAGATGGGCCGGTGCACGCCGTCCGTTCCCTTGAGCAGGGGCTCGGTGATGCGTCCGGGGTGGTTGAGGAGATTCGCGGAGGTCCAGCCCTTGCGGCACAGGCCGCCACGGTTGGTGGGGAAGTCGCGCCCCTGGACCTCGAGTGGTGCAGCGGGTGCCGTGGTGAGGGCCACGGGGACCGGCCCCGGCTGTGCAGCCGGGGCCGGTCCTGTGGGGGACGTGAGCGTCATGGCGCACTGCAGGGCGCAGTAGGGGCAGTGCGTGTCGGCGCTTGTGGTCATGGTTAGACGTGTCCCATCGCGTTTCGGTTGGCGTTGCGGATGTAGCAGGCCCAGCAGACCACCAGCATCAGGGCGTAGGCCCCCACGAAGCCGTAGAAGGCCGGGGTGTAGGATCCGCTGGCGGTGTTGGACGCGTTCAGTACCTGCGGGATGAGGAACCCGCCGTAGGCGCCGATCGCGGAGATCAGGCCGAGTGCTGAGGAAGCCAGCCGCTGGGTGGCCACGGAGCTGGCTCCGCTGCGTGCAGCCCGGCTGTTGGTGGCGAAGATGACCGGGATCATCCGGTAGGTTGCGCCGTTGCCGAAGCCGCTGGCGGTGAAGAGCATCAGGAACAGGACCAGGAAGAGCCAGAAGTTCTTCAGTGGCAGCGTCCAGATCATGGTCAGGGTGATCACGGCCATGGAGGCGAAGGCTGAAACGGTCATCCGGGCGCCGCCCATGCGGTCAGCCATGCGTCCGCCGTAGGGCCGGGCGAGCGAGCCCACCAGCGGGCCCAGGAAGGCGAGCGAGAGGGCCACGGTTCCCACGCCGATGGTGGAGAACTCCGGGAAGTAATCCTTGATCAGCTTGGGGAACACGCCGGCGAAGCCGATGAACGAGCCGAAGGTGCCGATGTACAGGAACGCCATGACCCACAGGTGCGGTTCCTTCAGTGCGGCCACGGATCCGGCCACATCGCCCTTGGCGCTGGTGAGGTTGTTCATGTACTTGTAGGCGCCGAAGGCGGCCAGCAGGATGAACGGGACCCACATCAGGCCGGCCATGGGCAGGTTGACGGTGCCGGCGGCCAGGAGGGTGATCACGATGGGAACGGCGAGCTGCGCGACGGCGGCACCGAGGTTTCCGCCTGCGGCGTTCAGGCCCAGGGCCCAGCCCTTTTCGCGTGCCGGGTAGAAGAAGGTGATGTTGGCCATGGAGCTGGCGAAGTTGCCGCCGCCGAAGCCGGCCAGGGCTGCCACCAAGAGCATCACGCCGAACGGTGTCTCCGGGTTGGAGACGCACATCGCAAGCCCGATCGAGGGGATCAGGAGCAGCAGGGCGGAGACGATGGTCCAGTTCCGGCCGCCGAAGCGGGGAACCATGAAGGTGTAGGGAATGCGAAGGGTGGCGCCCACCAAGCTGGGCATCGAGATCAGCCAGAAGATCTCTGATGTGGTGAAGGTGAAGCCTGCTGCCGGGAGCTGGACCACCACGATGGACCACAGCTGCCAGACAACGAAGCCGAGGAACTCGGCGAAAATGGACCAGTTCAGGTTGCGGCGGGCGATGGAGCGGCCGGCGGTTTCCCACTGTTCCTTGTTCTCGGCGTCCCAGTTGGCGATCCAGCGGCCGGGGCGGAATTCAAGGGCTGGTGCGGTTGCGGTGCGGGTAGTGCCGGGCTGTGCGCTGGCGGATGCTGCGGCTGATTCCGGGGACGAGGCGTCCAGATCAACGGAATTGCCGGTGCCGGCATCTGCGGTGCGGTCAACAGTCACGGGTTACCTCCTTTGGGGGGATGTTGTTCCTCAAAGGTAGGGACGGCGCGTTTCACGGACCGACGCCGGATGTTAACGGGCTGTGACATTTGCCTATCTGTGCCCGCCGGACGCCGTTAGGATGCGAAGGTGCCCAAAAAGTGAGACGCACAGCACAGGTCCAAATACTGGACCTTTCGTCCATTGACTGGACCAGCGGAACTAATATTGAACTCTAACTATTTCGCGCCGGGGCAGCCCGCTGTATCCGGCCGGTTTCTCACGAAAGCGTTTACACATGTCTTCCACCGACACCTCCACGGTGCCCGGTTCACCCCAGCCGGTGAACTCCCGCGGCCGTGTGATCGTCGCCAGCCTGATCGGCACCACGGTCGAGTTCTATGATTTCTATGTCTACGCAACTGCGGCGGTCCTCGTCTTCCCGCAGCTGTTCTTCCCCGGCCAGAACGAGACAACCCAGCTCCTGAGCTCCTTCGCGGTTTTCGGTGTGGCCTTCGTCGCCCGCCCGCTGGGGTCCATCGTCTTCGGGCACTTCGGCGACAAGTTCGGCCGCAAGGGGACCCTGGTGGCCTCGCTGCTCACCATGGGCATTGCCACCTTCCTCATCGGATGCCTGCCCACTGCGCTGGTACCGGGCTGGGAGTTCTGGGCACCGGCGCTGCTGGTAGTCATGCGCTTCGCCCAGGGCCTGGCCCTTGGCGGCGAATGGAGCGGGGCGGCCCTGCTGGCCACTGAGAACGCACCGGCCAACAAGCGCGCCATCTACGGCACGTTCCCGCAGCTCGGCGCTCCCATCGGCTTCATCATCGCCAACGTCATCTTCCTGGTGGCCAGCTACACGCTCTCACCCGCTGCCTTCCAGGCCTGGGGTTGGCGTGTTCCGTTCCTGCTCAGCGCAGTCATGGTGATCATCGGCCTCTACGTGCGGCTGAAGCTGATCGAAACCCCGGCGTTCACCAAAGTGATCGAGTCCAACGAGGTCGCCAAGCTGCCCCTGGGCCGCGTCTTCAAGACCAGCTGGCGCCAGCTGATCCTGGGTACCTTCATCATGCTCGCCACGTACGTGCTCTTCTACCTGATGACCACGTTCACCCTGACCTACGGCACACGTGCCTCCAGCCTCGACGCGGCCAAGGCGGCCGCCGAGAAGGCCGGAAAGCCGATGTCCGAAGCCGCCGCGGCGGCGTTTGTTCCGGGCCTGGGCTACACCCGCAACGATTTCCTCTGGATGCTGATTGCCGGCGTCGTGTTCTTCGGCATCTTCACCCTGGTTTCCGGTCCGCTTGCTGAGAAGTATGGCCGCCGGAAGATGCTGATCGGTGTTACCGCCGGCATCTTCGCCTTCGGCCTGCTCTTCGTTCCGCTGTTCAGCGGCGGCTTCGTGGGCACCATGGCCCTGCTGATCCTGGGCTTCTCGCTCATGGGACTGACCTTCGGGCCGATGGGCGCGCTCCTGCCGGAGCTGTTCCCCACGAACGTCCGCTACACGGGATCGGCCATCAGCTACAACTTCTCCAGCATCCTGGGTGCGGCAGTTGCGCCGTTCATCGCCGTGGCGCTGTGGGAGCTCGCCGACGGCAGCCCGGTACTGGTGGGTGTCTACCTGACGTCCATGGCCGTGCTGACCCTCATCGCGCTGTTCGTCAGCAAGGAAACCCGGGACCTCGACTACGAGAACAACGTAGCCTGACCCCAGCCTTGCAGGAATGCCCGGACAGTCCCTGGACTGTCCGGGCATTTTCCTTTTCTGAAGGGTTCCTCCGGCGGCCTTCGCCGCTCCGAGGTTGCCTCGCCTTTGGACATGGACACGGACACGGACATGGCATGTACGTACGACGGCGGCGCCACGGGTGGTGCCGCCGGTTGCTGTTCGTTTGGGGCGCAGGAAGCAGTTCACCGGGGGAGTCCCATCCCTGCTTCGGGGTTTTGCACATAGGGCTTTGGGGGCGTGGGGAATGTCAGTGGGTGCTGGAAGACTTTGGTCATGGAGACGGTTGGCGTGACGGCAGCGGAGGCGGGGCATGCAGCCGCCGCGGCACCTGCTTTCCAGCACACGTCCGCGCCCCCCTCAGTAGTCCGTATCCCAATTGCTGCTGACGCCCGTTCGGTGGCCGCGCATGCCCCGAGCGTGGGTGATGCGTTGAGGATTTTGGCGGTGGTGCCGGTTGCTGGTGATGGTGCGGGGATGATCGACCAGCTCCGGCAGCTTGAGGATGTGAAGGCTGTTGCGGCGGCGAGGCAGGCCGAGATCACTGTCGCTTTTGACCTGGCCCAGCGGCGGGAGCAGGCCGCTGCCGGTGTCCCGGCCGGCGAGCAGGGCGCCGGGGTCGGGGCGCAGGTGGCGCTGGCACGCCGGGAATCCCCGTCCCGGGGAGGTCGGCTGCTGGGACTGGCCAGGACCCTGACCGGGATGCCCCACACTTTCGCTGCGTTCCGTTCCGGGCGGTTGAGCGAGTGGCGCACCACCCTTGTCGTGAAAGAAACCATCTGCCTCTCACCCGAGGACCGTGCAGGGGTGGATGAGGAACTCGCCGCCGATACCGGCACCTTCGATGGTGCCGGGGACCGGACCATCATCTCCGCGGTCAAGGCCGCCGCCTACCGGCGGGATCCTGCTTCCGTGGCCCGGCGCGCCGCAAAAGCCGTGGGTGCACGGACGGTCAGCCTGCGCCCGGCGCCGGACACCATGGCCCGCCTGACCGCGCTGCTGCCCGTCGCCGAGGGCGTCGCCGCCTACGCCGCCCTCACCAGGGAAGCCGGCACCCTCCGTTCAGCCGGGGACGGCCGGTCCACGGGCCAGGCCATGGCCGACACCCTCGTCGAACGGATCACCGGGACCCCGGGCGGGATCAGCGGGGTCGAGGTCCAGCTCGTCATGACCGACCGGACCCTCCTCCAGGCCGACTCTGAACCCGCCCGACTTACCGGTTACGGCATCGTCCCCGCCCAATGGGCCCGCGAACTGGCCACCGGACACCACCCAGGTACCTGCACCACCACCGGCGGCGGTATGGATAGGACCGGCAGCCGCAGCCGCAGCCGCAGCCCCAGCCCCAGCCGCAGCCGCAGCCGCAGCCGCAGTGGCAGCGGTACGACCGGCACTGGTATCAGCGGCGCACCCGGGAACCCTGCCGGCAACAGAGCGGGTGAGGAAACCGGAGACCAGCCCGAGTCCGCGATGGCTGTGTGGGTCCGGCGGCTCTACACCGCCCCCGGCACCGGTGACCTCATCGGGATGGACTCCAAAGCCCGGCTCTTCCCGGCAGGACTCAAACGCTTCCTCCAAACCCGCGACGACACCTGCCGCACCCCATACTGCGACGCACCCATCCGCCACCACGACCACATCAACCCCTGGCACCACGGCGGCGACACCACAGCCTCCAACGGCCAAGGACTCTGCGAAGCCTGCAACCACACCAAAGAAAGCCCCGGCTGGAGTTCAACACCCGTCCCAGTACCCGAAACCGCGCAGCTTCCTGACCCCAAACAGTTCCCCGACGGACAACCCGAGACCAGGCAAGTCGCGCGCCACACCGTCAAGCTCCGAACACCCACCGGCCACACCTACCACTCCACCGCACCACCACTGCCCGGGACAGCCTTCACCCACGCCAGCCAGCCCAAGCAAACATGCGGGCACAGCAGGAGCCCCGGCGCGGGCACCCGGCAAGCCCCCGCCCCCACGACCATCCGTCCAAGTTCTGGGCCGCGTCATCAAGCCGGCGTTCCCTGGGCCTTGGCGCGCTGACCCTCCAGGGCGCGAAAAGGATGTCGCCAGGAGGGCCAGGCGGCAGCGGGAGGCTTGAGCGAAGCGCATGATGGGGATGCGATTGCCGGTGATCCGTCCCTGCCCCTATGGTCGCTCTCGGAAGCTCGGAAGCTCGGAAGCTCGGAAGCTCGGAAGCTCGGAAGCTCGGAAGCTCGGAAGCTCGGAAGCTCGGAAGCTCGGAATCCCGGCAGCTCAGGCCGCGTAACGCTCCACGAAGTTTCGCAGGATCTTCATAGGCTCGGTCACGGTGAACTTCCGGGCGTCGGCCATCAGGTCTTCGGCGGACTCCGGAGGAAAGTAGCCGGCGTCGCGGTAAATGTCGATGCGCGTTACCAGGCCCTCCGCGTCGAGTTCGGGGTGGAATTGGGTGGCGTAGAGGTTTGACCGGACCCGGAACATCTGCACGGGGCAGGCTGCGGATCCTGCCAGGCGTACCGCATGGGCCGGCAGCGAACTGCAGGCTTCCTTGTGGCCGGCAAAAGCGGTGAACGCCTGCGGCATCCCCTTCAGCAGCGGGTCCTGCAAGCCGGCATCGGTGAGGCCGATCTCCACGGCCGCGAGCGGCTCGCCGTACGTCCGGTCGATTACGGCGCCTTGGTGCCTGCCCAGTGTCCCTACCCCGTAACACGCACCCAGGAACGGGAAATCGCGGGCCACCAGCTGGTCCAGCAGGCCTGACAGTTCCTGTTCCACCCTGTGCTGGACGGGGCTCTTGTCCTCTGGCGGATCGCTGGAGGTGAACGGACTGCCGCCCACAATCACGCCAGAGTATTCGGAGAGGTCCAGTTCGGGCAGGGGAGCCGCTTCAAGCCGGATCCGTCGCAGCTCCCGCTCCTCCAAGCCGCCGTACCTCAGGTAGGCGGCGTACTCATCATCGGCGGCGGCGTCTTCGGCCCGGGAGGCCAGGAGCAGGAAAGGCAACACCTGCTAAGTGTGCCTGCAATGGCCCGCCATACGCCAGCAGCCCGGAGCGGATAGCTCCGGGCTGCTGCGTGGTGTGGAAAGGCTAATCCGTAGTCGGCCCGGTCAGGTCGGACTCTCGAGCCGCCGGGCGGCGCGCTACAGGCTGGTTCAGCCGGCCGTCGCTTGGGCCAGCGACCTGCGGGACTGGGGCCGCGCAGCCGGATCGGCATGGCGGTGCACCAGCTTCCAGTAGCCCTCCTCGCGGCGGAAGATGCTGGTTACCCGGAGGGCGAACTCCTCGGTAGCCGCAGCACCGTCCAGCCGGGCACGGAAGTGCTCGGTTTCCACCAGGTAGGCGGTGTCGCGCGCCGTGTACGACGTGATGGTGTCGAAGCCGAGCATCTCGCCGTCCTGGAATTGCCGGGCGGCCTGGTCCAGCCGGGCTTCAACCTGTGCCCAACCTTTAGCGATGCCGCCGAACGGGTTGGCGAGAGTTACGTCCTCGAGCCGGGAGTAGAGGTCCTTGATGGGGCCGGTGTTGCCCCGGGTGATCTCCGGAACCGCCTCGTGGTAGCGGGCCACTTCTTCCTGGAAACTGGGTGCCAGCATGGGTGCCTCCGGCCCGTCAGTCTTCGATGGTGGCGATTACGGCGCCCGCGGACACCGTCTCGCCTGCAACAGCCTTCAGGCCCGTGATGGTTCCGGAACGGTGCGCCGTGAGGGGCTGCTCCATCTTCATGGCCTCCAGGACCACTACCAGGTCACCCTCGGCTACAACGTCGCCCTCAGACACAGCCACCTTCACGATGGTGCCCTGCATGGGGGAGGTGAGCGCGTTGCCGGTTGCGGCAGCGGGGCCGCCGGACCGAGCGCGCTTCTTGGATTTACCGGACTTCGCCGCAGGAGCGGCGCCGGCGCTCAACGAACCCAGGGAGGCCGGGAGCACCACTTCGAGGCGCTTGCCGCCTACCTCGACCACCACGCGCTGGCGTTCTTCGGCGTCCTCGGTTTCGGCGGCGCCGTGGGGGTTCCAGGCCGGCAGATCGTTGTTGAACTCCGTCTCGATCCAACGCGTGTGCACCTTGAAGGGGCCCTCCGCCGGAGCGAAATCGGGGTTGCTGACCACGGCGAGGTCGAACGGGATGACGGTGGGAATGCCTTCCACCACCATCTCCTCCAGGGCGCGGCGTGAGCGCTGCAGGGCCTGGGTGCGGGTAGCTCCGGTGACCACCAGCTTGGACAGCATGGAGTCGAAGTTGCCGCTGATGACGTCACCCTGCTCCACACCGGAATCAATCCGGATGCCGGGGCCGGTCGGGTTCTTCAGCGTGGCAATGGTGCCCGGGGCGGGCATGAAGTTCCGGCCCGGATCTTCACCGGTAATGCGGAACTCGATGGAGTGGCCGCGGACCTCGGGGTCGCCGTAGCCCAGCTCCTCGCCGCGGGCCAGGCGGAACTGTTCGCGGACCAGGTCGATGCCGGTGACTTCCTCGGACACGCAGTGCTCCACCTGCAGGCGGGTGTTGACCTCAAGGAAGGAGATGGTGCCGTCCTGGCCCACCAGGAATTCACAGGTACCGGCACCGAGGTAGCCGGCTTCCTTCAGGATGGCCTTGGAGGATTCGTATAGTCGCTGGTTCTGCTCGGGGGTGAGGAACGGCGCCGGTGCTTCTTCGACGAGCTTCTGGTTGCGGCGCTGCAGCGAGCAGTCGCGGGTGGAGACCACCACAACGTTGCCGTGGGCGTCGGCGAGGCACTGGGTTTCAACGTGCCGGGGAGCGTCCAGGAAGCGCTCGATGAAGCATTCGCCGCGGCCGAAGGCTGCGGTGGCCTCACGGACCGCGGACTCGAACAGTTCGGGGATTTCTTCGCGGGTGCGGGCAACCTTGATGCCGCGTCCGCCGCCGCCGAAAGCAGCCTTGATGGCCACGGGCAGGCCGAACTTGTCCACGAACTCGAGGATCTCCTCGGCCGACTGCACAGGATCGGCGGTGCCGGGAACCTGGGGCGCACCCACCTTTTCAGCGATGTGGCGGGCCTGGACCTTGTCGCCCAGGGCGGAAATCGCTTCGGGGGACGGGCCGATCCAGGTGATGCCGGCCTCGATCACGCGGGCCGCGAACTCGGCGTTTTCGGCCAGGAAGCCGTAGCCGGGGTGGATGGCATCCGCACCGGACTGCCGGGCGGCGTCGATGATCTTGTCCATCACCAGGTACGACTCGGCGGCGGTGTTACCGCCCAGGGCATAGGCTTCGTCAGCAAGGCGGACGTGCAGGGCGTCGCGGTCCGGGTCGGCGTAGATCGCCACGGAGGCGATGCCCTCGTCGCGGGCGGCGCGGATGATGCGCACCGCAATTTCACCGCGGTTGGCGATCAGCACCTTGGTGAGGCTCTGCTGCGTGGTACCGGCGGACTGCTCCATATTTGCTGACAAGGCGTCTCCTTCTTTCCTTCAGGGAGCCTAGCGCGGTTTTGGAGGTTCCGCCGATATTACTTGCGGAATCCGCGTGTAAACCGGCAATGCTTTGTAGGGAAGCTACAAGTCCGGTGTAATTCGCCGCCTTTCAGCGCGGTGGCCAGAGATCGGTGATGCGCACGTTTGCAGCGGCCAGCAGCCCCCGGAGGGTGGAAACGGACAGGCCGACGACGGCGTGCGGGTCGCCGTCGACCTTCCGGATGAAGGCCCCGCCCAGGCCGTCAATGGTGAAAGACCCAGCGCAGTGCAGCGGCTCGCCGGTGGCGATGTACGCGTCGATTTCCGCAGCGTCCATGTCCAGGAAGGCGACCTCGGCTGAGGCAACCGCGCCGAGGGTGGCGCCGGATCCGGCGCCGTCACCGCCGTCGTCGTCCGTGTCCGTATCCCGGCAGTCCACCAGCCAGTGTCCTGTGTGCAGCACCCCGGAGCTGCCGCTCATCCGGAGCATCCGCTCCCGTGCGACGTCGGCCGTGTAGGGCTTGCCGTGCGCCTCGCCGTCGAACTCGAATACCGAGTCGCAGCCAAGGACCAATGCGCCCTCGGAGTCCGGGAGCGCCGCCACGGCCTCGGCCTTGGCCCGGGCCAGCAGGAGGGCGGTGTCGTGCGGATCAGTCACGCCGTAGCGCGCCTGCACGGCGTCCTCATCCACGTCGGAGACCAGCACGGTGTGCCGGATGCCGGCTTCGGCCAGGAGTTTGGTGCGGGCGGGGGACTGGGAGGCAAGTATCAGGCGGACCACGGAATCAGCCTAGTGGACCAGCTCTGCGGACGCCTTCGCGTTCTCCGGCCGGCTGAGCTTGGCGCCTTCCACGTCCACGTCCGGCAGGAGGCGGTCCAGCCAGCGCGGGAGCCACCAGGACTTTTCGCCGAGCAGGTACATGACGGCGGGGACAATGGTCATCCGGACCACGAACGCATCCAGCAGCACACCGAACGCCATCGCGAAGCCGAGCGGCCGGACCATGGTGAGGTGGCTGAAGATGAAGCCCGCGAACACGCTGACCATGATGATGGCGGCGGCGGTCACCACGGCGGCGGCGTGGCGGAAGCCCACCCGCACGGCCTCCTTCGCGGTGGATCCGTGCATGTACGCCTCGCGCATGCCGGAAGCGATGAACACCTGGTAGTCCATGGCCAGGCCGAACAGTACGCCGATCAGGATGATCGGCAGGAAGCTCAGGACTGCGCCGGGGTTGGCGACATCGAACACGGTGCCCAGCCAGCCCCACTGGTAGACGGCCACCACGGCGCCGAACGCGGCAGCCAGCGAAAGCAGGAAGCCGCCCGTGGCCAGGAGCGGCACCACGATGGAGCGGAACACCAGCAGCAGCAGGATCAGGGACAGCCCGACGACGATGGCCAGGTAGGGCGGCAGGGCGTCACCGAGCTTGGTGGAGACGTCGATGTTGCCGGCGGTCTGCCCGGTGAGGCCCATGGCTACGTCGTAGTCGGCCTTGATTTCGTCGTTCAGGCCGCGGAGTTCCGAGACGACCTTGACCGTGCTGGCGCTGGCCGGGCCTTCCTCCGGGATGACCTGGAAGACGGCGGTGCGGCGGTCTTCGCTGATGGCTACCGGTACGGCTGCCACCACGTTGTCCACTGACCGGAGCTTGTCCGCAATGTCGTACTGCAAGGTGGTGGCTGCGGCCTCGTCCAGCCCGGCGGGGAACTCTCCTACGGCAACGATGGGGCCGGTGACGCCTTCGCCGAAACTGCGGGCAGTGACGTCGTAGGCCTGGTAGGCCTCGGAATCCACCGGTTCGGAGCCGCCGTCGGGCAGGGCGAGCTGCAGCTGGGTGGCCGGGATGGCCAGCGTGCCCAGCAGGATGACGCCGGCCACCATGGCGAGCACGGGGTGCCGGGTTACCAGGCCGCCCCAGCCGCGGGTGCTGCGTTCGCGGTCCTTTGCGTCGTCGGCCGCTTCGTGGCCGGGCTCTGCGTTGTGGGCGTTGGCCTTGGCCCAGGCCCGCTTGGAGATGATGCGGCGGCCGATGAGGGACAGCATGGCCGGGGTGAGGGTGATGGCGACGAGGACCGCCACGGCCACCGTGCCGGCGGCCGCCAGGCCCATGACGGCAAGGAACGGCAGGCCGGGGACCACCAGGGCGGCGAGGGCGATGATGACGGTCAGGCCGGCGAACACCACGGCGTTGCCGGATGTCCCCGTGGCGCGGGCCACGGATTCCTCTGGATCCATGCCGGCCAGGAGCTGGGTGCGGTGCCGGTTGACGATGAACAGTGAGTAGTCGATGCCGACGGCGAGGCCCAGCATAAGCGCCAGCATGGGGGAGATGGAGCTCATGTCGAAGAGGCCGGACAACGCGAAGGTGATGCCTACGCCCACGCCGACGCCGATGATCGCCATCAGGAGCGGGAGGCCGGCCGCCACCAGGGTGCCGAGCATGATGATCAGCACCAGGGCTGCGACGGCGATGCCGATGATTTCCGCGATGCCGAACAGCTCGGAGATGTCCTCGGTGATTTCCTTGCTGGCCAGGGCTGTGACGCCGGCAGCGGAGGTCGCGTGCGCGATGTCCTGGACCTGTTGCCGGACCTCGGGGCTCAGCCCGTTGATGGAGCCGTTGAACTGCACCTGGGCTACGGCAGCCTTGCCGTCCTCGGAGACGAAGCGGATGGCCGAGGATGCTTCGGCCTGCCGCTTGCCCAGTTCCAGCTTGGCCTTGCTGGCCTCAAGTTCCTTCGCTCCGGCGTCGTATTTTGCCTGGCCCTCGGCCGCTGCGGCCTTCTGCTGGCCCAGTTGAGCCTCGATGGCCGCTGCCGGAGCACCGGCGGCCACCATCTGCTGCTCTGCTGCCTCCAGCTGTGCCTTTCCGGCGTCCAGCTGCGTCTTGGAGGCATCCAGCCTGGCCTGCCCTGCGGCCAGCTGCTGCTCACCGTCGGTGATGGCCTGCCCGGCCTGGTCCACCTGGGCCTGGGTGGCGAACGGGTCCACGGTGCCGCGGACCTCCGGGAGCGTTTCGAGCTTCTTCAGGGCGTCAGTGACCGCCGCCCGGCTGGCGTCGGTGAAGCCGCCGTCGGCTGCTTCGAAAACGATCGTGGCCGTGCCGCCGGATGCGGACGGAAGGTCTTCCTTCAGCTTGTCCGCAATCCGCTGCGTTTCCGTACCGGGGATCTGGAAATTGTTGGACAGGGTGCCGTGGAAAGCCGCGGCGGAGCCGCCGACGGCAACCAGCGCCACGAGCCATAGCGAAAGGACCAGCCAGCGCCGGCGGTAGGAGAACTTGCCAAGGCGGTAGAGCAGCAGTGCCATGAGGGAAACCGATCTGGTCAGGAGGAGTGGGCGGCTGATGGGGCTGACGGGCGGGCCGGGGTGGCCGGCGCGGTGGAATTGCCGGCACCGGCCGGCGGGGTGAAGCCGGAGCCCAGGAGGGCCATGGCGTCGATAAGGAGTTGCCGGAGTTCGGCGAGGGAGGCGGGGGACAGGTCGGGTCCGCGGCGGCTGAACCAGACCTCCATGGCGGCCTTGCCGCAGGAGATGACGGAGCCGGCCAGTGCGTGGACGTACAGCTCGTCCGAACCGTCCGGCATTGCTGCCACCCGGTCCCGTGCCACGGTGAAGACCTGGGCGCGGCAGTGGTCCCAGGCCTCGAGTTCGGTGTGGGCCATCAGTTGGCTGTGCTGGGTCAGGGCGAACAGCTCGGCCAGGGGCTCCACCGTCCTGGGGTCCGCCAGGGCCATGAGGGCAGCCTGTGCCGCCTCCAGCAGCGGTTCCTCCGCCGGCCGCAGCTGCAGTTGCCGGATGACAATATCCAGGAAGCCGTGGGTCACGGACGCCAGGGCTGCGTCGGTGCTGTTGAAGTAGTTGAAGAAGGTGCGCCGGGAGATGCCGGCAGCCTCGGCGATGTCTTCGGCCGTGAAGCCGCCGGGCCCCTTGGACCGGAGCAGCGCCAGTGCGGCGTCCGTAATGGCCTGCCGGGTTGCCGCCTTGTTCAGTTCGCGGCGTGAGGGAGCCGCGGGCGCGTCAGGCGGGGACGAGGGTGAATTCACGCTCTTACACTACGTGCAAGTTTGCACAGTGAGCAAGTTAAATTCACAGGAGAATGAAAGGCTCCCAACAGCCTTTACCGAACCTGCGCACCGATGCTTGGTAGGACCCGGAAAGGGTCCAACCACAGCAGCCGTCTGGCGACGGCGGAGCAGGAGAAGAGAATGTCACGCAGGAAGAAGATGGCGCTCGGCCTGTCGGCCGCGGCGCTTGCCGTGGGTGCCGGCATTGGGGTGGCGGGAGTTGCCTCTGCCACGACGACGCCAACCCCCTCACCGAGCGCCAGTTCCAGTGCCTCTGCCGATGCCGGCACAGGCACGGGCTCCGGCACCGGCCATGACGGCATGGGCCGCCACGGAGGACGCGGAGGTGAACGCGGCGGCGTCCAGGCGTCGGCACTGGCGGAGAAGCTTGGTGCGGACGAGGCGAAAGTCACTGACGCATTGAAGGCTTTCCGTGAGGCCAACAAGCCCAGTGGACCGCCGGCCGAGGGCCAGAAGCCTGACATGGCCGCCCGCGAAGCTGCGCTGGCCAAGTCCCTGGCAGCATCGCTCGGAATTGACGAGGCCAAGGTAACGGCGGCGCTCGACGAGCTCCGCAGCGCGGAACAGGCAGACCGGGCCGCAGCGCTGAAGACCCGCCTGGACCAGGCCGTTACGGATGGAAAGCTGACCCAGGCCGAGGCGGACGCCGTGACCAAGGCGGTCCAGAACGGGGTGATCGGCGGCGGCGGACACTGACCGCGCGCCTGAGGGCCCCGGCAGGCCGGGGGTTAGCGTCCAGGGGCAACAGCCCGGGACAACAGGAAGTCCCCGGGAGAATTCCCGGGGACTTCCTGTGATTGCACATTCGTGGCGCCTGGCGGCACCTGCGTTGACTATGCCTTGGCGTCCTGCAGTTCGCGGGGCGCGGTTTCGGCAGCAGTACCGTCCGTTGCGGCACCGTTGTTGGCGGCGTCGTCGTCAACGAAGGGGGTGCCGTTGCGGGGCGCGTTGTACAGCGCTTCGTCCAGGATGCCCTGGCGCTTGGCCACGATGGTGGGGACCAGGGCCTGGCCTGCCACGTTGACGGCGGTACGGCCCATGTCCAGGATCGGGTCGATGGCAAGGAGCAGTCCGACGCCGGCCAGCGGCAGTCCCAGCGTTGAGAGCGTCAGCGTTAGCATCACCACGGCGCCGGTGGTGCCGGCCGTCGCAGCGGATCCCAGGACGGAGACCAGGGCGATCAGCAGGTACTGGCTGAAGTCGAGCTGGATGCCGAAGAACTGGGCCACGAAGATGGCGGAGATGGCCGGGTAGATCGCGGCGCAGCCGTCCATCTTGGTGGTGGCGCCCAGCGGGACGGCGAACGAGGCGTAGCCGCGGGGGACGCCCAGGCTGCGCTCGGTGACGCGCTGGGTGAGCGGCAGGGTTCCCACGGACGAGCGGGAAACGAAGGCCAGCTGGACGGCCGGCCAGACACCGGAGAAGTACTGCTTGACGGACAGGCCGTGGGTGCGGACCAGGATGGGGTACACAACGAACAGCACCAGGGCCAGTCCGGCGTAGATGGCAACCGTGAACTTGCCCAGGGAGCCGATGGTGTCCCAGCCGTAAACGGCGACGGCGTTACCGATCAGGCCGACGGTGCCCAGCGGCGCGATGCGGATGATCCACCAAAGGACCTTCTGGATCACGGCGAGGGCGGAGGCGTTGAGGTTCAGGAAGGGCTCGGCTGCCTTGCCCACCTTGAGGGCGGCAACGCCGACGGCGATGGCGATCACCAGGATCTGCAGCACGTTGAAGCTGACGGAGGTGGTTACGGCCCCGGATTCGGCAACCGTGGAACTCGCGCCCAGGCCGAGGAAGTTCTTCGGGAAGAGACCGATCAGGAAGGACCACCAGTCGCCGGACTTACCTGCGTACTTGGCTTCTTCAGTGATTCCGGTGTTGGCGCCGGGCTGCAGCAGGACGCCCAGGCCGATGCCGATCAGCACCGCGATCAGGGACGTGATGGCGAACCACAGCAGGGTGTTCCAAGCCAGCCGGGCGGCGTTGGAAACCTGGCGAAGGTTGGAGATGGAGCTCACCACGGCCGTGAAGATCAAGGGTACGACGGCGGTCTGCAGCAGCGACACGTAGCTGGAGCCGATGGTCTGCAGTGTTGCGCCGAGGCCGTTGGGGTTGGTCTTGGTGCTGCCGGTGTACTTGGCCAGCAGGCCGAGGGCCAGGCCCACGATGAGTGCGGCGATGATTTGGAAGCCGAACGATCCAGCCCACTTGGGAAGCTGGAAGCCCGTCTTCCCTGCGGGGGAGGGGGTGCTTGTCTGAGTGCTCACCCGAATACGCTAGGTCCGAAGCCAATATCACGTCGAAACAATATTGAGAAATATTACGCATGCCCAGGCCCGGGAAGAAACAGAAAATCCCGGAAAACCAAGGAAGGCGGCGGGTTTTGTTACTTATTCCCGGGAGAGGTGTGCTTAACATCTCGCCGTGCGGTGCGGTGCGCACAGCTCGGTGAGGGAGCCTTCCGACAGTTTGTGTCATAGCGACGAAGGAATCTCAATGATGTTGTCAGCGGATTTGGACGTTCCCAGCTGGACTGCGGTCGGCAAGGTTCCCGCGCCGGCGTGCACAAACGGAGGCGCTCTGGGTCCTGCTAGCGTTGCAAAAATGACGACTCATCAGATCGCCCTTGGTGCGATCAACATGGAGGCCCAGGATCCAGCCGCGCTTGCCGAATTTTGGGCGTCCGTAACCGGCGCCTTGCCCTCGCCCGGTGGTGACAGCGTCTACCTGCCACCTGCTGGTCCCGGAGGGTTCGCGATGTTCTTCCAACCCATGAAGGGTCCCCGCCCCGAGCACCAAGCGTTCCACCTCGACCTGACTGTCCCCTGGGGGTCACGACAGGCAGAGGTCGATCGCCTCCTGAGCCTCGGGGCCACCTACCGGTGGGACGTTCTGGATGAATTCCCACACGTGCAGTGGACAACTCTTGCTGATTTGGAGGGGAACCTCTTCTGCGTGGCCGAACACCCACCTGCAGACCAACAGGGTGCGTGAGCCGACCCGGGCGGCGGCATCTCCTTTAACCGACCTTGGGTAACGGGACGGCCCGAAGCACCCCCGTCGTTTTCTCATCGCGAAGGACTCAGGCAGCCAGAGAGTGCGCCCTCGCCGCCCCGGACCAGGCCCCGGCCACGCAGGCAGTTATGAGAGCAGCGCCCGCCGTAGCGTATCGAGTCCAACAGAGCCGATGTTCAGGGCCTTGGTGTGGAACTCCTTGAGGTCGAACCCTGGCCGTGACTCAAGTTCCGCGCGGATCTGTTCCCAGAGGCGCTGGCCCACTTTGTAGGAGGGCGCCTGGCCTGGCCAGCCCAGGTAGCGGGTGAACTCGAAGTTGAGCTGTCCTTCGCTGATGGGCAGGTTGGCTTTGAGGAACCCGTATCCCTTGTCCGGGGTCCACGTGCCGGTGCCCCAGCGTGCGGGCACCTCCAGTTCCAGGTGGACGCCGATGTCGAACACCACCCGGGCTGCGCGCATCCTTTGCATGTCCAGCATTCCCATGTGGTCGCCCGCGTCGTCGAGGTATCCGAGTTCCTGCATGAGCTTTTCCGCGTAGAGGGCCCAGCCTTCGCCGTGCCCGGAGGTCCAGCAGATGTTGCGCCGCCACTTGTTGAGCAGTTCGCGCCGGTAGGTGGCGGTGGCCACCTGAAGGTGGTGGCCGGGGACGCCTTCGTGGTAGACGGTGGTGGTTTCGGCCCAAGTGGTGAAGGTGTCCTCGCCCGCGGGAACGGACCACCACATCCGTCCGGGGCGGGTGAAGTCGTCGGAGGGGCCGGTGTAGTAGATGCCGCCTTCATCGGTGGGGGCGATGAGGCATTCCAGTTTCTTCATGACGTCCGGGATGTCGAAGTGGACGCCGGCCAGCTCCGCGACGGCCTTGTCGGAGAGTTCCTGCATCCAGACTTTGAGCGCGTCGGTGCCTTTGATCTGCCGGGCAGGATCGTTGTTCAGGATTTCTTTGGCTTCGGCGATGGAGGCGCCGGCCTTGATGGTCCCGGCCACCACCTCCTGTTCAGCGATCAGGCGGTCCAGTTCCTGCACGCCCCAGGCGTACGTTTCCTCCAGGTCCACGGTGGCGCCCAGGAAGGACCGTGATGCCAGCGCATAGCGGGCCTTACCCACTGCGTCTTTCTCCGGTGCGGCGGGCAGCAGGTTGGTGCGGAGGAACTCGGCAAGCCCGGTGTAGGCGCGGCGGGCGGCGGCAGCCCCGGCGTCGAGCTTCTCCTGCAGGGCGGTGCCCAGCGGGCCGGTTTCGGTGGCGGCGCCGGCGGCGAGCTTGGCGAAGAATCCGTCCGCGGCGGCGTACTTCGTGGCCTGTTCGATGACGATGTTCACCTGGCGGGCCGCGGCCACCCGGCCGGCGTCGCGCGCAAGGCGCAGGGACTCGATGTAGCCTTCGACGGCGGCGGGCACGTTCTGCGCGCGGCCGGCGATGTGCTCCCAGTCCTGATCCGTGGCGGTGGGCATGAGGTCGAAAATCGCGCGGATGTCCTGCGCGGGCGAGGCAATGTTGTTCAGGTCCGCGTACTCCCACCCGGAGGCGTGGATCAGCAGCTGCAGCCCAAGCCGCTCGCGCATGGCGTCCAGCGTGACGGCGTCAACGTCATCCTCAGGCTCCAGGCCCTCAAGGTCGGTAAGCGCCTTGCGGGCCACCTCTGCGAACTCGGCGATGCCTGCGGGCGAGAAATCCTGGTACTCGGTTTCGCGGCCCGGCAGTCCCAGGGTGGTCGCCAGCGACGGATTCAGGCGGACGAGGGTGTCCGTATAGGCGTCCGCGACGGCGTCGATGCGGGTGTGCGGACGTGCGGCGGGGGAAGTGTCGGTAGTCACCATCCGAGACTAGCCCGGCGGCGCGCCCCGGGCGAGGAACGCGCCGGTGCGGGCCCCCGCCGTCGCCGGTGGCTAGCCCTTGCTGCGCTTCCAGGCGCCCGGGCCGGGCGTTGGGGCAAGGCCCAGCCGTTGCCGCCGCGCCCAGTGCCGTGCGGTTGGCGCGGCAGGCTTGGCCGCTTCCTGGCCGCCGAGGGAGAGTACGACGGCGGTGAGCGCAGCGAGTTCCTCGGCGTTCGGCTGCCCCTTGACAACAGAGAGCAGGGGGGCCGCGGCGGTTTCTTCCGGGTCCGGCGTTCCGGTGGCGCTCACAGCGGGATGTTCCCGTGCTTCTTGGCCGGGAGGCTGGCGCGCTTGTCGCGGAGGGCGCGCAGGCCCCGGACAATCTGCAGCCGGGTATTGGACGGTGCGATCACGGCGTCGACGTAGCCGAGTTCGGCCGCCTGGTAGGGGTTCAGGAGTTCTTCCTCGTATTGCCGGATGACCTCGGCGCGGCGGGCTTCGACGTCGCCGCCGTCCTCGGCTACTGCAGCGAGGTCGCGGCGGTAAAGGATGTTGACGGCGCCCTGTGCGCCCATCACGCCGATCTGCGCGGTGGGCCACGCCAGGTTGAGGTCCGCCCCGAGCTTCTTGGAACCCATGACGATGTACGCGCCGCCATAGGCCTTGCGGGTGATGACCGTCAGCTTGGGCACAGTAGCCTCGGCGTACGCGTAGAGCAGCTTGGCGCCGCGGCGGATGATGCCCTGGAACTCCTGGTCCTTGCCCGGCAGGAAGCCCGGAACGTCCACCAGCGTGATGATGGGGATGTTGAAGGCGTCGCAGTTCCGGACGAAGCGGGCAGCTTTTTCGGAGGCGGCAATGTCCAGGGTTCCGGCGAACTGCAGCGGCTGGTTGGCCACGATTCCCACGGTGTGGCCTTCCACCCGGCCGTAGCCGATCATGACGTTCGGTGCGTAGAGGGCCTGCATCTCCAGGAAGTGCCCGTCGTCGACGATCTGCTCAACGACAGCCCGCATGTCGTAGGGCTGGTTGGCTGAATCGGGGATCAGCGTGTCGAGGGCGAGGTCGTCGTCGTTGACCGCGTTTTCCTGGGCGTGTTCGAGGACCGGGGCCTCGGACAGGTTGTTGGAGGGCAGGAAGTCCAGGAGTTCGCGGACGAACTCGATTGCGTCCCCTTCATCCGAGGCGAGGTACGTGGACGTGCCGGTGGTGGCGTTGTGCTGGCGCGCCCCGCCGAGGGTTTCCATATCCACATCCTCGCCCGTGACGGTCTTGATGACGTCGGGGCCGGTAATGAACATGTGGGACGTCTTGTCCACCATCACCACATAGTCGGTGAGGGCGGGGGAGTAGGCGGCGCCGCCGGCGGAGGGGCCCATGATGAGGGAGATCTGGGGCACGACGCCGGACGCGTGCACGTTGTTCCGGAAGATATCGGCGAACATGGCCAGCGAGGCGACGCCTTCCTGGATGCGGGCGCCGCCGCCGTCGAGGATGCCAACCACCGGGCAGCCGTTGCGCAGGGCGAATTCCTGCACCTTGACGATCTTCTCGCCGTTGACCTGGCTCAGCGAACCGCCGTACACGCTGAAGTCCTGGCTGTAGACCGCCACGGGACGGCCGTCCACGGTTCCGTAGCCGGACACCAGGCCGTCGCCGAGGGGCTTCTTCTTTTCCATGCCGAAGGCGGTGGAGCGGTGCACTGCGAGGGCGTCGAACTCGACGAACGAGTCCTCATCCAGCAGCAGGGCAATGCGCTCGCGTGCGGTGTTCTTGCCGCGCGCATGCTGCTTTTCGACGGCCTCGGGGCCGGAGGGCTGTTCGGCACGTGCCTGGCGGTCGCGGAAATCGGCAATCTTTCCCGCTGTCGTTGTCAGATCGTGGCTCATCAAGTATCTCCGGCTCTGTTGCAGATTGGTTCAGTGTCGCTGAGTCTGTTGACGGGCTGTGCTCTGGAGGCGCTTAAGTAGCTTCCACACAAAAAACGAACCCTGCTGGCAAGTCTAATGACGGTTTGAGTGCCCGCGGCTGTAGGGAACCTACAATTTTCTGCCGTGCCCTCACCCAGACCACTATGTTACTCGCCGGTAACTTATCTGGGTTACAGTGTTTCCATGACTTCGAGCAACGACGCTTTGACCGCTGCCGCCAGCCCCTACCGGGCCTCCGGTTCGCTTCGCGGGAAGACCATCCTGATGTCCGGGGGCAGCCGCGGCATCGGCCTTGCCATCGCGCGGCGGGCGGCGGCGGACGGCGCCAACATCGTCCTGATGGCCAAAACCGGCGAACCCCACCCCAAACTCGCCGGCACGGTGTTTACCGCCGCGCAGGAACTGACCGAGGCGGGCGGCGGTGCACTGCCCCTGGTGGGGGATGTCCGCAACGACCAGGACGTGGCCCGCGCCGTGGCCGAGGCCGTGGACCGCTTCGGCGGCATCGACGTCGTTGTTAACAACGCCTCCGCCATTGACCTGTCCACCACCGATGCCGTGGACATGAAAAAGTACGACCTCATGCAGGACATCAACGTCCGCGGGACCTTCCTGCTCTCCAAGCTCGCGCTGCCGGCGCTGCGCGCGTCCGGCAATGCGCACATCCTCACGCTGTCCCCGCCACTGAACCTGGATCCACACTGGGCCGGCCGGCACCTGGCCTACACCATGGCCAAATACGGGATGAGCCTGACCACGCTGGGCCTGGCCGAGGAGCTGAAGGACCACCGGATCAGCGTCAATTCGCTGTGGCCCTGCACCCTGATCGACACGGCCGCGATCAGGAACATGCCGCAGGGCGAGGCCATCGTCCAGGCCGCACGCGGACCCCAGATCATGGCCGACGCCGCCCACGCCATCCTGACCGGAAGCAACCTGCCCGCAGGCGGGCAGGCCACGGGCAATTTCTACACCGACGAGCAGGTGCTGGCGGCGGCAGGGGTTTCCGATTTCCGCCCCTACAGCCTGGGGGCCCCGGAGGACCGGCTGGTTCCGGACATTTTCCTGTAGCGGCAAGGGGCAGGCCGCCGGTGCGGCGGCATTCCCTGGCTCGGTAGGATTTAGCTATGGCTGAAGCGCATATCCCCGGTATCCCGTTGGACAGGTCGGAGCTGGGCGATCAGCGCTTCCTGTCCGCCGCCGGCATCGCCCGGCTCGACGTGGTGGACTCCACCGGCTCCACCAACGCCGACCTGCTCCGGGCAGTGACTGTGGAGCCCGCGTCCTGGCCGGATCTGTCCGTGCTGACGGCCGAGTACCAGACCGCTGCCCGGGGACGCCTGGAAAGGCACTGGGAAGCGCCGCCCCTAAGTTCGGTCTCCGTTTCCGTTGTGCTGCGGCCCGTTAATGCCGAGGGCCGGCCGCTGCCAACGCAGAGCTACTCATGGCTCTCGCTCATTGCGGCCCTGGCGCTCCGCGAAACCCTGCTGGAAACGGCGGGCATCCCGGCCGAACTCAAATGGCCCAATGATGTCCTGGTCCGCGGCCGGAAGATTGCCGGCATCCTGGCCCAGATGGGCCCCATGGCGGACGGCACCGTCCCGCCGGTGGTGCTGGGCACCGGCCTGAACGTCACCCTTCACGAGGACGAACTGCCGGTCCCCACGGCCACCTCGGTGTTCCTTGAGGGGGCGCAGACCACCGACCGGACCCAGCTGCTGAAGAGCTACCTGTCCCACTTTGCGGTGCTCTACCGGAGTTTTTGCAACGCCGACGGCGACCCCACGGCAGGCATGGCAGGCGGCCCGTCCCTGCATAAGCGCGTCGAGTCCGTCATGGTGACGCTGGGCCGGCAGGTACGGGCGCAGCTGCCGGGCGACCACGAGATCATTGGCCATGCTTCCCGCCTGGACGAATACGGCTCACTGCTGGTGGTGGACAAGGATTCACGCGAGCATGTGGTCACCGCGGGGGACGTGGTGCACCTGCGGCCCTGGACCGCACCGGAAGACGCCGGCCAAGGTGGTTATGCGTAAGGACCTCGTTCCCGGCGAACAGGTCATCGTCACCACCCGCCCGCAACCCAGGAAACTGGCCGGCCCCGCCGCCGCATTCATCATCGCCCCCGCGGTGGCGGCATTCGCGTCCGCCTGGATCGTGCGCGGGGAAGCCCGGCGCCTGGTTCCGGCCCTGGAGGCACGCTGGACCCCGTGGCTGGTGACGGCCTGCGTGCTGGCTGCGGCGTGGGTGTGGCTGGGCTACTGCCTCCCGCGGCTGATGCGCTGGCACGCGACACGCTATACCCTCACGAGCCGGCGGATGGTGGCCAGGTCCGGCATCTTCCGGCGGCGCGAAGAGCAGGTCAACCTCCTCTCCGTCCGCAACCTCACAGTCCACGAGGGCGTGCTTCAACGCCTCCTGCGCTCCGGGAATATATCCTTGGAAACCGGGTATGAGGGCGTGACGACATTCCGGGACGTGCCGGAGGCCGCCAGGTTCCGGGATTTCATCCTTGACGCCATCGGGGAACTGCCCGATGAGCGCCTCCCGCCCGGAGATGCAGGGGATTACCCTTCCGGGGCAGTGCCGACGGAAATGAGAGAAGGTGGACGGAATGAACGATGAGGACCAGCAGGAGCTCGTGGATCCGGTCACGCCGTCCCCTGCCACTGACCCGCACCCTCCCACCGGAGCGATGTCCGCAGAGCGCCTGGCCATGAAAGCCCTCGAAGCGCGGCTGCTCGGCGGCGAACGCAAGCTCCGCCGTCGCGAGGTGGCAGCGGGCGCAGGCCTGTCCCTGCTGTCCGCGCGCAAACTCTGGCGCGCACTGGGGTTCCCGAACTTCGGTGACGAGGACGTTGCCTTCACCGAACGCGACCAGGCGGCACTGTCAACCGTGGTGGACCTCGTCCGCAGCGGAAAGCTGACCGAGGAAGCGGCCATTTCCGTCACCCGCGCCATCGGCCAGATGACGGACCGCATGGTGGTGTGGCAGATCGAAGCCCTGGTGGAGGACCTCGTCCACGAACAGGGGGTCACCGATGCGGTCGCCCGCAAGCGGCTGGTCAACGAGCTACCGGCACTGGTGGATGCCCTCGAGGAAGTGCTGGTCTATTCGTGGCGGCGCCAGCTCAATGCCGGCATCCAGCGTCTGGCCGTCCGGGCCGAAGCGGGACTGCAGGCCAGCGAAGAAGGCCGCGAAGGCGACGAGGACGATGCTCCGTTGCCGCTGGCGCGGGCCGTAGGCTTCGCCGACCTGGTGTCCTACACCAGCCTCTCGCGCCGGATGAACGAGAAGACACTGGCCCGCCTGGTGCAGCGGTTCGAGAACAAGTGCGCCGAGATTATTTCCGTCGGCGGCGGCCGCCTGGTCAAGACCGTCGGCGATGAAGTCCTCTACATCGCCGAGACCCCAGCGGCCGGCGCCGAGATCTCCCTGGCCCTGGCGCAGGCTTTCACAGAGGACGAAATCCTGCCGGAAGCCCGGGTAGCCATGGTCTGGGGCAGGATCCTGTCCCGGCTTGGCGATATCTACGGCCCCACCGTCAACCTCGCTGCGCGGCTAACCACCCTGGCTGATCCCGGCACGGTGCTGGTGGACTCCATGACCGCGTCAGCACTCGAACATGACGAACGGTTCGTCATGCTGCCCCAACCGCCGGAAAACGTCCGTGGTTTCGGCGAAATCAAGCCGGTCCGCCTGACCCGTGGCCTGGGCAAGGGCCTGATCGTCGACTGACCTTCTTCACCTGCCGTCAAAGCGGGGGAGGGTTTGTCCATTTGATAGCTAGACAGGCTATATTTGTTCTGCCCGGCTGCCGCATGCCGGTCATCGGCCGTTGCCGGACTTCACGGGGGGAACCGTTCCATGAGACTTCGCGGACGAGCGCGCGCAAAAGCTGCTGCTGCGCCCCGGCGCCGGCCCTTTCTCCAGTCCCCCCTTTTCAGCACCTCCGCCATGGGGCTTGCCCTCGCCGCCCTCGTTGTTGGTGCCGTCGTCTATCCGGGGTTTAAGACCACTGAGGTGGAGTTGAATGACGGTGGTGTGTGGGTGGTGTCGAAGTCTAAGAATGCGGTGGGGCGGTTGAATTATCCGTCGCGTGTTTTGGATGGGGCGGTGACTCCTGCGTCGTCGACGTTTGATATT
>NZ_JBFTHJ010000006.1:0-225898 GCF_056394175.1 Pseudarthrobacter sp. 10T415 | reverse complement strand
GCCGCCGCCTTTACCGGCCCGGGTGGCGGACTGTTTGAGTTCGGCTTTGGCGAGGTCGACTTCCTGGCGCATCAGGGTGGACAGGTCCCGGGTGACATCGCCGAGCAGTTCACCCAGCGACGCTGTCTCTGCCTTCTGGTGCGCCACGCTTGGCGACTCAGGAATCTGGCTACTCATCAGAACCTGCCGGACTCGCCGTCCGTGGACCGGTCGCGGGTGCGTGGGTCGTTGGCCATGGGGTCATCCGCGAGCTCGCGGTCATAAACCGGGTCGTCGGCGATCTGGTTTCCGGACCAGGGCTCCTCGACCAACTGGGGGCTGTCCAGCCCGCTGGCCGGACGCACAGGTTCCGGATACCCGCTGCCGGGAGCGCCGCCATCGTACCCTGCCGTGGTGGTCGCCGGGCCGGGCAGCTGCACCGGCGGAGGCGGGACGGTACCGCCGGCCGGTGCGTAGGATTCGCTGTACTGGTCGCCGTATCCGGTTCCCGAGTACTGGAGTCCGCCGGAGTGCCTGCCCGGGGTGCCGGACGTGCCGGTGCGGGACGATGCCTCCGGGGCGCCCGCCGTGAGGCTGCGGGTCAACCGGCCGGCCAAAACGCCTGCGCCTGCCGCAAGCAGCAGGAATGTTCCGGGCTTGTTGCGGGCGAAGCGCTGCACGTCGCCCAAAAGGTCACCGGGTTCCCTGCTCTCCAGCCATGACGCGACGGAAGAGCTGCGCTCGGCCGCCTGCCGGATCAGGTCGCTCGCCATACCCTGTTGCTCAGGGGCGGTGGCCATGCTGTGCAGCTGGTCAGAGATGTTGCGGATCCCCTGCGCGGCCTTCTGCTGCTGGGCGCCTGCCTCGCTGGTCAGGCCTGTCTTCGCCTGGTTCATGAGGTCCTTGGCGTTGGTCTTTGCCTCGGCTGCGACGTTGCCGGCTTCTTCCTTCGCCGTATGTGCCACATCCTTGGCTGCCGACGTTGCCTGTCCTGCCACGTCAGAGGCCTCGGCCTTTGCGGCATCGGTTTTCGAACCGCCTGACGGAGTGCCCGCCTGGTAACCGCCTGAGGGGTAGTCACCCGTGCCGGGTACAGGCGTCTGTGGAGTTGTGGCGGCGGGGAAGGTGGTTGCAGCCCGCTCGCCGGGAATTCCTGTATTGGCCGTGGGAACCGCGTTGGGGTCCTCGGGCCATTGGTTCTCTGTCATCTTCCATCTCTCTTTCCAAGAAGGCCGGTTGTTGATCAGAAACCAGCAATACTGGCCGTAAAATGATAAGCATGATTACTAATGAATGGTAAGTACCCTTCGTAAACGAGTTATAACCGAACCCGATAAGTCAGCCGGACGGCGAGGGCCTGCCCGGTCACAACTGAAGTGGAAAGTGGTGGGTAGCGTGGAAACAGCTCCATGGATTTGGATAGTCATTGCCGTCGTTGTGGTGTTGCTGATTGTTGTCCTGCTGATGAGCGGGCGGCGCCGGAAGGCCGTCCAGGAAAAGCGCGAGCAGGAACACCGCGAAAAAGCAGCAGAAATCCGCAGGGAAGCGGAAACCAAGGAAATCGATGCCCGCGAACGTGAGGCCAAGGCTGCCCGCGCACGCGCTGACGCCGAGCAGGCGCAGGTCAATGCCGCACGCCTTCGCCAGGAGGCCGACGAGAAGGCCCGCGAGGCGGGTTCACTCCGCGACGAAGTCGCCGATCACACGCGCAAGGCTGACGAAATAGATCCCGACGTCACGAACGACGCCGGCCGGCGGGCGCGCAGGGTCGACGACGGCGATCAGCGTCCGCGCCAGTCCGACGCGGCTGCCGGAACAGTGGGCCACGGGCATGATGAC
Source organism: Pseudarthrobacter sp. 10T415 (assembly GCF_056394175.1). Classification (NCBI taxonomy): domain Bacteria; kingdom Bacillati; phylum Actinomycetota; class Actinomycetes; order Micrococcales; family Micrococcaceae; genus Pseudarthrobacter; species Pseudarthrobacter sp. 10T415. Next base: position 224,080 of record NZ_JBFTHJ010000006.1, on the reverse strand, counting down.
CGCGTGCAGGGCGACCATGTGCACACCGCCAATTCGCAGGATGACGGGGCCAATGGCGGCCAGGCCGACGTCCGCCGCGACGCCACACACGATGACCGGGCCTACGGCGGCCAGGCCGACGGGTCACACCATGACACGGCGCGCGATGACGGTGCACGCGATAACCGGGCGTACGGTGACCCGGTGTACGGCGACCACGCGGGAAGCAGCCGCGAGGCTGACGGGCGAGGGCCGGCGACCGGGCAGGACGGTGCCGATGGCAGGACCCTTGGTGACGAGCGGCGCCCCGGCGAGCGGGATCCGCACCTGGACGAACGGGACGGCCAGCCAGGCGACGGCGTTGACGAAACCAGGCACGGGGAGCGTAATCCGCGCGACGGAATTTAGGCACCGGGGAGCCGTCGCGGCTACGCGCCGCTTCGCGGTTTCAACACGGGGGAGGGAGCTACTCCCTTCCCCGTTCCCATGCCTTCCAGCACTTCGCGGACTGCGTCCACAGCCGAGGTCTTTGCCTCCCACCCCAAAATCCGCTGTGCCCGCCGGGTGTCCATGACGGGCGCTCCGGCGGCCATCTCCACCCACCCGGAATCGGTAGGTTGGAGCCGCAGCCGCCACGCCAGCCCGGCTGCCCGGTGAAGCAGCCGCATGGGCACGGGGAGGATTCTTTTGGCGCCCAGGACCCGGCCCAGCTCCTGGGGATCCAGGACCGGTTCGGCAGCGATGTTGAAGGCACCGCTGGCCCGCTGGTCCACCACGCGCCAGTAAGCCTCGGCCACGTCATCGGCGTGCACCGCCTGGAACACCAGGTTGTCCGGTGCGGGCAGCAGCGGAATCCGCAGCTTGCCGGGCAGCAGCCGCGGAATCATCGGGCCCAGGAAGTACCGGCCGATTTCGCTGCCTGCGTCGCCTTGGAAGATCAGGCCCGGGCGGATCCTGGCCACGGCAGTGCCGGGCTCGGCCTCGGCGAACCGGTCCAGCAGCGCTTCCTGCTCGGCCTTGTGCCGGCTGTAGTGTGAGCCCTGCATCCCTTGGGCGGGCCAGGACTCGTCCCTGCGGCCATCCTTGGATGACTTGCTGTAAGCGCCCACCGAGGACGCGCAGACCAGTTGCTTCACACCCGCGGCCCTGGCTGCGTCCAGTACATGCCTGGTCCCGGCGACGTTCGTCCGGTACAGCTGCTCCAGGTCCCGGTTTGGCTGGATCTGCCAGGCCAGATGGACGACGGCGTCAGCTCCTTCCAGCGCTGCTTCCAGCTTTTGGCGGTCCTGCTCCAGCCCCACGTCGAGCGTGTGCCAGTCCACCCCTGCGTACGGAGCCTGGCTGGTATCCGGGAGGCGGCGGCTGATCCCGGCGAGCTGGAGGCTCCCGGGTTTCCTGGCGAGCTGGCCCTGCAGGTTCCGCAGGAGGGCCGTGCCGGCATTTCCACTGGCCCCGGTGATGACAATCCGCATGAGGGTGCTCCTGACGCAAGGTGGACAGAACTGCGTACCAGACGAGCCTATCGCCGAGAAGGATTGTTTTATAAGCAAGCTTATGATTTGCTGCTTCTAAGTCTTGCCGCAGGCTTTCGGAACCATCCCCGAGGGAACCAACGTCAATGCCAGAATCCTTCTCTCCAGTTGCCGTGGACGCTTCATTCGTCCACAGCCACCAGTCCACGCCGACGCAATCACCCGCTTCCCCCCACGATCCGCACGCCAGGTCGGGGCAGCTGCGGGAGACCTTCGAAAACGATTTGGTCCTGGGCTACCTTGACCTCGCCGAAGCACTGGCCGCGCGCTTCGAAGCCCGCGGCCGCGAGCGGGCGGACTTGAACCAGGTGGCCTACCTGGGACTGGTCAAGGCCGCCCGTGGTTTCGACCGGTCCAAGGGCGAGAGCTTTCCCGCCTACGCCGCCCCCACCATCACCGGGGAGCTGAAGAGGTACCTGCGTGACCGGACCTGGGTGGTCCGCCCGCCGCGGAACATCCAGGACCTGCGCACCCGGATGTTCAGGGCCGAACCGGAACTGACCCAGGCGCTGGGCAGGACTCCCAGTGTGGAAGAGCTCGCCGGTGAACTGGAAACAGATCCGGCGGAGGTACAGGAGGCCATGTCGGCATCCAGCAGCATGCACCCGGACTCCCTGGATGCGGTCAACCCGCATTCGGACGCGCCGTCCATCGGCGAATTGCTCGCCTGCCCGGACACGCCCCTGGAACGGCTGGAGGAACTGGCCTGCCTGCGCGATGCCATGCATGACCTGGACCCGGCGGACAGGGAACTCCTGTACCGCCGCTACTTCTGCGAGGAAACCCAGGTGCAACTGGGCAAGCGGCTTGGAATGTCGCAAATGCAGGTTTCACGGCGGCTGGCCCGCGTGCTGGTGGAACTCCAGCGCCGCCTCGAAAACAGTTCCCGGCTCGACGAACCATCCGCCGAATGCCCCGGCGCTGCGACCTCCGGGGGGCGGGCGCAGACCCAACGCGCCGCCCACTCCCACCGGGAGCCCGCCCGGCGCCGCGGTTTTGGCCGGCCGTCGATGCCGTGACCGGACTGCACTGACTTCCGGCCCGGCCACGGCCGGGCGCGCCACACCACAGATTTCCTATCTTGCCTGTTCAGCGGGCCGGAAACGTTGCTGTCCGACGCCCGGTGCGATGTCGGCCTGTTTAGGAGCAGCAGCAGGAGGGAACAGGACTGACATGGGAAGCCCCGCAACTGCCAAGATCCGCGCCGTGCTGTTCGACAGGGATGGAACCCTGGTGGTCGATGTCCCCTACAACGGGGACCCCGCCCTGGTACGGCCCGTGCCCGGTGCGAGGGAAGTGCTGGACAGCCTGCGGGCGGACGGCATTGCCACGGGCGTGATCAGCAACCAGTCCGGTATTGCCCGCGGACTCATCAGCGAGGACGACGTTGCCAGCGTCAACGCCAGGGTGGAAGAACTGCTTGGCCCCTTCGACGTGTGGGAAGTCTGCCCGCACTCGGACCAGGACAACTGTGACTGCCGCAAACCCGCCCCGGGAATGGTTCACAGTGCCTGCAGGAAGCTGGGTATTGACGCATCCGAAGCGGCCCTGATCGGCGACATCGGCGCCGACGTCCGGGCCGCCGAGGCTGCGGGAGCTACCGGAGTCCTGGTACCCACCCCGGTGACCAGGGCCGAGGAAGTGGCTGCCGCCCGGCTGGTGGCACACGACCTGGCCGGCGCCGTCGTCCTCCTCCGGGAGGCGCCGTAATGGGGCGCGTGCTGGTGGCGCGGCTGGACAGCATGGGCGATGTCCTGCTGGCCGGACCCGCAGTGCGGGCAGTCGCCAACGGCCGCGTTCCGGACGGCAGCGGCGCGAACCATGTGGTGATGCTGTGCGGCCGGCAGGGCGAGGCCGCCGCGGGACTCCTGCCCGGCGCCGCCGAGGTCTACAGTTGGGACAGCCCGTGGATCATGAACCCGGCGCCCAAAATGACGGGCCCCCACGCGGACCGCCTCATCGAGTACGTCCGCAACTCCAGGATTACCGAAGCCGTCATCCTCACCTCGTTCCACCAGTCCCCGCTGCCGCTGGCACTCCTGCTCCGGCTGGCCGGCGTCGAGCGGATCACGGGCGCGTCAACGGACTATGCCGGTTCGCTGCTCGATGTGCGGCTCAAACCCGGCGAGGACTTCCCCGAAGACCAGCCGGAAGCCGAACGTGCGCTGGGCATCGCCGAAGCCGCAGGATTCAGGCTCCCCCAGGGCGACGACGGCAAGCTCCACATCACTCCCGGCCCGGATGTCCGTGACCTCGTCGGCGACGGGCCGTACGTGGTGGTCCACCCGGGCGCGGCTGTGCCGGCAAGGGCGTGGCCCCCGCTCCACCACGCCGCCGCCGTCGAACTCCTCCAGGGCGCCGGCCACCGCGTGGTGGTGACCGGCGGCCCCGGCGAAACCTCGTTGACGGCCACCGTGGCCGGTCCCTCCGCGCTGGACCTCGGCGGCCGGACCGATGTGCACACGCTAGCGGGCGTCATGGCCGGCGCCGATGCTGTGGTCACCGGAAACACCGGCCCCGCCCACCTGGCAGCAGCGGTGGGCACGCCGGTGGCCTGCCTCTTTTCCCCCGTGGTCCCGGCCATCCGCTGGGCACCGTACGGGGTGCCGCTGGAGCTGCTGGGAGACCAGAACGCGGCCTGCCGGATGACCCGCGCCCGCATCTGTCCCGTCCCCGGCCACCCCTGCCTGGACTCCGTATCCCCCGAAGAAGTGGTGGCCGCCGTTGAACGCCTGATCAGCGGCGTGAGCTCCTTCAGCACCCACGTCAGCACCCGTAGAAAGGCCCGCAACAGATGAGAATCCTGCTCTGGCATGTCCACGGATCCTGGACGGACGCCTTCGTCCGCGGCAGGCACGAGTACCTGCTCCCCGTCCTGCCCGAGGGCGGGCCATGGGGCCTGGGCCGCGCCGGGCGCAACTGGCCGGACTTAGTGCGGGAGGTGGACCTGGCGACGCTGGACGCAGGCTCCGTTGACGCCGTCGTGCTTCAACGGCCCGAAGAAATCAGCGAAGTCTCCCGGGTCCTGGGCCGCACCCCCGGAGGGGACCTGCCCGCGGTCTTCGTGGAGCACAACACGCCCAAGGGTGATTTCCCCTTCACCCGGCACCCGCTGGCGGACCAGAACACCATCCCCCTGGTGCACGTAACCCACTTCAACCGGCTCGCCTGGGACAACGGATCAGCCCTGTCCACAGTCATCGAGCACGGCATCCCCGACCCCGGCCAGTTATATACGGGGGAGCTGCCGGACCTGGGCGTGGTGGTCAACGAACCCGTGCGCCGCGGCCGGGTGACGGGCACGGACCTGCTGCCCGCCTTCGCCGACGTGGCGCCCCTGCAGGTGTTCGGGATGAAGACCGAGGGATTGGCAGTTGCCGCCGGCATCGGGACGGACCGGCTCACCCCGCGCGGTGACCTGAAAACGCAGGAACTCCACCGGGAGCTGGCACGCTGCCGTGTCTACCTGCACCCCATGCGCTGGACTTCCCTGGGCCTGTCCCTGCTTGAGGCCATGCACCTGGGCATGCCCGTGGTGGTGCTGGCCGCCACCGAAGCTCCCCGGGCAGTCCCGCCGGAAGCCGGGGTAGTGTCCGCGGACATCGACGAGCTGCTCCGGTGCGCCCGCAGGCTGGTCGCCAACCCGGACGAAGCACGACGGCGGGGCGTCGCCGCGCGCGAGGCCGCACTGGCCCGCTACGGCCTGGGCAAATTCCAGGACAGCTGGGACGGGCTCCTGGCAGATCTCGGACGCAGCCCCTCTGCCCGTCACCGGCCGGACGGGCAGATCCTTGTTCCGGCGCAAGATAGGAAGACCGCATGAAAATCGCGATGATTTCCGAACACGCCAGCCCGCTGGCAGCCCTGGGCGGGGTGGACGCCGGCGGGCAGAACGTCCACGTCGCCGCACTGTCCGAAGCGCTGGCAAGGCGCGGACACCAGGTCACCGTGTACACCCGCAGGGACGCGACAGAGCTTCCCGCCCGCGTAAAGGTGGGGCCCGGTTTCGAAGTGGTCCATGTGGACGCCGGCCCTTCCCGGCACGTTCCCAAGGACGATCTGCTGCCGTTCATGGGTGAACTGGCCGACGGCGTGGCCCAGGACTGGGACCAGCGGCCCCCGGATGTGGTCCACGGACACTTCTGGATGTCCGGCCTGGCCGCCCTCGACGCCGCCCGCCGGGCCGGCCCTGGCTACCGGGTCCCCGTCATCCAGACCTTCCACGCACTGGGCACGGTCAAGCGCCGGCACCAGCGTGCCGAGGACACCAGCCCGCAGGAACGCCGCTGGCTTGAACCGGGCGTCGGGCGGTCCGCGGACCGGATCATCGCCACCTGCTCGGACGAGGTGTTCGAGCTCAAAGCCATGGGCATCGACACGGGAAAGATTTCTGTCGCACCCTGCGGCGTGGACCTGGATGTCTTCGGACCGGATGGTCCGGTGGACCCAAAGCCCAGATCCCACCGCATCCTTTCGGTGGGCCGGCTGGTGCCGCGCAAGGGCGTGGACCTGGTGATCCGCGCCCTGCCGCACTTGCGCGCAGCCGGCTTTGCCGACGTCGAACTCCTCATCGTTGGCGGCGGCGGGGACTCGGGTGCCATTTACTCAGACCCCGAGGTGCGCCGGCTGCTGGACCTCGCCGCAGAACTCGGCGTCCAGGACCAGGTGGTACTGGAAGGCCAGGTGCCCCGCAGGGACATGCCCGGCATCTTCCGCAGTGCCGATGCCGTGGTCTGCGCCCCCTGGTACGAGCCGTTCGGCATCGTCCCCCTCGAAGCCATGGCGTGCGGCGTGCCGGTGGTGGCCGCGGCCGTGGGCGGGTTGCGGGACACCGTGGTGGACCACGCCACCGGCCTGCACGTCCCGCCCCGCGACCCGGAAGCCATCGCGTCGGCCCTGGCCATGCTGTTGGGCAACCCCACCCTGCGGACCGAACTCGGCGATGCCGGCCAGCGCCGCGCCGGTGCCCGCTATTCCTGGGACCGGGTGGCCGCGGAATCCGAAAAGGCCTACAAGCTGGCGGTGGCGGCTGCCGCCGCCCGCCCGGCAGCCATCCCCATGGAAGGAGCGGCGCTGTGACTGCTGAATCATCCCTCCGCGACATCGACCTGGCGCACCTGGCCATGGCACCGGCCCTTCCTGCGGTGCTGCCCGGCGCCGCGTACGTGGATTCCGCCAGCGCCGACGCCGTCAGGCTGCACCTGGACAACGTGGTTCCCGCCCTGGAATCCCTGCGCAGCCAGTCCGGCCGGCTTGCCGCCTGGGGTGTGGAGCTGGCCCAGCGGATGCTCCGCGGGCAGCGGCTGCTGGCCGCCGGAAACGGCGGGTCCGCCGCCGAAGCCCAGCACCTCACCGCCGAACTGGTGGGACGGTTCGACGGCGAGCGGGTCCCGTTCTCCGCCATCTCCCTGCACGCGGAAACATCCGCCATGACGGCCATCGCCAACGACTACGGGTACGACGACGTCTTCGCCCGCCAGGTGCGCGCCCACGGCCGCTCCGGCGACGTGCTGGTCCTGCTGTCCACCAGCGGCAAAAGCCCCAACCTGCTGCGCGCAGCGGAGACCGCATCCCGCCTGAACATCACCACCTGGGCGCTGACCGGTGCAGGGCCGAACCCTTTGGCCAGCGTCTGCGATGAAGCCGTGATGATCGATGCCCTCAACGCGAACGCCCAGGAGGGCCACCTGATCGCCCTGCATGCCGTGTGCCGGGCCTTCGACCTCGAGGTGGCCCGCCACAGCCCCGCCATCCTGCAGCAGGGAGGCCTGCCATGAGGATCGTGGTGGTGGGCGACGTGATGCTGGACGTGGACCTCTCCGGCGAGGCGACCCGGTTGAGCCCGGATGCACCCGTCCCGGTGGTGGACGTCTCCGGGATCCGCAGCCGCGCCGGCGGCGCCGGCCTGGTGGCACGGATGCTGGCCGGGGAAGGCTGGCCCGTCACCCTGGTGACGGTGTTCGGCGATGACGACGCCGGGCGGCAACTTCGCGGCGAACTCGCCGGCGTGCGGCTGGTGTCCGGCCCCAGCGGCCACCCCACACCGGTGAAAACCCGGGTCCGGGCCGGCTCCCATGCAGTGGTCCGGTTCGACCAGGGGTGCGGCAAGCCACCGGTACCGGAGATGTCCCCCGCCATGCTTCGTGCCGTGGAGGAAGCCGGTGCCATCATCGTGGCCGACTACGGGAGGGGAGTGGCGGCCAGCCCGGAGCTGCGCCGCCTGCTTGCCAGGCGCACGGCCGAAGTGCCCGTCATCTGGGACCCGCATCCGTCCGGGCCGGAACCGGTGCCGGGAGTTGCCGTGGTAACGCCCAACCTGGCGGAGGCCACCAAAGCCGCCGCCACTTACGCAAGCCCCGCTTCAGGTGACGGCGCGCCCGGTGACCCGGCCGCCGGCGTCGGACGCATCCTGCTGGAACGCTGGCAGAGCAACGCGGTCCTGGTGACCAAGGGTTCGGACGGGGCCGTGCTGCTGCAGCGGGACAGCGTGTCCCCCCTGGATGTTCCGGCGCCGCGGGTGGAAGCCGGGGATCCCTGCGGGGCCGGCGACCGCCTGGTTGCAGGCCTGGCAGTCCACCTCTTGGCCGGCAGCGCCCTGCCCGAGGCGGCGGGGCTGGCAGTCAACGATGCCGCCGACTTCCTGGGCGCCGGTGGCGTCGCTGCCTTGCCTGACCGGAGCTCGGACCACGGCGTGGTCCGGGACGACGGCGGGGACGCATCGGGACCAACCGGTGCGTCGGTGGAACGGCCGGCGGACGGACCCACACGGCTCCGGCGCGCCACCGAACCGCTGCTGCTGGCCCGCGCGGTCCGCGGCAACGGCGGAACGGTGGTGGCCACCGGCGGCTGCTTCGACCTGCTGCACGCCGGCCACGTGCGCTCGCTGGCCGCCGCCCGCGAACTCGGCGACTGCCTCATTGTCTGCCTCAACTCGGACAGCTCGGTCCGGCGGCTCAAGGGCGCGGAACGCCCCATCATCGGCCAGCAGGACCGGGCTGAACTCCTGCTGGCCATGGAGTGCGTGGACGCCGTGATGGTGTTCGACGAAGATACTCCGGAAGTTGCCCTGGACCGGCTTCGCCCTGACATCTGGGTCAAGGGCGGCGACTACAAAGGTTCCCGGTTGCCCGAAGCGGAGCTCGTGGAGAGCTGGGGCGGCAGGTGCGTCACTGTTCCCTACCACCCGGCACGGTCCACCACCGGCTTGGCCGATGCGCTCGCCAAGGTGAGCTGACTTTCCCTATCCACCCAAATGCCGCACCACACAGATCAATCGCACAACACCCCGACGATTTGATTCCCCATTGAAAGGAACACCATGACTGCAGATGCCAACAACCCCGGACGCGTACTGGTTACCGGAGGCGCCTCCGGACTGGGTGCCGCCGTCGTCGACGCCGTCCTGAAGGCAGGCGGAACGCCCGTGGTCCTGGACCGCGATATCAGCAGCGTGTCCGGCGTCAAGGCGTTCGAAGTGGACGTTGCGGACCGGCTGGCCGTGGAAGCGGCCGTGCGTGAAGCGGCCGAAACGGTGGGCGGCCTGGACGGCGTGGTGACCGCCGCCGGCATCGACCGCTGCGGCAAGCTCGCCGACGTGGACGCCACGGAGTGGGAGAAGGTCATCGGGGTGAACCTGATGGGCACCGTCTCCGTGGTGCGCGCCGCGCTGCCCTACCTGAAGGCCAACCACGGCCGCGTCATCACTGTCGCCTCCACGCTGGGCAAACGCGCCGTGGCCGATGCCACCGCCTACTGCGCCTCCAAATTCGGTGTGGTGGGTTTCAGCCACGCCCTCGCGGCGGAAACCGGAGGCGAGATCGGTGTCACCACCATCATCCCCGGCGGCATGAAGACCCGGTTCTTCGATGACCGCACGGAACAGTACAAGCCGCAGGACGATTCACGCCTGAACGATCCCGCCAACACCGCCCAGGCCATCCTGTTCGCGTTGAACCAGCCCCGTGGCTGCGAAGTCCGCGAAATGCTGATCTGCCACGAGGAAGAAGGGTCCTGGCCCTAAACCGGCCACAGGCCACGTCCGCACACGACGGGAGGAACCCCATGCCCACCACAGCGATCGACACACCAGCAGGCCGGGACACGGCCGAATCCGGCGGCATCACCATCACTGACCCGCGCACCGGCGAGGTCCTTTGGACAGTCCACGAAGCAGGCCCTGAAGCGGTGAACCATGCCGTGGAGGTGGCCCGCAGGGCTGCCCCGGAATGGGCTGCCACCGCGCCCGCGGACCGCGGGGCGGCCCTCAAGGCTGCGGCCCGGGCACTGGACTCCGCCGCGCAGGAGCTGGCCGGGCTCAACGCCAGCGAAACCGGGCGGCCGGTGGAGGAAGCGCTGGCCGGCATCGGAGCGGCCGTTTCCACCCTTGAGCAGTACGCCGAGCTTGCCCCGGTACATCGGGGCCACAGCCTCCGGGGCAACCGGCTCGCCGCCGACTACACCGTGGCCGAGCCGCGCGGGGTCGCGGTCCTCCTGACTCCGTGGAACGACCCCGTGGCAGTGGCCTGCGGCCTGATCGGTGCCGCCCTGGCCACGGGCAACGCCGTCATCCACAAGCCGAGCGAACGCTGCCCGAGGCTGGGCGAGGCGCTCGGAGAGGTCCTGGCGCCGGCCTTCCCGCCCGGAGTGCTCCTCACCGTTTCCGGCGGTGCCGGGGTTGGCGCCCTGCTGTCCCAGGCCGAGGTGGACGTACTGGCGCACGTGGGTTCAAGCGCATCAGGTGCCAGGATTGCCCGTGCGGGCGCCCTGACCGGCGCACACGTGCTGCGCGAAAACGGCGGCAACGATCCGCTCCTGGTGGACCGCTATGTCGATCCCGCCTGGGCGGCGGAGCAGGCCGCCATCGGCGCCTTCAGCAACAGCGGCCAGATCTGCACGGCAGTGGAACGGATCTACGTGCACCGGGACATCGCGGAACCATTCACCGCGGCGCTCCAGGCGGAGGCCGCGCGCCGCAACGGCAACGGATCCGTGGCCCCGCTGGTGGACGGGCGCATGCGCGACGAGGTCCACGCGCAGGTCACCGAAGCCCTCGGGGCCGGCGCCACTGCAGTGGAGGGCGGAGACCTGCCGGACGGGCCGGGATCCTTCTACCCGGCCACCGTGCTGGTTGGCTGCACCGCACAGATGCAGGTGATGACTGAGGAAACCTTCGGCCCGGTTGCCCCGGTGCAGGTGGTGGACTCGTTCCACGACGGCCTGCGGCTCGCGTGCAGCGGCAAGTACGGCCTCGCGGCCACCGTCCTGAGCAGCAACATCGCCCACATCCAGCAGGCCGTGGCGGCGCTGCCGGTGGGCACGGTCAAGGTCAACGCTGTATTCGGCGGAGCCCCGGGCGGCGCAGCGCAGCCCCGCGGCGACAGCGGAGCCGGGTTCGGCTACGGGCCCGAACTGCTGGACGAATTCAGCCAGGTCAAGGTGGTCCACATCTCCGCGCCGCCCGCGCCCGCTGCCGAACAGGCCCGGCCATGAGCCTGCACCCGGACACTGCCGACCTTTCCACCCAGCGGGCGCTCGCCGAATGGCTGCCCGGACGCTTGGCGGCAGAACAGCCGAGCGTGCTGGTGATCGGTGACCTCATGCTGGACGGCTGGTGGAGCGGCACCATCGAGCGGCTCTGCAGGGAAGCTCCGGCGCCGGTGGTGGACATCGCCGTCCGGGACTCTTTTCCGGGCGGTGCGGCAAACACCGCCATGAACCTGGCCGCCCTGGGCGCCCGGGTCTCCGTTGCCGGCATCATCGGCACGGACGACGCCGGTGCGGACCTGCGCCGCCAGCTCGAGACGGCGGGCATCGACGTCCGGCACCTGCACTCGCACCCGGACATGGTGACCACCACCAAGATCCGGATCAGCAGCGGCGGCCAGGTGATGCTCCGCATCGACGACGCCGCCCGGACCGTGCCCGCCGAAGCGCTCGCCGAGCTGGCCTCCTCGGTGCGCGCCGCCGTCGAACGCCAGGATGCCGTGCTGGTGTGCGACTACGGCAACGGCGTGCTCGCGGACCCCGTGCAGGAAAGCCTGGTGGCAGCCCTGGCCAATGCCGGGACTGCCGGGAATGCCGGTAAACGCCGCCCGCTGGTGGTGGTCGATTCCCATGACCCGCGGCCCTGGGCGCCGCTGCGGCCGGACCTGGTCACGCCCAATGCGCAGGAGGCCGCACGGCTCCTCGATGTCCGGCTCCCCGACGGGCCCGACCGGGCGGACACTGTCACCGGGCAGGCACCGGCGCTGCTGGCAGCCACCGGCGCCGCGGCGGTGGTGGTCACCCTGGACCGGGACGGTACCGTGCTCATCAGGCCCGACGGCGCCACCCACCGCACGTGGGCACGCCCGGCGGCCGAAAAGCAGGCCTCCGGGGCGGGCGATACCTTCGTGGCGGCACTGACCCTGGCGCGCTCTGCCGGGCTGCCGCTGACGGCCAGCCTGGACCTCGCCCAGTCGGCCGCCGACGTGGTGGTGCACCAGCCCGGCACCTCGGTATGCAGCACCAGCCAGCTCAGCCGGTACCTGGCAGCCTTCGCGGACACCGCCCTGGGAGCTGACGAGCTGCAACAGCAACTGGACCTGCACCGGTCCGAGGGGCAGCGCATCGTGCTGACCAACGGCTGCTTCGACGTCCTGCACAGCGGCCACACCCGCTACCTGAACCAGGCCAAACAGCTGGGCGACGTCCTGGTGGTGGCGCTGAACAGCGACGACTCCGTCAGCCGCCTCAAGGGGCCGGGGCGGCCCATCAACGCCGTCGCGGACCGCGCGGCTGTGGTGGCGGCCCTGAGCTGCGTGGACTACGTGACTGTTTTCGATACCCCTACCGCCGAACCGCTGATCCGGCAGCTCCGGCCCGACGTCTATGCCAAGGGCGGTGACTACACGCCGGAAATGCTGGCGGAGACACCTGCAGTTGAGGAGTCGGGCGGCCGGGTGGCCATCCTGGACTACGTGGCCGAACGTTCCACCACCGCCGTGGTCAACCGCATCCGCGGCGGCCAGGGAGCTGCCACGGCACTCCAGGGCTCGGGGGAGTAGCCCCGCTGCAGTTCCACTAGGGTTGAATCCATGACTGAGGCGGGGCACGGGTAATGGCGAAACGCGGAAAGTCGGGTGGCCGCGGGCGTGCCGCGGCCGGCGTCGTGGAAAACCCGGGTCCCGGGTCCAAAGGTCCGGTGGAAGGCGTCTACTACGTTGATACCGGTGACTGCGAGCTGATCGCGGACCAGGACAACTCCACCGGCTGGCTCCTGAAAATCAACGGTGTCATGAGCTCGCACATCGACCTCGCAGACCCGCTGTTCCTCGACTTCGAATACATGCGGTGGATCGCCGCGCTCATCGAATCCCGCTGGCCGCCGTCGGACGCTTCGTCCACCCGGGGCGGGGCCGCCGATAACCCGGGGAAGTTGCGCGGCCTCCACCTCGGCGGCGGAGCCTGCTCCCTCGCCAGGTACTTCGCTGCTGCCTACCCGGACGCGCGGCAGGTGGTGGTGGAACTTGACGGCAAGCTCGCCGAGTACGTCCGCGGCTGGTTCGACCTGCCCAAGGCGCCGCTGCTCAGGATCCGGGTGGGGGAGGCCCGGGAGGTCACCGAAACCCTCACCGCGGACACCCGCGACTTCATCATCCGGGACGTCTTCGCCGGCGCTTTAACGCCGCGCCCACTGACCACCGCCGAGTTCAATCAGCATGTCCGCCGGGTCCTTGCCCCGGGCGGCGTGTACGTGGTGAACTCCGGGGACGCCCCGGACCTGAAGAGTGCCCGCGAGGACGCCGCCACGATCGCCGCTTCCTTCGAACACACCCTGATCATCGCCGATCCCGCCATGCTCAAGGGGCGGCGCTACGGAAACATGGTGATGGCCGGCAGCGACGTCCCCTTCGGTGACGATCCCAAACTGGCCCGCAGGCTGCTGGGCGGGGCGGTACCGGCGCACATCTGGGACGACGCCCAGGTCCGCGCCTTCGCGGCCGGCATCCCGGTGCGCCACGACCCCCCGGCACCTCCGGAGGATTAGCCCCTTCCCAGCAGCTTCTCCCGGTGCATCGTCATTTGTTCGCGCAGGGCCTGGACCACGGCGGCAACGGCCGGGCGGCGCATCGAATCGGGCCGCAGGACCATCCAGTAGGGGAGCAGTTCGGCGATCTGGTCCGGGAGCAGCCGGACCAGGTCATCGTGCAGGTCGCCCATGAAGCAGGGAAGGAAGCCGATGCCCGCGCCGGCGCGGGTCGCTTCAACGTGGACAAAGACGTTGGTGGACGTGAGCCCGTCCCGCATGGCCGGAACCAGGCGCCGCGGGGCGTCCAGGAGGTCCACCTGCAGCATGGAATCCACGAAGTAGACCAGCGGATGCCCGTTGAGGTCAGCCACGGTGCCAGGTGTGCCGTGCTCCGCCAGGTATGCGCGCGAGGCATACATCCCCAGCATGTACTCGCCCAGCCGGACCGCCTCCGCGCGGTGCACCTGCGGCTCACCCACCACCACTTCGATATCCAGGCCGGAGCGCTGCTGCAGCGCGCGCCGGGTCATGGTGACAACCTCCACGCTCAGCCCCGGGTGCGCGCGCCGGAGCCGGGCCACCGCGGGTGCGGCAATGTAGGCGCTGAAACCGTCCGTTGCGGTCATGCGTACGACGCCGGTAATGGGGTCGGGTGCGCGGCCGCCGGGTCCCAGCGTGGCCAGGACCTCCTCCACCTGCTCAGCCACGCGCACCGCCCGCTCGCCCAGTTCGGTCAGCTCCCAGCCGCCCGCCGCCCGCGCCAGGACGCGTCCGCCGAGCGACTTCTCCAGCGCGGCGATCCTGCGTGAAACGGTGGTGTGGTTCAAGCCCAAGGCCTGCGCCGCCGTCGTGAATTTCGCCGAACGTGACACCTCGAGGAGGACCAAAAGATCATCGGGGTTGGCATTCATATCTGCAATTGTGCACACAGCGGGTGCCTCTTTGGTCATTGAAGGCGCAAGATTGTGCAGCAATACTCAGGGTAGTCACTTGTGCTGGAGATCACAGCACGTGTCAACGTGGACACTAAAGGAGAAAACCAGTGAGCGTAGGAGAACGCCCGGCCAACCAGGGCGCCGGAACCCCCACAAAGGGTGGAGGACTAAAGAAGATCGTGGCCGCCTCCATGGTGGGCACCGTGGTGGAGTGGTATGAGTTTTTCCTCTATGCCACGGCCGCCACCCTGGTCTTCGGCAAGTACTTCTTCCCCTCCACCGGCAACGAGTTGGACGGCATCATCCAGGCCTTCATCACGTACGCGGTGGGATTCGTGGCCCGTCCGCTGGGCGGCATTGTCTTTGGCCAGATCGGCGACCGGCTGGGCCGCAAGCCCACCCTGCAGCTGACCATCGTGATCATCGGCGTCTCGACGTTCCTGATGGGCTGCCTCCCCGGCTTCGCCGACATCGGCTACCTGGCACCGGCCCTGCTGGTGTTCCTGCGCTTCATCCAGGGCTTTGCCCTCGGTGGTGAATGGGGCGGCGCCGTCCTGCTCGTGGCCGAACACAGCCCCAACAAGACCCGCGCCTTCTGGTCGAGCTGGCCGCAGGCCGCGGTGCCGGTGGGCAACCTGCTGGCCACGCTGGTCCTGTACATCATGTCCTCCACCCTCAGCAGCGAAGCCTTCCTCGGCTGGGGCTGGCGCGTGGCATTCTGGCTCTCCGCCGTGATCGTGTTCGTGGGCTACTACATCCGCCGGCATGTTTCCGAGGCCCCCATCTTCCTCGAAGCCAAGGAGCTCGTGGAGAAGGAAAAGGCCGTCAGCTACGGCGTGGGCGAGGTCATCCGGAAGTACCCCAAGGGCATCCTGCAGGCCATGGGCCTCCGCTTCGCCGAGAACATCATGTACTACCTGGTGGTCAGCTTCGCCATCGTGTATCTGAAGAGCGTCCACAAGTACGACACCTCGTCCCTGCTGCTGGCGCTGCTGATCGCGCACGTCATCCACTTCCTGGTGATCCCGCAGGTGGGCCGCCTGGTGGACCGCTGGGGCCGCAAGCCCGTCTACCTGGTGGGTGCCATCACCGGCGCCACCTGGCCGTTCTTCGCCTTCCCGATGTTCGATACCCGCAATGCCGTGGTCATCGTGCTCGCCGTGACCATCGGCCTGTGCCTGCACGCCTTCATGTACGCCGGCCAGCCCGCCATCATGGCCGAGCTGTTCCCCACCCGGATGCGGTACGCCGGCGTCTCGCTCGGATCCCAGGTGACGTCCATCTTCGCCGGCTCGCTGGCGCCGCTGCTCGCCACCCAGTGGCTCAAGGACACCGGTTCCTGGCTCCCCACAGCCATTTACCTGGTGGTTGCCTGCGCCATCACCGCGTTCGCCGTGCTGAGCCTGCGTGAAACCAAGGGGATTGCGCTGCAGGACGTGGACAAGGCCGACGCCGCCCGCGAGGGTCTGCTCAACGCCTCCGCGCGCTGAGCTGCCACGGCCCCACGACAGTCAGTGCGTACGAAGGGATTTTGAGATGGAACACGAACTGAATGGCCGGAAGGCCCTGGTCACCGGCGGTGCCGGCGGCATCGGTGCGGCCTGTGTCCGGGAACTTGCGGCCCGCGGGGCGAAAGTGGTGGTGGCCGATGTTGACGCAGCAGCGGCTGCCTCCCTCGCCGACGAAGTGGGAGGCACGTCCTGGGCCGTGGATCTGCTGGACGTGGACTCGCTCGCCACCCTGAGCCTGGACTGCGACATCCTGGTCAACAACGCCGGAATCCAGCGGATCAGCCCCATCGAGGAGTTCGATCCGGTGCAGTTCCGCCGGATCCTGGCCCTGATGCTGGAGGCGCCGTTCCTGCTCATCCGGGCCGCGCTGCCGCACATGTACGCCAACAAGTTCGGCCGCATCATCAACCTGTCCTCGGTGCACGGGCTCCGCGCCTCTCCGTTCAAGAGCGCGTACGTATCCGCCAAGCACGGCCTGGAGGGGCTGAGCAAGGTGACTGCGCTTGAGGGCGGGGAACACGGTGTCACGTCCAACTGCGTCAACCCCGGCTACGTCCGGACGCCGCTGGTGGAAAAGCAGATCGCGGACCAGGCGGCGGTTCACGGCATCCCCGAATCCGAAGTGCTGGCCAAGGTGATGCTCACGGAGGCGGCCGTTAAACGCCTGGTGGAGCCGGAGGAAGTGGCGTCCCTGGTGGCATGGCTGGCCTCCGACCATGCCGGCATGGTGACCGGTGCCAGCTACACCATGGACGGCGGCTGGTCTGCCAAGTAGGGCATCCGCTGCCCGCGAACCACCGCGTGAACCACTGAATGCCAGGCTGGGCTGGCCGCTCCGGCGGTCAGTCCAGCCTTCGCAGTTGCCGGTGGTCGTAGAAGAAGAGCCCGCGGACGGTTTTGACGCCAACGGTGGTTCCCTCCTGCGTTACCACTGTCCCTTCGTGCCTGCCGTTGAAGGGGTCGTCCCCCAGCACGGCATCCCCGATCCGGTAGGGGCTGCGGGGGCGCAGTGCCTCAACCGCCCTGCCCCATCCCAGCGCCACCGCCGAGCCAAGGCTGATGGGACGGCCCATGCCGGACAGGTCCTGGACATCACTCGTATCCATGCGTACCAACTCCCAGGCGGCAGCCTGCCGCTCAGTCGCGGTGCCTGGTGCCGGAACGCTCCCCAGCAGAGGATGGTCCTCGTAATCCCGGCATGCACCTTACGCCAAAGCTATGCGCTAATCACACCAGTCACACCAGTAACAGGTACTCAGGTTTGAAAGCAGCACTACCCGGAGGAGGACACGGGAAGGTCACGGAGCCTGGCGGCCCACGGGAGCCGGTTTGTTGGGGCTGCCTGGCAGCCCATGCCGGGGCCTTACCTCAGGTCCTGCCGTTGATGATTTCCTCGGCATTATCGAAGGTCCACGCCACCAGGGGCACCAGCAATGCGCTGAGTTCGTAGCCTTTTTCCGTCAGGCTGTAGTCCACCCGCGGCGGGATGACGGGCTGTGCGTCCCGGCTCACCAGGCCGTCCCGTTCCAGGGTTTTCAGGGTCTGCGCCAGCATCTTCTCACTGATGCCCTCCGCCCTGCGCCGCAGTTTGCTCCACCGTTGCGATCCCTCGGAGAGGGCAATGAGGATCAGGACGCCCCATTTGCTGGTGACGTGGTCCAGAAGCGTCCTGCTGGGGCATCCGGCGGGGAACACGCCGTCGGAAAAACTGAGCGGAAGGGGAGCGGGCTGGAGGGTTGCATCCATGGCACCAGCTTACCGTTGGGGCAGTACCTTACCGGTAGGTGAGTACCTTACTTCAAAGTGCGTACTCTCTTTCGGGAAGCAATCCCCTGAGGACATGGTTGTGACCTTTGACAGAGCAACCATCCCGAAAGGATCCACCCATGAGCATCGTCGTTACCGGAGCCACCGGACACCTGGGCCGCCACGTCCTCGAAGCACTGCTGGAGCGCAACGTTCCCGCAGGTGACATCGTGGCCGCCGGACGTTCCGTGGACAAGCTGGCAGATTTCGCCGCCAAGGGCGTCAGCGTCGTGTCCGTCGATTACTCGGACGCCGCCTCCGTGGCAGCTGCCCTCAAGGGTGCCACCCGCGTCCTGCTGATCTCGGGCAGTGAAGTGGGCCAGCGGGTGGAGCAGCACCGCACCGTCATCGAGGCCGCCAAGGCCGAGGGCGGCGTGGAACTGCTCGCCTACACCAGCATCGCCAACGCCGACACCACCGGCATGAAGCTGGCGGACGAGCACAAGGCAACCGAGGAGCTCCTGCGTGAATCAGGCGTTCCGTTCGCCCTGCTGCGCAACGGCTGGTACCTGGAGAACTACACGGAGCAGCTGCCCGGGACCCTCGCGCAGGGTGCCATTGCCGGCAGCGCGGGTGACGGCAAGGTCAGCGGTGCGTCGCGGCAGGATTACGCGCAGGCGGCCGCAGCCGTGCTGGTGGCCGACGGCCAGGCCGGCAAGGTGTACGAGCTTGGCGGCGACCACGCCTTCAGCATGGCCGACCTCGCCGCGGAAATCACCGCGGCCACGGGCACGGACATCAGCTACAACAACATGACCAGCGGCGAATACGCAGGCCTCCTGGCCCAGGTGGGTGTTCCGCAGGCATTCGCGGAGATCCTGGCAGACTCGGACCTGGGCATCGCCCGGGGCGATCTCCTGGTCAGCACCGGCGATCTGCAGAAGCTGATCGGACGCCCGACGACGTCCCTCGCCGAGGCGGTCCGGTCCGCCGCGGCTTCGGCCTAGCCAACGCAAACGGTGCCCGGTCCCTTTCGAGGGGCCGGGCACCGTTGCGTTCGGTGAGCTGTGTTTGCTGTGCTTCCCTGCGGGGCCGCGGGCGAGTCCTAGGATTTGCTGCCCGTCAGGGCCAGCGTCCCGCCGAGGCCGATCATCAGCGCGCCGCCTGTTGCCTTGACGGTGGAAACCCGGCGCGGCGACCTGGCGAACCATTCCCGGGCGGTTCCGGCGGCAACGGCCCACAGGCTGTCGGAAACCACTGCAATGACGAGGAACACCGCGCCGAGGAACCCCAGCTGCAGGGGAATCGCTCCCGACGGATAGTCGACGAATTGCGGGAGTACCGCCACGAAGAACACTACGGACTTCGGATTGGTGGCACCCACCACCGCCCCTTCCGCCACCAGCCGCCGCGGGCGTGTGGCGGTTGGGCGGCCTTCGGAACCGGCGGGGGCCTTCCGATGCCTGATGGCCTGGACGCCCAGGTAGATAAGGTAGGCAGCCCCGGCGAATTTAACTGCGCTGAAGAGCAGCAGCGACTGAGCCACCAGCACCCCAACCCCCAACGCCACCGCAGCCACCTGCAGCAGCTGGCCGCAGGCATTGCCCAGCACTGTCAGGACGCCGCCCCTCCAGCCCAGGGCCAGGGACCGGCCGATGACGAACAGGACGCTGGGGCCGGGGACGGCGATCAGCACCGCCGAGGCCAGTGCAAACGCCAGGAGGCTGGGGGCAGGAACCATGCCTGATCTTAGCCCCGGAAGGAGCCCACTGACGCTGCTTTGTCCCTCCTAATCCGCCGGGGTGTGCGCGGCTCGCTCCACCACCGGCAGCGGCGACGTTTCGTCCTCGAGGTGGGCCCGCCGTCGTCCGTCACCCTTGACCCACAGGCGGTAGCCGAGGACCAGCAGTCCCAGCCATGCTGCGCCGACGTAGAGGGCGATCCGGGTGTCCTCGAAGGCGCCCAGCACCACGATGACCAGTGCCATGAAGGCGATGGTCAGCACCGATGCCGCCGGCCACCACGGCGAGGGGAACTCCGACGCCGGGAGTCCGCCGTGCTTGATTTCCCGCTTCATTGCCACATGGGAAGCGAGGATCATGACCCACACCCACACGGTGGCGAACGTGGCGATCGAGGCGATGACCAGGAAGACGTCCTCGGGGATGACGGCGTTCAGGACCACGCCCACCAGGAGGATCGCGGTCATCATCACCACCGTCATCCACGGAACTCCGTGCCGGGAGACCTTGCCGAAGGCAGCGGGGGCATGGCCCTGCTGCGAGAGTCCGAAGAGGATGCGTCCGGCACCGAAGATGTCGCTGTTGATTGCCGAAAGCGCTGCGGTGATGACCACGGCGTTCAGGATATGCGGCGCGGCCGGGATGCCCAGCCCGCTGAAGATCTGGACGAAGGGGCTTCCGCTGCTTCCCACCTCGTTCCAGGGGAAGAGGCTCATGAGTACGCCGAGGGTGAGGACGTAGAACAGCAGTACGCGGACGGGAACGGTGTTGACGGCCTTGGGGATGACCTTCTTGGGCTCGGCTGCTTCGCCCGCGGTGATGCCGAGGGTTTCGATGCCGCCGAAGGCGAACATCACCACGGCAAAGGATGCCAGGAGCCCGCCGAATCCGTTGGGGAACAGGCCGCCGTGCTCAACGAGGTTGCCCAGGCCCGGTGCCACGCTGGAGCCGCCGGCCTGGAAGCCGAAGGCGATGATGGCTGCCCCGCCGGCGATCATCGCAACGATGGCTGCCACCTTGATCAGCGAGAACCAGAACTCGAGCTCGCCGAAGACCTTGACGCTGAGGAGGTTCAGGGCGGCCAGGAAGCAGATGATGGCCAGGATCCAGATCCAGCGGTCTACCTGTGGAAACCAGAAGCCCATGTAGATGCTGAACGCCGTGACGTCGGCGATGGCCACGATCGCCATCTCGAACACGTACGTCCAGCCGGTCACGAAGCCGGCCAGCGGGCCACGGTAGCGGCTGGCGTACTGGCCGAAGGAGCCGGATACCGGGTGCCGCACGGCCATCTCGCCCAGCGCCCGCATCACCATGAAGACCGCGGCGCCGCCGATGATGTAGGCCAGCAGGACGGCGGGGCCCGCCTTCTGGATGGCGGACGCGGAGCCATAGAAGAGGCCGGTGCCGATGGCCGAACCCAGGGCCATGAAGCGGATGTGGCGGACGTTCAGCCCGCGGTTCAGGACGCTTCCGACGGCGGCTGCCGGGGTCTGCTGTCCGGCGCGGCTTTCGTTCCGGGTTGGGGATGGTGCTTGTTGCATACACTTACCTTCTCGTCTTTGGGAGGGGAGCCGCTAACCAGCAGACCACTTCCGGGGACGCCGTGATGAGCCTCACGCAGGCTTGGTGTCTTTGATTTCAGACTGTCCGGGCGGCCCTGGTGGTTGGGCCCGGCGCCGGCTGTGTGTCGGTTACCCTCGCCCTTCAGCCGATGCTGTCCGCGCTGCACTTTCGATGGCGGCGCGGTGGCTGGCCCATTCCTCCGGGGTCCGGGACGTCAGGTTGGGATCGCCGGGACGCTGGCCTGCCGTCCCGTCGATCAGTTCGCGAAGGATGTCGGCGTGGCCCAGGTGGTGCGCCCGCTCGGCAACCATGTGCACCAGGATCTGGTGCAGCGTGACCTGGCTTCGCTCCTCCGGCCACCACGGCACGGACCCCGCTGCATCCAGCGGCAGGGCTTCGATGGTGGCATCGCTGTGCTCGCCGGCGAACCGGTGCAGCTCGAGGATGTCCGCGAGGGACTCGTCGGCGGCTGCCCACATGTCCGCATCGGGAAGGGCGTCGGCGTCCAGCCAGGGCAGGTGCCGCCCGCTGGGCCGGCCGAAGACCACGCCAAAATAGTCGAGCTCCACGCTGGCCACGTGCTTAACCAGGCCCAGCAGGTTGGTGCCGGTGGGTGTCAGCGGCCGGCGGGCGTCGTACTCGCTCAGCCCATCGAGCTTACCGAGCAGATTGTCGCGCCGGACGCGAAGGTACCGGTGCAGTGTCTCTTTCTCATCCATGCAAGGCACCCTACCCACATGGTCCGCCTATCGGTTCCGTGTCAGCGCGCCATCACGTCCGGGTCACACAGCGCGGCAGACGAAAACCATGATGGGCGCGTCATCCGTGAAGGGCGTACGCACCCAGTCGCCGTAGGTTGCCTCCACGGCGAAGCCCGCTTCGACAAGGTCATCGGCCATGGAGTTGCGGTCGCGGAATGCCAATAGCTGCGTGTCGTGGACGCGTTCACCGGTGGCGGCAAACGTGGTGGACGCCTGAAGCTTCACGACTCCCGGTTCCGGTGCGGAGACAGTCCTCCGCTCGATCAATGGCCCGTGCAGGCTGTCCCGTCGTTTGTCCACAAATGCCCAGTTGTCCCAGGCGCGCGCCGCCGGATTCCGGCTTTCGAAGGCCAGCGTTCCGCCAGTTGCCATGGCCAGACGGAGGTCGTGAAGTGTCCGGGACCAGTCATCGCCCGGAATGGCCTGGACAACATTTCCGGTCATGATGGCGAAGTCGTAGCCCGTCCCGGGGATGCTCCTGCTGTCGCCCACCACCCAGTCGACGTGTGCAGCGCCCGGCCGGTTGCGGGCGAAGCCGATCATCGCTGCTGACGGGTCAACTCCCACCACAGTGCGTTCTGCCGAGGCAAGGGTGACAGTGAGGATGCCTGTGCCGCACCCCAGATCCACCACGTTCCGGGCAGACACTTCGCTGGCCAGGCCGCGGTAGAAATCATGGTCCGGCCCGTCAGGATTGTCCTGGTCATATAAATCTACGAGCCGCGGGTGGTAGTCGGTCATGCTGGCCAGCCTAGGCCACGCAATACCCGGCCTGCGGATCCCGTTTGTCCGGAATACCAGACAGTCGGCTTCTGAACGGCCACTTTGCTGCCCCGATGGAGATGCATGCTTGAGTATGGGATCCCGGACACGGCCGGATCCCGGTGAAGGGAGTGCGGATGGTTGCCATGGAGGCGATGCCGGGGGCAGCGGAACAGCCGGCGCAGGATGCCAGGCCGGCGTCGAAGGTCCCGGCTGCCGAGAACACGCTCCGGATCCTCAAGCTGCTGGCCTCCCGCCGCGGCCCGATGGCCGCCTCCCAGATCGCCTCGTCGCTGGGCCTGCCGCGCTCCAGTGTCTACCACTTGCTGGGGGTGATGGAGGCGAACGGATTTGTGCTGCACCTGCATGAGGAGCAGCGCTACGGCCTGGGGATCAGCGCCTTCGAGCTGAGCTCCGCGTACTCCAGGCAGGCGCCGCTTTCCCGGCTGGGCCGGCCCCTGCTGGCGTCGCTGGTGGACGCGTTGGGGGAGAGTGCGCACCTGGCTGTCCTCCACGGCCGAGACGTGCTGTACATCGTGGAGGAGCGGGCCAAGAACCGCCCATCGCTGGTGACCGACGTCGGCGTCCGGCTTCCCAGCCACCTCACCGCCAGCGGCCGGGCCATCCTGGCGGCCCTCCCGAAATCCCAGGTCCGCGCTCTGTACCCCAACGCCGCCGCGTTCACCGCGAGGCACGAAACTGAATCGCCCATCATGAAGTACTCGGCGCTTTCCTCGCACCTGGACCAGGTGCGGCAGCGCGGCTACGCCACCGAACATGGCGAGGTGACCCCCGGTTTCGGCTCCATCGCCGCAGCCGTGACCGACCACCTTGGCTGGCCCACCGCCGCTGTGGCTGTCACCTTCCTGGAGGAGAAACTCGCCGCGGACTCCTGGCCAGTCCTGGCCGCCCGGGTGCAAAAGGTGGCCAACGAACTGTCCGTCCGCATCCACGGACGGCCCGCCACCTAGCCCCACTTGCGCCATCACTTCGGGTCCCTAAAGCCGCCTGTCAGGGCCTCGAGGTGATAGGGCAACGGACGACGGCTGGCATGTCTGGAATCCCGGACAGCACCCCCGCGAAACCCCTGTAAGGCCCGTTCCCAAAGGGCTTTAGTAGATACAGAAGCACTTTTCCATCCCGGACTTCCGCAGAACCAGACACACAATGAAAAGGAGCCATCATGGCACCCGCCGATTTCACCACCGGTGCCCGCCCGGTCAAAGCAGCCCGCGGCACTGAGCTCACCGCCAAGTCCTGGCAGACCGAAGCGCCGCTGCGCATGCTGATGAACAACCTGGACCCCGAGGTGGCAGAACGCCCGGATGACCTGGTGGTCTATGGCGGCACGGGCCGCGCCGTCCGTTCCTGGGCCGCGTTCGACGCCATCACCCGCACCCTGGAAACCATGGAAAAGGATGAGACCCTCCTGGTCCAGTCCGGCAAGCCGGTGGGCGTGTTCCGCACCCACGAATGGGCGCCGCGGGTGCTGCTGGCCAACTCCAACCTGGTGGGTGACTGGGCAACCTGGCCCGAGTTCCGCCGCCTCGAGGCCGAAGGCCTGCTGATGTACGGCCAGATGACGGCAGGCTCCTGGATCTACATCGGCACGCAGGGCATCCTGCAGGGCACTTACGAAACCTTCGCCGCCGTCGGACGCAAACTTGCCGACGCCCGGCAGGACACCGCCGGCCACCCCGCGCCGGCAGAGGAAGGGTCCACCGAAGGACCCCTCGCCGGAACCCTGACCCTGACCGGCGGCTGCGGCGGGATGGGCGGCGCCCAGCCGCTGGCCGTCACCCTCAACGACGGCGCATGCCTGATCGTCGACGTCGACGAATCCCGCCTGCGCCGCCGCGCCGGCAAGCGCTACCTGGACGAGGTTGAAACAGACCTCGACGCCGCCATCGCCAAGGTACTAAAGGCCAAGGAAGAGCGCCGCGGCTGGTCTGTGGGCTACGTGGGCAACGCCGCCGAGGTCTTCCCGGAACTGCTCCGCCGCCACCAGGCCGGCGAGTTGACCATCGACGTCGTCACGGACCAGACCAGCGCCCACGATCCCCTGTCTTACCTGCCTGAGGGCATCACGGTGGAGGAATGGCACACCGAGGCGGAGGCCGATCCCGAGGGGTTCACCAAGAAGGCCCAGGCCTCAATGGCGCGCCACGTGCAGGCGATGGTGGAATTCCAGGACGCCGGCGCCGAGGTCTTCGACTACGGAAACTCCATCCGCGATGAAGCCCGCAAGGGTGGCTACGCCCGGGCGTTCGAATTCCCCGGCTTCGTCCCCGCTTACATCCGACCCCTGTTCTGCGAGGGCCTCGGCCCGTTCCGCTGGGTGGCACTGTCCGGTGATCCGGAGGATATCCGCGTCACCGACGAAGCCATCAAGGAACTCTTCCCCGAGAACAAGCACCTCCACAAGTGGATCGATGCCGCCCAGGAGCGCGTCGAGTTCGAAGGCCTGCCCGCCCGCATCTGCTGGCTGGGATACGGCGAGCGCGCCAAGGCCGGGCTGCTGTTCAACAAGCTCGTCAAGGAAGGCAAGGTCAAGGCTCCCATCGTGATCGGCCGTGACCACCTGGACTCCGGCTCCGTCGCCTCCCCGTACCGGGAAACCGAAGCCATGGCCGACGGCTCGGACGCCATCGCCGACTGGCCGCTGCTGAACGCCCTCCTCAACACCTCCTCGGGTGCCACCTGGGTGTCCATCCACCACGGCGGCGGCGTCGGCATCGGCCGCTCCATCCACGCCGGCCAGGTCTCCGTGGCCGACGGCACCGACCTCGCCGCGGAAAAGCTCGAACGCCTCCTCACCAACGATCCCGGCATGGGCGTCATCCGCCACGTCGACGCCGGCTATGACCGCGCCGCCGAGGTCGCCAAGGAACGCGGCGTCCGCATCCCCATGAATGAGAGCAAGTAACCACCATGACTGCAATTACCCACGAACCGCTGACCGTCACCCTCGGATCCGCCGGCGTCACGCCTGAGGATGTGCTCGCCGTCGCGCGCCACAACGCCAAGGTGACCATCTCGCAGGACGCCCTGGACACCGTTGCCAGGGTCCGCGCCCACATTGACGGCCTCGCGGCCAGCGACATCCCGGCCTACGGCATCTCCACCGGCTTCGGAGCGCTGGCCAACCGGCACATCCCCAACGACCTCCGCACCCAGCTGCAGAAGTCGCTGATCCGCAGCCACGCCGCCGGCATGGGCCCGGCCGTTGAGCGGGAGGTGGTGCGCGGCATCATGTTCCTGCGCGCCAAGACCCTGGCATCCGGCCGTACGGGCGTCCGCCCGGTGGTCCTGCAGACTATGGTGGACGTCCTCAACGCCGGCATCACGCCGGTGGTCCGCGAGTTCGGCTCGCTCGGCTGCTCCGGCGACCTCGCGCCCCTCTCGCATTGCGCCCTGGTGCTGATGGGCGAAGGCGAGGCGGAAGGGCCCGACGGCGTCCGCTATGGCGGGCGCGGAGAGGAACCTGTCGCCGGGCTGTTGGCAGAGCACGGCATCGAGCCCGTCATCCTCGCCGAGAAGGAAGGCCTGGCGCTGGTCAACGGCACCGAGGGCATGCTGGGCATGCTGCTGATGGCCATCGCTGACCTCCGCAAACTGCTGACGACGGCGGACATCACCGCCGCGCTCAGCGTCGAGGCGCTGCTGGGCACAGACCAGGTGTTCCTGCCCGAACTGCACGCAGCCCTGCGGCCGCACCCGGGCCAGGCCGCCAGCGCAGACAACATGCTGCGGGTCCTTTCCAACTCCCCGATCGTCGCATCCCACCGGGTGGGGGATACCAAAGTCCAGGACGCCTACTCGCTGCGCTGCGCACCCCAGGTGGCCGGGGCCGTCCGAGACACCGTGGACCACGCCGAGCTGGTGGCATCCCGCGAGCTCGCCGCGGCCATCGACAACCCCGTGGTGCTGCCGGACGGGCGGGTCAGCTCCAACGGCAACTTCCATGGCGCGCCGGTGGCCTACGTCCTGGACTACCTGGCCATCGCCGTGGCGGACCTCAGCTCCATCGCCGAGCGCCGCACGGACCGGATGTTGGACCCGGCGCGTTCGCACGGTCTGCCCGCTTTCCTTGCCGCGGACCCCGGCGTGGACTCGGGCCTGATGATCGCCCAGTACACCCAGGCCGGCCTGGTTTCTGACAACAAGCGGCTGGCAGTGCCCGCCTCCGTTGACTCCATCCCCAGCTCCGCCATGCAGGAGGACCACGTGTCCATGGGCTGGCACGCTGCCCGGAAGCTCCGCAAGGCTGTGGAGAACCTCCGACGGGTCCTGGCCATCGAGCTGGTGACCTCTGCCCGGGCGCTGGACATGCGCACGCAGCTGTCCGGCGGCGCCCTCACGCCGGGGCCGGCGGGCACCGCCGTCGTGGCCGCATTGCGCACCGTGGTGGACGGTCCGGGGACGGACCGCTTCCTTTCGCCGGAACTCGAAGCGGCTGACCGCCTCGTTTCCTCCGGCGACGTGCTCAGGGCAGCCGAATCCGCCGTCGGAACGTTGGCCTGATACCGAAGAATCTTCAGCGTCTGCGCACTCCGCGTCCATCAGTTGGAATTTTGGCCGACACGGCGGCCGGTGGCACGCGGAGTGTAGTAGAACTGAAGGTGTAGTGAAAGTCACACCGAAGACGCTGTGACGGCAGAACGCATACAAAGGGGTAGTAGTTCAAATGAAAGCACGTGGGGCAGTCCTGTCGAGGCGCCATGCCCATTCCGCCGCGGTATCCGACTGGAAATCACTCCAGGTTGGCGACCACGTCGAGATCATGAAGCATGCGCATGTGGTAGCCGCCGGTGAGGTGGAAGAAGTATCCCAGAGCGGAAACGTCCTCTGGCTTGTACCTGCCGGGCCGGCGGAGAAGCAGCTCTTCCTCAAGTCCGACGGCGTGCAGGTGCGCCGCAGCTAGCATTACGGCCCGCACCACGGAACGGACCAAACGGAATCCCCGTCCTGCCTCACGGCAGGGCGGGGATTTTCGCGTTTTTAGGTTGTCTGCCGGTAGCGGCCGCAACGGCGGTGTCAGGCCGCGATGGCCTCGAACGTCTGGCCGAACGGCACCGACTCGTCCAGCGCAACCGTGTAGCGGCCGGGGTACAGGCGGGTCACCAGGATGCCGCAGGAAGCCTCCTGTGCTGCGACGCTGATCAGCTCGGCAACTGCGTCTTCCAGTCCGGCGTGGACTTCACTGGCACTGGAGAATTCCAGGTCGATGGACCGGTGCGCGGGCGCTTCGGCAAGGCCAAAAGCGGCGGGACGGCGTTCCAAGGTAGCTGTACTCATGTGCTGAACTTTCTGTGTTTTTTTGCCTGAAGCTACAACAGTTTACCGGTTGACGGGCCAGATGTCAGATGTCTGTTCTCTAAACGCCGGTCATAAACCGCCAGTTCACGGTGCACGGCAGCAATCCGCGACCATGGAGTGGGGCACGGAGCACCCGGCCCGCAACCCGCCATCAAAGGAGATCCGCCATGAAAATCATGCGCCTGGGCAACGCCGGCGAGGAGCAGCCGGCAGTACTGGTTCCCGCAGCGGACGGCACCGACAGGTACTTCAGCCTGCTGCCGCTCACCTCGGATGTGGACGGCGGATTCCTCGCCGCCGATGGCCTGGACCGGGTGCGGAAAGCCCTGGCGGCAGGGGAACTGCCACTCCTTGAGAATGCCGGGGACCTTCGTGTTGGTGCTCCGCTGGCCCGGCCGGGCTCGGTGGTGGGCATCGGCATGAATTACGCCGCCCACGCGGCCGAATCCGGCTCCGCGCCGCCGGAAATCCCCGTGGTCTTCCTCAAGCCAACCAACACTGTCACAGGACCCTGCGATCCTGCCCCCATTCCGCCGCACGCCCGGAAGTACGACTGGGAAGTGGAACTCGGCATCGTGATCGGCAAGGAGGCCAGCTACCTCACGTCCGAAGAAGAGGCCCGGGAGTGCATCGCCGGATACGTCACGGCCAACGACCTTTCCGAACGCGAATACCAGATCCCCGGAGCGGCGGGCCAGTGGACCAAAGGCAAGTCGCTTCCAGGGTCCACGCCGCTGGGGCCGTGGCTGGTTCCGGCAGGGGATGTTGACGCCGGAAACCTGTCCCTGGGCAGTTGGGTCAACGGGGACGTGCGCCAGGATTCGAACACGGGGGGACTGATCTTCAGCCCGGCCACGCTGGTCCACCACTGCAGCCAGTACATGCGGCTGGAGCCCGGTGATGTGATCATCACCGGGACTCCGGAGGGGGTGGCGCTGAGCGGCCGCTTCCCCTACCTCCAGCCGGGGGATGTGGTGGAGGTGGAGGTGGAAGGGCTGGGCCGCCAGCGCCAGGAGCTGTACCGCGCGGGTGCGTGACACGGTGCCGCCCGCGCCGGCGCCTGACGCCGGTGGGGCTAACCCGCCTTGACGGCCAGGACGGGGCAGTCGGCTTCCAGCAGGATCCGCTGCGAGACGCTGCCCATGATCAGCTTGCCCACCGGGGTCCGGCGGCGCAGGCCGATCACGATCAGCTCGGCGTTGTGCTCCTCGGCCGCGTCGAGGACTTCCGCTGCGGCATCGTGGCCACGGACCGGCTGCTTGATCACGTGGTCGATGCCCTGGGTGGCAAGACGGTCCTCGATGCTTTGGATCTCCTGCTCCTGGGCGTAGCGGTTATCCACCAGGGCGTCACCCTTGGAGGAGTTGATGACCAGCAGGGTGGTGCTGTTCCTGCGGGCCTCGGCGATAGCCTGGGTGAGGGCGGCTTCGCCTTCGGGTGTCGGGACGTATCCCACCACGATGGTCATGGTGTCTCCTTTGGTTTCTTGGACCGCGCTTCGGCGGTTCAGTCGCTGTAGTCTGCTGCGCCGGAGTTCGCCGGGAGCAGCGGGCTGTTCTTCGGACGGTTGCGGCGAATGAGCTTGTAGGCAAACGGCCACAGCAGGATCAGGCCGATGATGACGTAGATCCCGACGGCGATCGGTTCGCTCCACAGGCCGGCAGGATCGCCTGCGCTCAGCTGCAGGGCTTTGCGGAGCTGTCCTTCAATCCGCGGACCGAGGATCACGCCGAGGATCAGCGGCAGCACGGGAAGCCCGAAGCGCCGCATCATGAACCCGAGTGCGCCGAGCACCAGCAGGAGCACCAGGTCGAAGGCCTGCAGGTTCACCGAGTAGGCGCCCAGCGTGGCGAAGAACAGGATGCCGGCGTACAGGTACGGGCGGGGGAGCTGCAGCAGCTTGGCCCACATCGGTGCCAGCGGCAGGTTGATGATCAGCAGCAGGAAGTTGCCGATGAAGAGGCTGGCGATCAGCGCCCAGACCAGGGGTCCCTGGCTGGTGAAGAGCTGCGGGCCCGGCTGGATGCCATAGGACGTGAAGGCGGCCAGCATCACGGCGGCCGTGGCGTTGGTGGGCAGGCCCAGGGCAAGCATGGGGGTCAGGGTGCCGGCAGCGGCTGCGTTGTTGGCCGCTTCCGGACCGGCGACACCTTCAATGGCCCCCTTGCCGAATTCTTCAGGGTGCTTGCTGAGGCGCTTTTCCGTGACGTATGAAAGGAATGTGGGAATTTCGGCTCCGCCGGCAGGGAGTGCACCGAAGGGGAACCCGAAGGCGGTACCGCGCAGCCACGGTTTCCAGGAGCGCTTCCAGTCGGACTTGCCCATCCAGGGCTGCCCCACGGGGATCGCGTGCAGCGGGGTCCGGCGCAGGTGCGCCGCTACCCACAGTGCCTCGCCCACGGCGAAGATCGCTACTGCCACCACCACGATGTCCAGGCCGTCCGCCAGCAGCGGCTGGCCGAAGGTCAGGCGGCGCTGGCCGGTGACGGAGTCCATTCCCACCAGGCCGATGGCCAGGCCGAGGCCCAGCGAAGCGAAACCGCGCAGCCGCGATGAACCGAGCACCGCCGTCACGGCCAGCAGGGCCAGCACCATGATGGCGAAGTAGCTGGGAGCGCCGAGGCTGACGGCGAACTTGACCACGATCGGTGCGCAGACAGCGAGTAGCGCCGTGCCAATGGTGCCGGCGACGAACGAGCCGATGGCCGCCGTCGCTAGCGCCTGCGCAGCCCGGCCCGCTTTGGCCATCTTGTTGCCCTCGATGGCGGTGACCACTGAGGACGATTCGCCGGGGGTGTTGAGCAGGATCGAGGTGGTGGAGCCGCCGTACATGCCGCCGTAGTAGATGCCGGCGAACATGATGAAGGCACTGGTGGGTTCCAGGGCGTAGGTGACCGGGAGCAGCAGGGCGACGGTCATGGCCGGGCCCAGGCCGGGAAGGACGCCGACGGCGGTGCCCAGGATGACGCCGATGACGGCGTACATGAAATTCATGGGAGTCAGGGCGGTGGCAAAGCCGTCCATGAGGGAGGACCAGACGTCCATTTAGAGGATTCCTTCCAGGAGGCCGGCCGGCAGTGCGATGCCCAGGCCGAGGTAGAAGCCGTAGAAGGTCAGCAGTGACAGTGCCACGGAGATCAGTCCGTCCCGCACGTAGTGGCGGCTCCCGAGAGCCAGGACGCTGCCCCAAAACAGGACGGTGCCCGAGATGACCCAGCCGGCCCAGTCAACGAGCAGGATGTTCAGGATGAAGGCGCCCGCCAGCGGCAGGATGGTCTTCCAGTCGGCGGGGTGCTCCAGGTCGACGTCCTCGCCGCCTTCGGCCTCTCCCTTGCCGCCGCGCAGGACGTTGATGGCCAGCAGTACCGCGCAAACCACCAGCATTCCGGCCACGATGAACGGAACGGTCTTGGGCCCTACCGGGTCGGACTTCGAATACGGGGTTACCAGGCCGTTGGCGTCCAGGAAGACCAGGACGCCGGCCGCGCCGAGCAGGAGTGAGACTCCCAGCTCGGCGCGGCCTTTAAGGCCTGTGGTCAGGGATGTCACGCCAACCCAAGCTTGGTGAGGACGTCTGCCACCCGCTTGTCCTGCTCGGTGAGGAAGCTCTTGAACTCGTCACCGGTGATGAACGCATCGGTCCAGCCGTGGGTCTTCAGTGCTTCCTTCCAGCCTTCGGTGCCGTGCATCTTCTCGAGTGCCGCGATCAGGGAGGACTTGTCCTCGTCGCTGATGCCCGGAGGGGCCACGATGCCGCGCCAGTTGGTGAAGACGAGGTCGATGTTGGATTCCTTCAGCGTGGGGGCGTCGACGCCGTCGAGCCGCTTCTCACCGCTCGTGGCCAGTACACGGACCTCGCCGGATTCGATCTGCTTCAGGTACTCGCCGGCGCCGGAAGCCGCGAAACCAAGCTTGTTGCCGAGGATCGCGGGAAGAAGGTCGCCGCCGCCGTCGTAGGAAACGAAGTTGACCTTGGTGGCGTCGATGCCCACGGCACCTGCCAGCTGCATGGGCAGCAGGTGGTCCGGGCCGCCCGGGGAGGAGCCGCCGCCCACGGCGATGGAACCCGGATCTGCCTTCCAGGCCTTCACGAGGTCGTCGATGGTCTTGTAGGGGGAGTCCTTGCTGACCATGATGGCGCCGGGCTCTTCGATGAGCCGTGCCAGCGGAGTGGTCTCGGTCAGCTTCGACTCGGACTTGTTGGTGTAGCTGGCACCCACCACGCCAAGGCCCATCAGCATGGTCAGGTCGCCGTTGCCCTTTTCGTTGACAACGCGGGCCAGGCCCACGGTGCCGCCGGCGCCGGCAAGGTTGAAGACTTCGGTGTTGGTGGAGATCTTCTCGTCGTCGAGGACCTTCGCGGCGGCGCGTGCAGTGGTGTCGTAGCCACCGCCCGGGGTGTTGGGGACCATGATCTGGAGTCCGGTGACGGGCTTGGCAGCGGAGCCGGAGCTCTCGGCGCCGGTGGAGCTTTTGCCGGTGGCACCGCAGCCGGTGGCCATCAGGGCGATGCCGGCAGCGACGGCGGCAATTCGCAATGCGCGGATCTGGCGCATGGGGTTCCTCTTCTCATGAAAAACGATCAGCAAGACTGACTGGTGCAACCGATGCTATGGCCGGCCGTGATGCCGGTCACTCTTATGTACGCAGAGAAAGTTAAGTACATTGCGTTCACGTTTCCGAAGTCCCACTCCGCATTCTTCCGCGCTCCGGTGGCGCCGCAGGTGGGATATAGTTCCCACGTATTGTGGCCGGAACGGTGGCCGCATAAAGCCAAAAAAGGACCAACCACAGTGACTCGACGAAGAGGCATGTCCCTCGCGGGGCAGTACCTGGTGCTGCAGTTGCTGATCGTGTTGGCCGTGCTGGTGGCCGTGGTGGCCATCTCGCTGGCGCAGTCCGCCGCAGCTTTCGAACGTGTGGAGGGCCGCCGGGCATTGTCCGCGGCCGAAGCCCTCGGCGCCAACCCTGCGGTCCGCGAACTGCTTCCGGCGGCCGAACCGCGGGGCGGTGCCGCCCTCCCGGCCGTGGCCGAGTCGGTGCGGATCGTCTCAGGCTCCTCCCAGGTGGCGCTTGCCCGGAAGGACCGGACCGTGGTGACCGCGTCGGATCCCAGCCTGCTGGGACAGCAGCTGGCCCTCGGCGAAAGCCGGGTCATGGAGGGCAGGGCCTGGACCGGGGTGCTGACCACCAACGGAACGGCAGTGCTGTCCGCGCACGTTCCGGTACTGGACGATGACGGCAAGATGATCGGGATCGCCTCCATCAGCCGCAACTATCCCACCACGCTGGAGCGCCTGGGCGACGCCGTCCCCAACCTGCTGACCTACGTGGGGGTGGCCAGCGTCCTCGGTGTGGCAGGGTCCTTCCTGCTGTCCCGCCGGGTCAAACGGCAGACGCTGGGCATGGAACCGAGTGAGATCACGGGCCTGGTGGAGAACCGCGAGGCCATGCTGCACGGGCTGAAGGAAGGCGTGGTGGCGCTCGACCCGAATGAGCGGATTACTGTGGCCAACGACAGCGCCAGGGAATTGCTGGGCCTGCCCGCGGACTGCGTGGGCAGGAAACTGGCGTCCCTTCCGGTGGACCCGGCACTGAAGATTGTGCTCACCCGGGACCAGCCGGACCCGGACCAGCTGGTGCTGGTGGGGGAGCGGCTGGTGGTCCTGAACCGGGTCCCCATCCAGTCGCGGGGCCGTGGGATCGGATCGGTCACCACCCTGCGTGACCGGACGGAGCTGTCCTCGCTCGAGCGGGAACTGGGGGCCACCCGGACCGCCACGGACACCCTCCGCGCGCAGGCGCACGAGTTCGCCAACCAGCTGCACGTCATCTCGGGGCTGATCCAGATTGGCGATTACGATTCCGTGGTCCAGTTCGTCAACGGGGCAACCGTGGAACGGACCCGGCTCAGCGACGAGGTGACGGGCAGGATCAAGGACCCCGCCCTGGCCGCGCTGCTCATCGCTAAGTCCAGCCTCGCCACCGAGCGGGGCGTCGCCCTCCAGCTGGATCCGGCGTCGTCCTTGCTGCCCGTGGACGAGGAACTGTCCCGGGACCTGGTGACCGTGGCGGGGAACCTGGTGGACAACGCGTTCGACGCCGTCTCCGGGCTCCCGCAGGCAACCGTCCGGGTGCTGGTGGAAGACGGGGCGGATCAGGTAGTCGTCACGGTCCGGGACAACGGGCACGGGGTTCCCGCCGACGCTGCGGACCACATCTTCCGGCAGGGCTTCACCACCAAGGATGCCCGGCGGGAAGGCGGCCGCGGCTTCGGCCTGGCCCTCTCCCGCGTGGTGTGCCGCCGGTCCGGCGGGGACCTGTCGGTAGCCAACGACAACGGGGCGGTCTTCACCGCCCGCTTCAACAGAGGTGCACACGCATGATCAAGGTCCTGATCGTCGACGACGACTTCATGGTGGCCAAAGTCCACGCCGGCTTCATCCAGCGCACCGCGGGGTTCACCGTGGTGGGCGCCGCGCACACCGGTGCCCAGGCCGTCGTCGAGACCCAACGCCTCCAGCCGGACCTGGTGCTGCTCGACATCCACCTTCCGGACATCAACGGCCTGGACCTGATGCACCGGTTGCGGGAGGTGGCGCCGGAGCTCGATGTGCTGGTGATCAGCGCCGCCCGCGAGGTCGAAACGGTGCGCAAAGCGCTGCGCGGCGGGATCGTGCACTACCTCATCAAACCCTTCTCCCAGGCTGACCTGCAGGAACGGCTCGACCACTACCGCAGCGCCTACCACGGCCTCGATTCGTCCAAGGACGTGGCCGAGCAGTCGGACGTCAACAAGGTCTTCGGCCTGGACAGCGCTGCCGCCCAGCGGCCGCTGCCCAAGGGGTGCAGCGTGGAGACCTTGCGGTTGGTTGAAGGCGCCTTGAAAGGGGCCGACGGCGACCTGTCGGCTGCCGAGGTAGCCGAACAGTTGGGCACGTCAAGGGTGAGCGCGCGCCGCTACCTGGAGTACCTGCACGACGAAGGGCTGTTGGAAGTCCGGTTGAAATACGGGGTGGGGCGGCCGGAACGCAGGTACCTGCCCAAGGCCTGATCCCGAACCCGGTCTTGGAACGCGGCCCGGCGGGACGGCCGGTCAGCGGAGCAGCGTGTCCACCAGCCGCGCTGCAACGCGGGCGGTGCGGTGGTCAAGGTCGAACTCCGGGTTGAGTTCCGCCACATCGCAGTGCAGGAGCTTCCCGCTCCGGGCAACCTGCCGGCATACCGCGCTGATGACCGGCAACGGAACGCCGTAGGCTGCGGGTGCGCTGACGCCGGGTGCCACGGACGCCGGAAGCACGTCCAGGTCGATGGTCAGGTACAGGACATCGATGCCGTCGAGGAAGGACGCCACGAATGCCTCCACCCGGTCCGCTTCGCAGTCCTCGTCCAGCAGGTAGCGGACCCCCAGACGGTCCGCGGTATCGAACAGGGCCCGGGTGTTGTTCGCTTCGGAAATCCCCACCACGGCGTACCGGAATTCGCGGCCGGCGCCGGCTTCCGCGCGGGCCATCTGGAGGAACGGGGTCCCGGAACTGGGAACGGGTTCGTCGCGCAGGTCGAAGTGGGCATCGAGGTTCAGGACGCCCAGCCGGCGGCCGTTCCGGACGGCACCGGACGCGCTGACGCCGAGGTAGCTGGCGTACGCCGTCTCGTGGCCGCCGCCCAGCACCACTGTCAGGTGGCCGGCGTCGAGCAGGGCCGCTACAGCGCTGCCCAGCCGGTCCTGGCCGCCTTCCAGGTCGGGGCCCGGAACCATGACGTCGCCGGCGTCGTGCACTGACCGGTCCAGGTGGAAAGCCAGTGGGCCCAGTGCTTTCCGGATCGCGGCGGGGGCGGCGGCTGCACCCGGGCGGCCCTTGTTACGCCGGACTCCTTCGTCGCTGCAGAACCCCAGCAGGACCGCCGGACGGCCGTCGGCCAGGACTCCGGCCTGGCCGTTGGTATCGCTGCCCGCCGCGTGCGCGCAGGGTTCTACGGCCTGCCACCAGCGCCGGTGCTCCGGCCCGTCGCCATCGAACCTGCCGGTCCAGGCGCTGGGCGGGGTGTCGACGTCGGGGGTTAAGGAAGCCATGCTCCAAGCTCACCGCATGGCCGCCGCGAAAGCGAGCAGGACCGCCGTCGTCCTGTCTGGAATGCCGGAACCTCCCCCAATGCGAAATGGCACCTCGCGGCAATGTCTGTACAGAAACACTGCCGCGAAATGCCATTCCGCGAATGAAGGGGACTGGTTAGAGCATGCCCAGGGCGGCCTCGATGGGACCGATGGCGAAGAACAGCAGGAACGCTGCGGCCACGGCCCACATCAGGGGATGGATTTCCTTGGCCTTGCCCTGCACGGTACGGATCAGCACGAAGCTGATGAAGCCGGCACCCAGGCCGTTGGCGATCGAGTAGGTGAACGGCATCAAGGTGAAGGTCAGGAACGCCGGGATGGCGATGCCCCAGTCCTGCCAGTCGATCTTGCCCACCTGGGACACCATCATGAAGCCGACCACCACCAGGGCGGGGGCAACTGCCTCGAACGGAACAAGGTTGATGAGCGG
Source organism: Pseudarthrobacter sp. 10T415 (assembly GCF_056394175.1). Classification (NCBI taxonomy): domain Bacteria; kingdom Bacillati; phylum Actinomycetota; class Actinomycetes; order Micrococcales; family Micrococcaceae; genus Pseudarthrobacter; species Pseudarthrobacter sp. 10T415. The sequence goes on along the minus strand of NZ_JBFTHJ010000006.1, from coordinate 187,671 downwards.
GGTAAAGAACATGGCCACCAGGAAGAGCAGGCCGGTGACGATCGAGGCGAAGCCTGTCCGGGCGCCTTCGCCGATGCCCGCGCCGGCTTCAACGTAGATCTGGTTGGAGGACACAGACGCGCCGCCGCCAATGATGGCGCCGAGGGCATCCACCTGCAGGACGCGGTCGACGTCGGGAATGTTGCCGTGCTCGTCCACCGTGCCGGCCTCGTTCGCCAGGCCCACCATGGTGCCCATGGCGTCGAAGAAGATGCTGAGCAGGATGACGAAGGCCAGGAGGGTGGCCGCCACGAAGCCCAGGTGCTCGAAGGCGCCGAACGGGTTGGCCTTGCCGATCAGGGAGAGGTCCGGCGCGGCCCACTCGGAGAACGCGGGGGAAACCAGGGACCAGCCCTGCGGGTTGAACGGCTTGTCAGGCTGCACGCTGGGGCCGATGTGCAGGGTCATTTCCAGGATGACGGCCAGCACGGTGGAGGTGATGATGCCGATCAGGATGGCGCCCTTGACCTTGCGGACCACCAGGGCGATGGTGAGCACCAGGCCGAACACGAACACCGCGGTGGGCCAGCCGAGCAGCTTGCCGTCGAAGCCCAGGCCCACCGGGACGGTGGTGCCGGCGACGTCGGGAATGCGGCGGACGAAGCCCGCGTTCACGAGGCCGATCAGGGCGATGAAGAGGCCGATGCCCACCACAATCGCCGTCTTGAGCCCGTCCGGAACGGCTTTGAAGACCGCGGTGCGGAAGCCCGTGAGGACCAGGATGAGCATGGTCACGCCGGACAACACCACCAGGCCCATCATGTCCGGCCACGTCAGCCCGGGGTTGGTGGCGACGGTGACCGCCACGAACGCGTTGACGCCCAGGCCGGTGGCCAGGGCGAACGGGTGCTTGGCCCACGCCCCCATCAGGATGGTCAGGATGCCCGCCACGAAGGCCGTTACCGCGGCCACGGCGGTGAACCCGAGGGTGTTGCCGCTGGAGTCCGCCCCGGAAAGGATGAGCGGGTTCAGCACCACGATGTAGCTCATGGCGAAGAAGGTGGCGAACCCGCCGCGGATCTCGCGGGAGAGGTTGGAACCGCGTTCGGTGATCTTGAAATACCGGTCCAGGGCAGAGCCTTGCTTAAGCATTAGTCCTCCGGGGGAATGATGTGGGGATACCTGCATCCTATTGGGGAGGCGGCGGGACGGCCGCCAATTTCACCTAGTCTGTAAGGAAGCCAACACAAGGAGCAGTGCACCATGCGTCCCTTCCGCCATTTCCGCGCCCTTCTGCTGGGAGCTGCCGTCCTGGCCGCTTCGCTGGGCCTGGCCGGTCCGGCAGCCGCCCACGACGCCGCAGAATCCAGCAGCCCGGCCCAGGGCGCGTCAGTCCCGGTGCCACCCGGGAAGGTTTCGGTGACCTTCAACAACAAGCCGCTGGGCATCGGGGCGTCAATCTCGGTCAAGGATGCCGCAGGCGCCGAATGGGCTGACGGTGCGGTGGAGATCGTGGACAACGTGGCGTCGCAGAAGCTGCGGCCGGGCGGCCCGGCCGGTGGGTACACAGTGGCGTGGCGGGTGGTCAGCTCCGATTCGCACCCCATCGAGGGGACGTTCACGTTCACTGCTGCCGCGGCGGCGGAAGGGGCCGGAGCACCGGCCACAGGCGGTACGAGTACGACGCCGGGCGGCGCCGTTCCGGGGGCGGGCACCGCCCAGCCCGGAGCCACAGCGCCTGCCGAACCGGCAAGCTCCGGGCAGCCGTTCCAGTGGAGCATCGTCATCTTTGCGGTGGTTGCGGTAGGCCTGCTGGTTGCACTTGCCGTGATCGCCAGGCGCCGCCTATCCGGCGGCGGCGATGAGGAACCGGACGGCGAATAGGAACCCAGTTGCCGGGAGGCTGCTGCCTCCCGGTGCGTTCGGCAGGCCGCTAGCAGGGCAGCATGGCCAGGCTTCCCGTTGCCGGGAAGGCCGTGCTGTCCGGGTTGACCTTGGCGGAGATGGCCTGGCCCACTGTCTTTGCCTGGCGCAACACCTCCTTTGGCGAGGGCGTGATCAGCTCTCCCACGCCCACCAGGTAGATGCCGATGGCACGCATGGCTGCGGCGAGGTTCCGGCCAACAGCGATGCCAAAGTCATTGATCATGCGCCGCAGTTGGCTCTGCGCGCAGCGGGTGAGCACAATATGGTCCGCCATCAGCACACCGGTGGGGGTGTGCACTTCCCACTGCGGGCTTGCTGTGCTTTCCGGGTTGCCGTCTACCTGGGTCAGCTGCACGGCCCGGGTGCTGCGGATATCGACGTCGTGGCTGGCGGCGTAGTTGCGGAGGTGCCGCAGGATCTCGTTGCGTTCCTGGAGCGTCGCGGAATCTGCCGTGTCAATGCGCTGGAGCGAGGTGGTGACCGCTGGCGGCGTGGCCCCGAAGGTGTCCAGGCCGTCAACCACGATGGAGTCGATACCCCTGCGGCGCAGCTCGGCCGCCACAGCGAGTCCGGACAGCCCGGTGCCAATGATCACGGTGGTGGTCTGTTCGGTCCCGGCATTTCCAGGCATGTTTGACACTGCTGTTTCCCTCCTTCGACATTTCTGCAGGTGCTGGCGTCATCGCCGGCGGGCGCGGTCCCGTTGCCCCAAATGCAAGGCCGCACAGTGGTCCCGGGCAGCCGTCGAACGGAAGTTACTGTCGGCGTCCCGGACCAACAATGTCCAGAAGACTACAGAACAAATTCGCCCATGGATAGCCCCAAACGGAAACATTCTTCAGCGGCTGAACACGCTTTCCCAATGGGTGTGGAAAAACTGTGGATAACCTGTGGATCCCGGGCCTGAGCAGGCTTGCTATGGTCCTTCGGACGCGGAATAGTGAGGACTGGAAGTGGTTCTCGCCCGCACAGTTCCGGCAGCGGCCGGGGGTGCACGGAGAGGGGTCCACTTTCTGGCAGAATGGCCGGAACATCAGGCAGTAGCGCAAGGAGGCGGCCCCATGGGCGCACAAGAGTTGCATCCGGACCCGGCGCGGGATGGTGGCACGTCCGCCGCACCCGAAGGAATCGTCGTGGGCGTGGACGGCTCCGACCATGGCCAGTGCGCCCTCGTCTGGGCCGCGCGCGAGGCGCAGCGCCGCCGTCGTCCGCTGCACATCGTGACCGCGTACTCGGTGCCCATCTTTGCTGCCTCCGGCCTGGACGGCGGATACGCCACGGTGGACGATTCCGTCATCCGGGAGGGTGCGGAAGCCATCGTGAAGCAGGCCATGGAGAAGGTTGCGGGCTACGGCATCGATGTCAGCGCCTCAGTGGAGAACGGCGACGCCTCGGGCGTCCTGCTGGACATGTCGGAAACCGCCGAACTCCTGGTCTTCGGGACCCGCGGCCGTGGCGGCTTTGTAGGACGGCTGCTGGGATCCGTGAGCAGCGCCCTGCCCGCGCACGCGAAATGCCCCACCGTTACCGTGCCCCTCATCTGCTCGGACCGGCTGGGTGAAACCACCGAGGACCGGCGCGTCCTGGCCGAGCAGGCCAAGTCCGGGCACCAGCTCGTGGAGAACGTGGTGGTGGTGGGCGTGGACGGCTCCGAACAGGCCCGGGTTGCGGTCCTGGACGCCGCGGACCAGGCCGAACGCCTCGGCGCAAAGCTGCGGGTGGTGTGCGCCGTCCCCCAGTACAGCGGTTCGCTGGCCTGGGTGCCTGCGCCCATGGACCGCAAGGCGCTGTTTGCCGAAATCCAGGTCACGCTGGACGCCGGCATGGCCTGGCTGCGCAGCCACTATCCCGGCCTCGATGCCGAATGCGAGCTGAAGGATGGTTCGCCCGTGGACGTCCTGGTGGGGGAGAGCCGGCACGTCGAACTGGTGGTCGTCGGCACCCGGGGACGCGGCGGGTTCACCGGCATGCTCCTGGGCTCCACATCGGACGGCGTGCTGCACCACGCCAAGGGGCCGGTCATGGTAGTCCCGGACCACGCAGATCCCCGTCTGGCCGACAGGCCCAGGTTCGGACCCATCCTGGGCGACGCCGACGCCGCCTGATCCCGCCGCGGCCGGGCCAGTCAGCTACGGACACGTGGAGGCGCCATCATGCAGCATCCGGAATCTTCCCAAAGCGGCGGGCCCCCTGCCGCGTCCGGCGCGGACCTGGTGGTGGACCTGCGCCGCCTCAGCGCCGGAATGCTCGCGCAGGTAGGTGGCAAGGCCGCCAACCTGGGCGAACTGCTGTCCGCCGGGCTCCCCGTACCGGAGGGCTTCTGCCTCACCACGGACGCTTACCGGCTGGTGACCGGGGCTCCGGACGCGGTAAATCCGGAACTGGCAGCCGTCCACGCGGCCCTGCGGACGGCGCAGGGCGGGGCCGGTCAACCGGACAGCGCAGCCCCGGAAACTCCCGCCAACGGCATTCCCGCCCCGGAAACTTCCACACTGGATAATCCCGCACTTGATATTCCCGCCTTGGCCGCGAAGGCCCGTGCCGCCGTCGTGTCCGCCATGCTGCCGCCGGAGGTGAGCGCCGCCGTCGAACGCGCCTACGGGCAGATGGGGCCGGACGTGCCGGTGGCCGTCCGCTCGTCAGCCACCGCTGAAGACCTGCCTTTTGCCAGTTTCGCCGGGCAGCAGGACACCTACTTGAATGTCGTTGGGGCCGCGGCTGTGCTGGAAGCCGTCCGGAAGTGCTGGGCGTCGCTGTGGACCGACCGGGCAACCACCTATCGGGCAAGCCTGGGGATCGATCCTGCCGAGGTGGCCCTGGCGGTGGTGGTGCAGCGGATGGCGGACGTGGAGACGGCCGGGGTTCTTTTCACCGCCAACCCCATAACGGGCCGCCGGAACGAGGCCGTCATCGATGCCAGCCCGGGCCTGGGGGAAGCCGTGGTGTCCGGCGCAGTCAATCCGGACCACTTTGTGGTGGACCCGGCGGCGGGTCGCGTCCTGGAGCGGCGGCAAGGCGACAAGAAGATCGCCGTCCTCGCCGTGCCCGGCGGCGGCACCCACACTGTGGACGCCACGGACCACGCTGGCTTCTGCCTCACCGACCGGCAAGCCGTGGATCTGGCGCGGCTTGGCCTGAAAGCGGAGCAGCATTTCGGGGCGCCGCAGGACCTCGAGTGGGCCATCAGCCGCGGCGGCGCGCTGTGGCTCACCCAGTCCCGGCCCATCACCACCCTGTACCCCGTCCCCCGCCGCCGGGACGGTGCGCCCGGGACCCGGGCGTACCTTTGCTTCAGCCTCGCCCAGGGCCTGACCCGGCCCATCACTCCGATGGGCCGGGCCGCCATCCGGCAGATCGCTTCGGCCGTGGCACGGACAGCGAAAATTCCCGTCACAGACCCCCGCGAGGGACCGCCGGCGTACGCCGATGCCGGGCAGCGGATCTTCATCGACTTCACTACCCCCATCCGCAGCACCGTAGGCCGGGCAATCCTTCCCCGGGTGTTTGACGTCATGGAAGCCCGCTCCGCGGCGGTGATGCGGCGGCTCTTCGACGACCCCTCGTTCGCCATCACGCTGCGGACGCCACTGCCGCTGCTGCGCCGCGTCCTGCCCGCCGCAGCCCGTGCCGGTGTGCCCGAAGGAGTCCTCCGCGGGATCTTCCGCCCGCAGGCCGCGCTCCGGCGCCTTGACCGGTTCACCCGGGACTTCGAAACCGCCCTCGAACTCGACCTGGGGGCCACGTCGCAAGTAGGGGGCGGGCCCTCAGCCAGGGACCGGTTGGCGCATGCCGAGGGCCTCCTGCAGCGGCGGCTGTTCACCATTGTTCCCGCCATCCTGCCCCTCGCGGCCCTGGGGTTCGGCATGCTGGGAGTGGCGGGCAAGCTGCTCGGCGGAAACCGATGGGATGACCTCCAGGGCGTGCTCCGCGGGCTGCCCAACAACGTCACCACGGACATGGACCTGGAGCTCTGGCGGCTGGCTGCGGCCATCCGGGACGATCCTGGGTCGCGTGCATTCCTGGCAGGGAAGGGCACGGCGGCGCTGGCAGCGGCCCACCGGGAAAGCGGCCTTCCGCCACGGCTGGAGGCCGGGCTCAGCCGGTTCCTCGACAGGTACGGGCACCGCGCCGTTGCCGAGATCGACGTCGGCATGCCCCGCTGGTCCGACGACCCCGCCCACATCCTCGGGGTCCTGGCGAACTACCTCCGGCTGGAGGACCCGGACCTCGCACCAGACGTCCAGTTCAGCAGCGCCGTCGAAGCTGCCGAGGCCCAGGTGGAGCGGCTGGCTGCCGAAGCAGCCACCAAGGGGCGGATCCGGGGAGCCCTGGTCCGCGCCGCCCTGCGCAGGGCCCGGCTATTCGCGGGGCTCCGGGAACTGCCCAAATACCAACTGGTGCTCGGACTGGCAGAGGTACGCCGGCAGCTGCAGCATGTGGGGGCGGACCTTGAAGCGGCAGGCACCCTTGACCAGGCTGAGGACATCTTCTTCCTCGACTTCGCTGAGGTCAGCGAGGCCCTGGACACGGCAACCGGAGCTGGGCCCGCAGGCCCCGGCGCCAGCCAGACGGGGGACCGGCTGCGCGCACTGGTGGCGGAGCGCCGGGCTGACTATGGCAGGGAGCTTGGGCGGCGGCACATCCCCCGGGTGCTGCTCACCGACGGGACCGAGCCGGAGGCGGCACAAACGGCTGCAGCCGGCATCACCGAAGGCACCTTGACCGGCAGCCCGGCCTCCGCCGGGACGGTCACTGGAGTTGCCAGGGTCATCCTGGATCCTGTGGGGGCGCACCTCGAGCCGGGCGAGATCCTGGTGGCGCCGTCCACCGATCCCGGGTGGACCCCGCTGTTCCTCACCGCGGGAGGGCTGGTGATGGAAATGGGGGGCGCCAATTCGCACGGTGCCGTGGTGGCCCGCGAATACGGGATCCCAGCGGTAGTGGGGGTGCCGGACGCCACCGGCAGGATTTCGACCGGGCAGGAAATCACGGTGGACGGCGGCGCTGGAACCATCGTTCCCGCGTAGTCTTCCCGCCCGGTTCCGTCGCAGTACAGCGCCGGTGGCGTCCGTTCCCGGAGCAGGCCCGGATAGCCCGTGTGGCGGGACGCGGACAGGCGTAACCTTGAGCTATGGGCACCGAGACCACGGGATCCGCCACGGGCACCGACTCAACGTTCCAACTGCACGGCAACCGCCGCAGCGGCCGCAACTGGCCGCGATGGTTGCCTGCCCTCGCAGCGCCGGTGGTGATCGCCGCCGCCGCGCTCGCAGGGACCCTGCCTGCAAACGCCGGTGACCCGCTCCCGCAAAAGACGCCCGCAGAGGTGCTGGCCCTGGCGGCCGCGCACCACACCCAGGCCTTCTCCGGAACCATTGAGCAGTCCTCGGACCTTGGGTTGCCCGCCCTGCCCTCCACAGGTGCTTCCTCCGACCCCGCGTCCGCAGGCGGTGCCGCGTCCGTGGTCGAATTCCTTTCCGGACAGCACACCGCCCGCGTCTACAAGGACGGCACCACCAAAGCCCGCATCCAAGTGGTGGACAGGCTTGCCGAGCGCGATATCGTCCGCCGGGACAGCGACGTCTGGTTCTACTCCTCCAAGGACAACTCGGCCGCCCACCTGACCCTGCCGGCCCACGCCGCCGACCTGCCGCTCTCCGCTCCACCGGCACAGGGCGAAGATCCCGCTGCCCTCGCGCAGTCCGGTTCACCGTCGGAATCCATGATGCCGACGCCGGAGGACCTCGCCCGGCAGTTGCTGGAGAAAGTGGACCCCACCACTGCCGTGACAGTGGGAGCCGACGTGGAAGTAGCCGGGCGGGCGGCCTACAACCTGCTGCTTGAACCCCGGTCCGAAGCCACCCTGGTGGGCCAGGTGGCCATCGCCGTGGACGGTGAAACCGGAATGCCCCTCGCCGTCCAGGTCACAGCGCGCGGCGCCGGAACGCCTTCCTTCCGCCTGGGGTTCACCGCCTTGTCCCTGGGCACGCCGGACGATTCCCTGTTCACGTTCTCCCCGCCCCCGGGCAGCACCGTGAAGGAACTGCAGGTGCCTGACCCCGGGCAGAGGACCTACGGCGGTCACATCTCCGGCGATCAGACCCCCGGCGAACACAACTTTGGTGACCATGCCGGCGACGGCATGGGCCCTGGGCATCCGGCCGTCACCGGGCAGGGCTGGGAAACCATACTGCGGCTGCCTGCCGCGGCAGCGGGCGCACCGGCCGCCAATTCCTTCCTGGAGGATCCGTTGCTGGCCCAGGCCGCCGTCGTCGTTCCCGGCGGGCGGCTTGTGTCCACGGCGCTGCTCAACGTGCTCATCACCGATGACGGCCGCGTTTTCGCGGCCATGGTGCCGCCGGACAGGCTGCAGGCCGCCGCTTCGGCGGCCCCGTGAACCCGGGCCCTCGCGACCCGGAAAGAAGCTACGGGCTGACCATTGAGACGCATGGGCTGACCAAGAAGTTCGGCCGCCAAGTGGCCGTGGACGGTGTGGACCTTGCAGTGCCGCCCGGCTCCGTATTCGGCTTCCTGGGACCCAACGGATCCGGGAAGACCACCACCATCCGCATGTTGCTGGGCCTTGCGGCGGCCTCTGCCGGGACGGTGAACCTCCTGGGCATGGAGATGCCGGGCCGGTTCCACGAGGTGCTGCCACGGGTGGGGGCGCTCGTGGAAGGGCCGGCGTTCTACCCGTTCCTGTCCGGGGCCGCGAACCTGCACCGGCTGGACGCTGCCACGCGGCACACGGTGCCGGCAACGCGCCGGGCGCGGGTGGACCGCGCACTCGACCAGGTGGGCCTGGCCCATGCTGCCAGCAAACGGGTGCACGCTTATTCGCTGGGCATGAAGCAACGCCTGGGTATTGCGAACGCACTGCTGTCGCACCGGGACCTGCTGGTGCTGGACGAACCCACCAACGGGCTGGACCCGCAGGGCACCCGGGAAGTCCGGCACCTGGTCCGCTCCCTGGCGAACAGCGGCACCACTGTCTTCGTCTCCAGCCACCTGCTGGCCGAGGTAGACCAGATGTGCACGCATGCCGCCGTCATGAGCACCGGGAAGCTGGTGGCCCAGGGCTCGCTCGCCGAACTCCGCCGGGCCGGCAGCGCCAGGGTCCGCCTCCTCACGCCGGACGGAGCACAGGCGCGGGACGTGCTGGCAGGCCTTGGGTTGGACTGCAAGGCCGGCGATGCCCAGCCCGGAGGGGAGACCCTGCTGGCGGCCCTGATGCCTGCCTCCGGTGCCTCCTCACCGCGGATTGACGGATCCCCGCAGGCCCGGTCCGGGGAAATCCTTGCGGAGGACATCGTGGCGCAGCTGGTGGCGGCCGGGGTCCGGGTCCGGGGATTCGCCGTCGAACGCGAAAGCCTGGAAGACCGTTTTGTCGCACTGACAGGGGAGGGGTTCGACGTTGCCCAGTAGCATCCCGGCGGACATCCCCGGTTCGGCCCGAACACAGAAAGAGGCCGTGCCGCGCTGGTCCGGGCTCTCATTGATGCAGTCCGAACTGAAGGTCCTGTTTGGGCGCCGGCGCACGTGGGCCCTCCTCCTGGCCCTGGCAGCAATTCCCATCCTGATCGCGGTGGCCGTGCGGCTCTCCTCCGGAGTCCCTTCCGGCCGGGGCCCGGCATTCCTGGACCGCATCACGCAAAATGGGCTCTTCGTTGCCTTCACCGCCATGCTGGTCTCCGTGCCATTGTTCCTGCCGCTTACCGTTGGCGTCGTGGCGGGCGACACCATTGCCGGCGAAGCGAACATGGGCACGCTGCGGTACCTGCTGGTGGCTCCCGCAGGGCGCGTGCGGCTGCTGCTGGTCAAGTACGCGGCGGCGCTCGCGTTCTGCATCGTGGCGCCCCTGACCGTGGCGCTGGCCGGTGCCGCGGTCGGGGCCGCCCTGTTCCCGGCGGGGCCTGTCACCCTGCTGTCCGGTGATGTGATCCAGCCGGCGGAGGCCGCGGTGCGGATGCTGCTGATCGCGGCGTACATGGCGGTGTCCCTGGCCGGGTTGTCGGCCATCGGCCTGTTCCTGTCCACGTTGACGGTGGTTCCGGTAGGGGCCATGGCGGCCACGGTAGTGGTTTCCGTGGTGTCGCAGATAGCGGACCAGTTGCCGCAGCTGGAGTGGCTGCACCCGTGGCTGTTCAGCCACTACTGGCTGGGCTTTGGCGACATGCTCCGGCAGCCGGTCCTCTGGGATTCATTCGGCAGCAACGCGCTGCTGCAGGCCGGCTACATTGCCGTGTTCGGTGCGCTCGCCTACGCCCGGTTCACCACCAAGGACGTCCTCAGCTGACCGGGTGACGCCCCGGCATGGGTGCTTAGTACCTCGCCGCGTAGGGGTGCAGCTGCATCCCGGCCATGGAACTGAGCTGGGTGACGCCGATTCCCTCCTGCGGGTTGAGTGCCTGCACCACCTGGCCGTTCCCCAGGTAGATGGCCACATGGTAGAAATCCGGTCCTGAGCCCCACACCAGGAGGTCGCCGCGGCGGGCCTGCGAGAGGGGCACGTGGACGGGAGCGGCAGCGTACTGCTGGCTGGCGGTCCGGGGCAGGTACTTCCCGGCGGCAGCGAATGCTGTCTGCACGAGCCCCGAGCAATCGAAGCCGGTGGGTCCCGTGCCGCCCCACTGGTAGAAGTACGGCGAACCCACCTTGCTGAGGGCCACGGAGATGGCTGTTTCGAGAGTGGCGCCGCCGGTAGTTGGGGGAGCTGGTGCGGGCGCGGGGGCTGGGGCCGGAGCGGGCGCAGGTGCGGGCGCGGGGGCTGGAGCCGGAGCTGGGGCGGGAACAGGAGCAGCGGGGGCCGGTGCCGCAGGAGCCGGAGCGGGGGCCGGAGCCGCCGGTGCAGGGGCCGGTGCAGGTGCCGGCGCCGGGGCAGCTGGAGCCACAACTGCGGTCGCGGCCGCTGATCCGCCCTGGTTGGCCCCGGTTTCACCAGCCCGGGCTTCACTGCCTTGGGAATTTGCCGTGGCTGCCGCTGCGTTGGCCGCGGCCGTCACGGCAGCCAGGCGCGCTTCCTCGCGCTGCCGTTCGAGCCCGTCCACCCGGGCGGATTCGAGCTCCACCGTCGTGTTGCGCAACTGCGCCAGCTGGTCCACCAGGACGGTCCGCCGGGCACGGGCATCCGCCACGGCCGCGGCCTGGGCGGCGTTGGCCTGCTCGGCGCCGGTTTTCCGTGCTTCGGCGGTCCGGGCCGCTTCATCCGCTGCCTTTGTGGCGTCTCCTGCCGCAGCCGTCAGGGTTTGCGATGCGGTGGCGGCAGCGTCGGCCGCCTCGAAGGCGCGGCTGCGGCCGGCCGACAGCGCCTGAAGCGTTGCGGCCTGCTGCAGGCTTTCGCCGGTGCCGCTGACCAGGGTCCCGAGCGTTGGGTTCAGGCCGCCGTTCCGGTAGAGGTCACCGGCCAGCTGTCCCACCTGCTTGCGGGTCTTGTCCTGCTCCGCTTGCGCTGCTGTTGCGCGGGCAGCGGCCACGGACGCGGCCTCCGACCGCTGCTGCAGCTCCACCAGGGCTTCGCTGTAGGAGTTGTTTGCCTGCATTGCCACAGCAAAAGCCGCCTGCTGGGCGTCCGAGGCGTCCCCAAGGATGCGTTCGATCGCGGCGACCTGGTCTGCTGTTGCCGCTTCGCTGGCCTTCGCAGCAGCAATGTCCTCAGGGGAGGGAAGGGCGGGCGAAGCCGGAGCCGGCGCGGCGGGAAGGTGCGCGCCCGGGGCGGCTGCTGCGGGAAGGCCTATGGATCCCAGAAGTACGACGGCGGCGCACAGCGCTGCCGTTTTCCGGCCGGACGCAGCCCGAAGGCCGGGCAAAAGCGATGTAGGCAGAAACCTCGGCATGGACTGGAACCTCGCAGCAGTTGGGGCTGGGAGTGAGGTCCTGGTGGTGACACGGAGGTACGCCTCGGCTGCTCGCCAGCAGTCCGAGGTTACGTCACCCGTTGCACAGAAGCAACAACTGTCACATCAATAACACTAATCACAACAGTGTCATTACGGCCGCAGGTTTTGTGGCGTGTTGTCAGGCGTGCTGGCGTTCCTCGTGTTCGGAGTGGCTGGCCGGCTCAAGCTGGAAGGTGCAGTGGTCGGTGTCAAAGTGGGAGCCCAGGCAGGTGACAAGCTTGTCCAGCAGCTGGTCGGCGCCCCGGGCATTGAGGACGCCGTCCTCCACCACCACATGGGCCGAAAAGACCGGCACTCCGGAGGTGATGGTCCAGATGTGGATGTCGTGTACGTCAGTGACGCCGTCCACCGAAAGGATGTGTTCGCGGATCATCTGCACTTCCACACCCTTGGGGCTGGCCTCCAGCAGCACGTCCACCACGTCCCGGAGCAGGCTCCAGGCCCGCGGCAGGATCATCAGGGCGATCACGACCGAGGCGATCGTATCCGCCGCCTGGTAGCCGGTGAAAATGATGACCACGGCCGCAATGATCACGGCGAAGGAGCCCAGCAGGTCCCCCAGGACTTCCAGGTAGGCGCCGCGGACGTTGAGACTTTCCTGATGGGCGCCGCGGAGGATCAGCAGCGAGACCAGGTTGGCCACGGCGCCGAGGATGGCGGCGAAGAGCATGATGTCGGTGTGGACTTCAGGCACGGATCCGATCCTGCGGATGGCCTCGGTGAAGATCACCACAGAGATGACAATCAGGATCAGCGCGTTGGCCAGGGCGGCAAGGACTTCGGCGCGCTGATACCCGTAGGTCCGCTGGTCGCTGGCGGGCCTGCCCGCTATCCAGGCGGCCAGGAGGGCGATCGTGACGCCAGCGGCATCGGACAGCATGTGGCCTGCGTCCGCCAGCAGGGCGAGTGATCCGGACAGGAAGGCGCCCGCCACCTGGATCAGCACCACGCTCAGCGTAATCGCCAGGACGGCCACCAGCCGTTTGCGGTGCCGCCCGGTGGCGGTGATTCCGTGCGTGTGGCTGTGGTCGTGTCCCATGCCTACAAGGCTAGCCCCAGCCGAGCTCGTGCAGCCGCTCGTCCGAAATGCCGAAATGGTGCGCGATCTCGTGGACCACCGTCACTGCCACCTCGTGGATGACATCCTCGCGCGAATCACAGATTTCGAGAATGGGTTCTCGGAATATCGTGATCCGGTCGGGCAGTGATCCGGCGTCCCACCAGGAATCCCGTTCAGTCAGGGGCACGCCCTCATACAGGCCCAGCAGCACGGTGTCCGGGTCTTCTCCCGGGTGCGGTTCGTAGTCGTCATCAATGAAGACGGCCACATTGTCCATGGCCCGCGCCAGCTTCGTTGGGATGCTGTCCAGGGCGTCGGAGACGGCGGCCTCGAACTCGTCCGGGGACATGGTGAAACCCCGCGGTTCGTGCGGGCCCTCCGGGATGATGGGGAGACCGGGCGGAAGGCTTGCAGGCATACCTCGACTTTAGTCGCGATTGTCCCCCGGGACGGCGGGATTTTGTGATGAAACACCCCCGGCAGCCCCACTGGCGCCGCCGCGGGCAGCCTCACCGGCACCGCCGCGGCGGGTGCGGGTCCGGCGGCGCGTCAGGCTGACGCCCACCAGGCACACCAGCCCGCCCACCAGGCCCCAGGCCGTGGGGATCTCACCCAGCAGGAGCCACGAAATCAGCACCGTCGTTCCCGGAACCAGGTAGGTGGTGGCCGCCAGCTTTCCGGCGTCCACCAGCGACAACGCATAGGCCCAGGTGGTGAAGGCGATTGCTGTGGGAAAGATCCCCAGGTACACCAGCCCCGCGGTTGCCGCGGGCGGTGCGGCCTGCACCTCGGACACCAGCTGCCCGGCGAAGGGGAGGCAGCATACCGCGCCCACCAGGATGCCGAACCACGTGGCCTGGGCCGCGGGAAACTTCCGCAGCACCGGCTTCTGGATGATGACGCTGACTGCGGCGAGCACCGCGGCAAGGAGGCAGAGGAGCACGCCGGCCATGTCCGTCGTCGCGCTTTCCCCTGGCCGGCCGGGTGCACCGGACCCCAGCGCGATGAGGGCGACGCCGGCGAAGGCGATGGTGCTGCCGATGAGCAACCAGCGCGGAAAGCCTTCCTTGAGGAAGATGCCTGCCATGATGGCCACCAGGATGGGATTGACGTTGATGAGCAAGGCGCTGGTACCTGCGTCGAGGACATGCTCGGCAGCGTTCAGCGCCACGTTGTAACCACCGAACCACATGACCCCGTACGCCAGGATGGGCCACCACTCGCGGCCCCGCGGCACGAGGCGGGTCTTCAGTATTTTCGGCAGCGCCACGGCGGCGAGCACGACGGCGGCAATCGCCAGCCTGCCCAGCGTCAGGGAGCCGGGGGAGAAGTGCGGGCCGATGGCGCGGATACCCACGAACGCCGAAGCCCACAGGACCACGGTGACGGCCATGGCAGCGATGCCCAGTGCCTTGACGGGGGCGGCCGCCGATGACGCCGAAGCGGGACTGCTGACAGGGGTAGTGGAAGGCATGAGCCCAATCTAGTCGCGCAGGCCGGGCCCGGGCTGGCGGAAATCGGCCACGTCTGGCCAACTTCCTGCCAAAGTGGAGCTGGGCGTGGGGCGGGGCCACTCCCTGCCTCGGCTAGGATGCGAAACATGGTCTCAAGCCCTGCCCCACCCCGTGATACCGCACGCCTCGTCAGGACAGTGATCTGGATTGTGCTGGCAGCCGCCGTCATCGGTGGAGTGGCCTGGTACGCCGTGTTCGCCGCTAACAAGGAGCAAAATGCGGCTCCGCCCGCGCCGGGATCGGGGTCCGAACAGCTCGTCCGGGAGAACAGCTACCGCCTCACCGCGCCGGCCGTGGAAAAAGCGCAGTTGGTGGAGTTCCTGGATTTCGAATGCCCCGCGTGCGGGTCCATCCATCCCGTGGTGGAGGAACTCAAAGCCGAGTTTGGCGACAGGATTACCTTCGTGAACAGGCACTTCCCGCTGGCGGCCCACGCCAACTCCGGCCAGGCGGCACTCGCTGCCGAGGCGGCAAGCCAGCAGGGCAAGTACCAGGAAATGGCCAACAGGTTGTTCGACGCCCAGCCGCAGTGGGCCGGCCAGCAACAGTCACAGGCCCCCTTGTTCCGCACGTACGCGGAGGAACTCGGATTGGACCTGGCGCAGTTCGATGCAGCCGTGGCTGACCAGGAAACCGAAGAGCGCGTCCTGGCGGACATTGCCGACGGCGAGGCGTTGGGCGTCCACGGGACGCCCACCTTCTTCCTCAACGGGGAGAAACTGACGCTCACCACCAAAGCCGAATTCCGGCAGAAACTCGCCGACGCCGTCAAATAACCGCAGCACGCCACCGCCGCCGACGTCAGGGGGACTGGCAGGGCTTTAGGTGGCCGCCCAGTCAAGGAGCCTGTCCACCGGCCAGGTGGTGATGATCCGCTCCAGCGGCACGTCATTGCGTTCGGCCCGCTCGGCCCCGTACTGGAGGAAATCCAGCTGCCCGGGCGCGTGCGCGTCGCTGTCGATGGAGAACAGGCAGCCTGCTTCCACGGCCAGCTTGATCAGATCATCCGGCGGGTCCTGCCGCTCTGGCCGGGAGTTGATCTCGACGGCAACGTTGTTCTCGGCGCAGGCGGCGAATATTTCCTTGGCATCGAATTCGGACTGGGGGCGGGTGCCGCGCGAGCCTTCCACCAGCCGGCCCGTGCAGTGGCCCAGGATGTTGCTGTGCGGCGCCAGGATGCCGCCGAGCATCCGCGCGGTCATGGTTTTACGGTCTGCCCGGAGCTTCGAGTGGACGCTGGCCACCACGATGTCCAGCCGGTCCAACAGTTCCGGGTCCTGGTCCAGCTCACCGGATTCCAGGATGTCCACTTCGATGCCCGTCAGCAGCCGGACCGTGCCGTCGTGCGCACCACCGTCCTTACTGCCGTCGTTGATGGCGGCCACCACGTCGAGCTGCTTCGCCAGGCGTTCGGCGGAAAGGCCGTTGGCGATGGTCAGGTTGGGGGAGTGGTCGGTCAGGGCCAGGTACTCCCGGCCCAGAACCTCCGCGGCGGCAACCATCACTTCAATGGGGGAGCCGCCGTCGGACCATTCGCTGTGGCTGTGCAGGTCGCCGCGCAAGGCTTTTCGGACGGCGGCTCCGCCGACGGCCAGTGGCTGCGCGCCTTTCTCGCGGAGGTCAGCGAGGTAGTCCGGGACGGATCCGTCCACCGCCTGCTGGATCACCTGGAAAGTCCTGTCACCTATGCCCTTCATTGACTTCAGCCGGCCGTTCCGCGCCCGCGCGGCCACTTCGTCCGGTGGCAGGGCGCTGATGGCGGCAGCGGCCTTGCGGAACGCCTGGACTTTGAAGGTGGCAGCGCGTCCGCGCTCCAGCCAGAAGGCGATCTCGTTGAGCGCTGCGACGGCATCCATAAGTCCATCTTCGCCCGTTCTTCCTGTTCAGGCACGGGTTTTTGGCCGATTTTGGATAATCGCAGAGTAAGCCCTATAGTTGTTGAGTCCAGTTCGGAGAAACGCAAAGGACAAAGACGGAAAGCCTCGCTTTACGCCTTTTATTTTGTTCCGAACGGGTTCTGGCCCCCATCGTCTAGCGGCCTAGGACACCGCCCTTTCACGGCGGCGGCACGGGTTCGAATCCCGTTGGGGGTACGCAAGGAACTGGTCAAACAGACAAAAAATGTCTGGTAGGCTGGAAGCCTTGAAAAAAGCAGTAGAGATACTGTGAAGCAAGAAAATCAAGGCCCTGTAGCGCAGTTGGTTAGCGCGCCGCCCTGTCACGGCGGAGGTCGCGGGTTCAAGTCCCGTCAGGGTCGCTCTGGTTGTCGGAAGAGATTTCGGCGGTCATGGTGACATGTCACCTAGGCTCTGTAGCTCAGTTGGTAGAGCGTTCGACTGAAAATCGAAAGGTCACCGGATCGACGCCGGTCGGAGCCACCACTGGGAAGCATCAGTTCTGCGGAACTGGTGCTTTTCTTCTTTAACCACACTTTTCAACCGCACTTTTGGAACTGGACTTCTGGAGGCCCGGAAGTCGGTCCCGGCCTTGTCCGCACATCAGAGCCTTCAACGGCCGGACCAGCGAACAAGTCCCTGACCTGTCGCTGCCGGAGCGGGCAATGCCCCTCCACATGACTGCTCCCCGGCAGTTGAACCTGGAGATCAGGTCCTCTTGCCGGGGAGCAGTTCACATGCTCAGCGTGGCTGGCTTCCTGCGTCTGTCAGAGGAAATATCCCGAGACGTCGGCGATCAGATGCGTTGTGCCGGTTGAGCTGTTGGTGAGGTTGACCTTGCCGTCCGCTCCCAGGGGAACAGTGACGCTGTTCGGGACAATCTGCCCGGCGGCGTAGTTCACGTTGGAGGCATTCGGCAGGGACGCGCCGGACGGGTAGGCCGTGACGAAGCCGTTCCTGGTCGGATTGGCGACGGTCAGGTTGAAGATGGTCGCCGAGGCCGTTGCCGGAACCCCGCCGACGCTTCCAACCTGGACGGAGATAGTCCCGTTGGCACCCACCGGGTTTCCGCTCCTGGTGTCCAGGAAGCGGTTAGGCGTAATCGCCTGGAACATGCCGGGCAGGCTCACGATGCCCGCCAGGTAGTACCCGGATACGTCTGCGATCAGGTGGGCGGTGCCGGCAGAGTCGTTGTACAGCGAGACCTTGCCGTCGGCACCCACCGGAACCGTGACCCTGTTCGGGACAATCTGTCCCCTGTCGTAGTTCAGGTTCGACGCCGTGGGGACGCTGGTGCCCGAGGCAAACGCTGTGACGACGCCGTTGGACGTCGAGTTGGCGACCGTCAGGTTGAAGGTCACTGCCGAAACGCCTGCCGGAATACCGCTGTTTCCGCCAACCTGGAAGGAAACGGTTCCCTTCGGAGCCACGGGCGTGCCCGTATTCCGCGTGTCAAGGAACCGTGCCGGCGCCACTGCCTTGAACGACCCGTTCGCCACTGCCGTTCCGGCTGCGTAGTAGCCGGAAACGTCGGCAATCAGGTTGGCCGTGCCAGCCGACTCGCTGTAGAGCGTGACCTTGCCGTCGGCACCCACCGGAACCGTGACACTGTTCGGGACTGTTTGCCCGGTGTCATAGTTCAGGTTCGAAGCATTGGGCCGCGTGGTGCCTGACGCGTACGCCGTGACGAATCCGTTGGAGGTGGGGTTGGTGACGGTCAGGTTGAAGGTCACCGCTGCAACGCTTGCCGGGATCCCGCTGGCTCCGCCCACCTGGAACGAAACCGTCCCCCTGGGCGCGACGGGACCGCCACTCGTCCTTGTATCCAGCAGACGCACCGGCGTCATGGGCTGGAAGGCGCCCGGGTCAAGAACCGCCTTTGTCAGGCTGTAGTCGTCCGTCACCAGGGTTCCCGTGCTGACCAGTGTCAAGGACATGCTCATGGCAGTAGCACCGGCAGGAACGGGTGGCGATGTGTACGACACCTGGGTGAAGCTCGCGGACGAAGCAAAGAACGGGCTCGATGTCCAGTACTGCCAGTTGCCCGTACCCAGCCTGTAGTACAGCTCGAACTGGGTCTGGGCCGTCGAGTTGTACCACCCGGACATCGTGTATCTCTGTCCCGGCGTCACCGTCGGCGTGCACTGGCCCGTGTCCAGCGGCGGCAGGATCTTGGCATTCCCGCTCTGGTAGGACGACATGACCAGCTGCTGGGCCGCTGTCCCCGTATGCGCAGCAGCTACTGTGCTGTACGTGTACGTGTTGATCCCGTATCCACCCGGTACCCAGCACGCAGGGGCATCTCCGGCAATGGGGCCCGCCGTTTCAAACCCCGGGTTACGGATGAGGTTTCCCGAGGTGAGGGGTGCCGGCGGCTGTGGTCCGGCGCCGTTGGTCTTCACCGCTCCGCCAATCACCTGGTCAACGGTCTTGACGATCACCCGGCCGGCGCTCTGCTCAGCGGCCAGGAAGTCGATGAGGGCCCGGAAGTTCTCGGTGGTCACGGAAAGAGGTTCAGTGGCCACTCCGATGTGGTGGAACGTGTACTGGATCCAGCCGCCACCCGGCTCGGCCTTGAGGGTCAGGTCTTTGAGGTTCTGGAGTGTCCAGGTGCTGTCGGCCTGGTCCGGCGCCTTGGTGAGGAACGGATCCGCCGGAGGCATGGTCTCCGCCAGCGGGAATGTTTCGCTTCCCGCGATGTGGCTGGCGATGTCACCCAGGCCACGCGCGCTGTTGTACCCGCAGGTGTTGGCAATGTTTTCGATGGCAGGAGTCGATGAGGCATACGGATACGCAAAGCTCGTCACCCGGAAACCAAGGCCCGTCAGGCTGGTGCGGTCGTTGCAGATCTGCCGGGTCACTTCGCCGGTATCTGCAAAGGCCAGGTCGGCGTGGGTGACGCTGTGCCCGCCGATCTCGTTTCCGGCTGTCTGTAGGGCGAGGGCCTGGGCTGTGTTCATGTGCGAAGAATCCGAATTCAAGTAGCCCGATGGCACATAGAACGTACCCTTCAAACCCTTGGAGTTCATGTAGTCCGCCGCCGCTACCTGGTTCAGGTGTGCATCGTCGAACGTCAGGGACACCGTGACGAGTTCCGCAGCGTTGGCCGCAGGTGCCAGGGCCACCGTGCTGATGAAGGTCGACAGGACGAGCAGCGTTGTTCCCGCCGCGGTGGCAGCGGCCCGGCCGGTCTTGAATTTTTCGCGGAGCTGGCGGCCCGCAAACGTGGGAATGCTCCATCGGCTCCTGGCCGGTGGAGGGGCTTTTTGCAGGGGCTGGCCTTTCGGGGCGCGCTGCATTGATCGTTCCATGCGATTAACTCGATTCAGAACAGCGGCTTGCCGGCCCACCCCCTACCCGGAATGGCCCGATCGAAACCGGAACGGGCGTTTGCTGTCTGCCATCCCAGCCTCTGGCTGGCCGACTGCTCCCAAAATATATTCGCTGGGTTAATGCGGCATGAGTGCCCGCTACCTGTCTTTGCCGCCGAACCACTCTATTGACCCTCGTCCTGCCCGGCCCGTCGGGGCAGCCGTTTCCGCTGTGACAGGGGAACCGCAAAATGGATTTGTCAGACATCTGAAACATTTGACTGTGAAAAATCGTTGTGGCACGCGCGCGCCTTGAATTGCGTAAGCGCTTGCACAAATGAGTCGAACTAGGTTTTCGAGTGCCGACACACGTTTTGTCATGTGCTCCAGGCCCTGCCTAGCGTTGACACCGGCCCGGACATCGCCACGATGTCGCCGGGGCCCGCTTCGGGACTCCACCCAAGTCCCGGCCCCCGTTACAAAGGCGTCCCTGACGACGCCTGCCGTGTCGCCGGGGGATCCGCCGGAGTGCGGGGAACCAGGGCATCCGCCCGTCTTCCACGAACAGTTTGAACTCCGCGAGAAGAGCAAAAATGCACAAGCACCCCCAATCACCCCGGAAGCTGCGGTGGCGGACCGCCGCCGCAGCCCTGGCGGCGTCCGTTGCGGCCTCGGCCTTCTTGGCCGTCCCCTCGGCACAGGCCAACGAACCCGCTGACCCGCCGGCCGCCCAGCAGCTCCCGTCGCCCACGCCCGGCTTCGCCCTCCCCACCAAGCACACCCAGCAGGCTGTTGACCCGGCGTCGGACTTCACTTCAAAGTGGACCCGTGCGGACGCCAAGCAGATCATGGCGCAGAGCAACCCCTCCGTTGCACCGGGCCAGAACTCCATGAGCCCCGACGTCACCATGCCGGAAATCCCTGAAGATTTCCCCGCCATGAACGACGACGTCTGGGTCTGGGACACCTGGTCCCTGACGGATGAAAACGCCAACCAGATCAGCTACAAGGGCTACGACGTCATCTTCTCCCTGGTTGCCGACCGCCACGCCGGCTATGGCTTCGACCAGCGCCACTGGAATGCCCGCATCGGATACTTCTTCCGCAAGACCAACGCCGATCCGGCCAAGGACAAGTGGAACTACGGCGGACACCTGTTCCTGGACAACACGTCCATCGGCAACACCGAATGGTCCGGCTCCACGCGCCTCATGCAGGGCAACCAGGTCAACGTCTTCTACACCGCCACCACGTTCCACGATGTGGCAGAGCGCAACGCCGGTGGCGGCGGAATCGCTCCCGACGCCGCAATCGCCAAAGCACTGGGCAAGATCCATGCCGACAAGAACGGCGTGACGTTCGACGGCTTCCAGCACACCAAGCTGCTGGAACCGGACGGCAAGCTCTACCAGAACAAGGCCCAGAACCCGGGCTTCGCCTTCCGCGACCCGTACACCTTCGCTGACCCGGCGCACCCGGGTAAGACCTACATGGTTTTTGAGGGCAACACCGCCGGAAACCGCGGCGACTACCAGTGCAAGGGCGAGGACCTGGGCTACCAGCCGGGCGATCCGCACGCTGAAAGCCTGACCGATGTCCGGAACACCGGTTCGCACTACCAGACCGCCAACGTGGGCCTGGCCGTCGCCGACAACAAGGACCTCACCAAGTGGTCCTTCCTGCCGCCGATCCTGTCCGCCAACTGCGTCAACGACCAGACTGAGCGCCCGCAGATCTTCATCCAGAACGAGAACGGCAAGAACAAGTACTACCTGTACACAATCAGCCACCAGTTCACGTATGCGGACGGAATGCGCGGTCCCGACGGCGTCTACGGCTTCGTGGGCGACGGCATCCGCTCCGACTATCAGCCGGTCAACAACAGCGGCCTGGCGCTCGGCTCACCCACCGACCTCAACCTTCCGGCCAATAACCCGAGTGGAAGTATCTCGGGCCAGCAGAATGGCCGGCAGTTCCAGGCATACTCGCACTACGTCCAGCCCAACGGCCTGGTGCAGTCGTTCATCGACAACGTCAACGGCGTCCGCGGCGGATCCCTGTCCCCGACCGTCAAGATCAACTTCAAGAACGGCGTGACCCAGGTGGACCGCAGCTTCGGCCAGAACGGCCTGGGCCCGTTCGGCTACCTGCCTACCAATAAGCGAATTGGCGGCGAAGGCCTCTACAAGTAACAAGACCGCGGCACCTGCCGCTTCCGCCGCCTGCTCCAGGCGGCACCGCTCAGGCGGGGATGTCCTTGGGGGCCTCCCCGCCTGGGCCTTTTAACTGTCCCGCTCGACGGTTGTCACGCCCCGCACCTACATCACCGCGATTCCACTGCACCTGTCGCGGAGCGATTTCAGCACATCACCGCAGGCTGGGGATAGGGTTGGAAACAAAAGAAGGGGGAGTGCCTGATGGAATACCAGAACCCACAACCCACACCGGGTGTCCACCGCGGGGCCGTGCCGGTTCCCGCTGCGGTGCCGGGGCCGGGCCGCACCGTCATTTCCGAAACCGCCGTGGCCAAGGTTGCCGGTATCGCCGCCAGGGCGGTCCCCGGTGTCTATTCCCTTGGTTCGGGCCCGTCCCGGGCGCTGGGTGCCATCCGGGACGCCGTGGGCAGTACCGACCATGCCACGGGGGTCAGGGCGGAAGTCGGCGAAACGCAGGTGGCTGTCGACATCAGCCTGGTTGCCAGTTACGGCACGCCCCTGCATTCCTTGGCCAACCAGGTCCGCGCCGCGGTCTACCGGGCCGTGGAGGAACTCGTAGGGCTTCAGGTCATCGAGGTGAACGTGGAGGTCACCGACGTCTACGTGCCGCCGCCCGTCAAGCCGGCAGTCTCCGGCTCTCCGGAAAGGGAGGCATTGCTGTGAATCTCACTGTGGCAGGCATCGCGATGGGTGCCTTTGTTGCTTTCATGTCCCTGCAGTTCGGCCTCTGGGGCTTCCTCGTCTCTTTGCTCTTCATGGCCATCGGAGCGCTCCTGGGCCGTGCCGCCGAAGGAAAGCTGGACCTGCGCGGCGTCCTTGACGCCATCACGGGCCGGCGTTCATCGTCATGAGCGCGCCGGCGCCGGCTGTGCCGGGGCAGGTGCTCAACGGCCATAACCGGATCAGCACGCAGGCGCTGACCAGCCTCGCCAAGGCGGCGGCGGCCCGCGAGTTCGGCGTTGACGCCCAGGACGTCCGTGCCGACTGGGCGGACGACGACGGGCTGCTGGCTTTGTCGCTTGTCACGCCTATCAGGGTCCCCCCGCTGCAGGCGGCGATGGATCCGGGGCGGATTGACTTGGTGGGCGGTTCCATCTGGCAGCGTACGGTGCAGGCCAAGGCCCGCATCCTGGCCACGGTGACCGAGCTCAGCGGAGCCAGCCTGAGCCGGGTGGACATCAGGATCAGCGGGGCAAGGATCAGCGAAGGAGGTCGGGTGCAGTGAGCAGCAGCGTGGAGACACGGGGCAGCGACGCCCGCGGCGGCAGGGGCGGACGCCACAATGGCCGGAGCCCGGACATGGCCCGGATCGTGCGCCGGGAAACACGTTCGACGCGTGCCGGCGTCGCCATCGTTGCCGCTGTAGTGGTCATGGCGCTGGCCGGGTACGGGCTGCTGGAGGCTGCGGTGCACGCCATTGGCCAGCCGCCCTGGCTGATCGAACCCCAAGTCGCCGCAGAGCGGCTGACGGTGCTTCCCGCAGGGATTTCACCCCTCCTGCTGGGTGCCATCGGCGCCGTGCTTGCCATGGTGGGACTGGTCTTTTTCCTCAACGGTGTGGCTCCGGGACGCCGCGCCAGGCACACGCTCGCCGGCGGTTGGCTCGAATCCGGTCGTCCCGCCGTCGTCATTGACGACGAAGTGATCGCTTCGTCGCTGGCCCGCCGGGCTCGGCTGGCCGCAAACGTTACGCCGGAGCAGGTAATGGTGGTGGTCTCGCAGCGCCAGGTCATGGTGAACGTCCGGCCCACGTCGGGCGTGCCCGTCGATGGAGACTCGGTCCTGGCCGCCGTCCGGGAGGAAGTGGAGCAGATGGCGCTCGATCCAGCACCGGAAGTCCGTATTAACGTGGCACCGTCCGGGGTGGTGGGAGCATGAACAGCACACCAACCGCCCTGAACCGGATCCTCCTGACACTGCTCGGCCTGAAACTGCTGGCGGTTGGCCTCCTGCTGGTCCTGCTGGCCACCGTTCCCGCCGTCGCAGCGTGGTGGCATTCCTGGTCCGCGGCAGCCTGGAGCACCGCGAACGATGCCTTCAACGCCACCCGGTTCCCCGGGCGGACGGAAAGCTGGCTCTGGATGGTGGTGGCATTGGTCCTGCTGGTCCTGATCGGACTGATGGTTGCCTGGGTGGCCCAGCAGGGTAAGGGCCGGTCGAACCTCCTGGCATCCGAATATGATCCCGGGGAAGTCCCCGGCGATGTCCGGATCGGCGCGGGAGTGGCCGAACAGGCGCTCAAGCAGGCGCTCGCCGGCCGCCCGGACCTCGCCTCGTCCAGCGTGACCACCTACGACGTCAAAGGCACCCCGACGCTGAGGATCCGGCTGCTGCCCCGCCAGGGGGTGGCGCCGCATCTTCTGGCCGCCGAAGTCTCCGGGCTGGTTGATGCCCTTGACGCTGTGGTGGGAAGGAAGACTCCCGTCCTCATCCATATCGGCGCCGGGGCCCGGACCCGCTTCGGCAGGGCCGAGCGGGTCCGCTGACGCACTGTTCCCGGGTTGGCTTAAGTGGGCCTAGCCCTGCCGGTCCTGGGCATTCCCCGGTTGAAGTGTGGTTGTCTTCTGCAGGTACACGGTGCAGTCCACCGGAATTTCCTGCATGTCCGCCCACTCTGCCCGCGGCTCCGGCCCGCTGGACACCGCCACGGCGTAGCCGCCAGGCACCGGGGCGCCGGCGAATCCCATGTTCGCAACCACCAGCACGTCCCCGTTGGTGAAGGCCAGCACGCCGCTCTCCGGTGAATGGGCTTCTGCCCATTCGACGCTCCCCGCACCCAGTTTCTCCGCCGCCCGGAAAGCCAGGGCGGCGCGGTACAGCTCCAGCGTGGACCCTTCCATACCGTCCTGCAGGTCCGCTGCATGCGGACCGAAGCTGTCCGGCTGCGGCAGCCAGGGTTCCGCGGCGTTCTCAGCAGGGTCCGAGAACCCGAAGCCCGGAGCCCCTGCGGTCCATGGCAACGGAACCCGGCAGCCGTCCCGGCCGATTTCCGCGCCCCTGGTGCGGAAGAACGTGGGATCCTGCCGTGCCCCGGCGGGAAGCATGGTGTGCTCCGGCAGGCCCAGTTCTTCGCCCTGGTACAGGTAGGCCGAGCCGGGAAGGGCCAGCGACACCAGCGTGGCGGCCCGGGCCCGCGCCAGCCCCAACGAGGCGTCCGGCTGTTCGTCGTCCGGGCCGATGCCTTTGGGAAAGGATGTGGGATCGGGCAGGCCAAAGCGGGTGGTGTGCCGGACGGTGTCATGGTTGCTGAGCACCCAGGTGCACGGTGCGCCTACGGTGGCCGCAGCGGCCAGGGAGGTATCGATGGCCGCCGCCATCCGCTCCGCATCCCACCCGGCCAGCAGGAAGTCGAAGTTGAACGCCTGCTGCATCTCGTCCTGGCGGACGTAGCGGGCCAGCCGTTCCGCCGGTTCAACCCAGGCTTCGGCCACGAGCATGCGGTCGGGACCGTACCCGGACAGCACCTTGTGCCAGTCGCGGTAGATCGCGTGGACACCTTCCTGGTCGAAGAAGGGCGACGGCGGATACACCGGTGATACCGCACGGTGCGGTTCTTCGGCGTCGGTGTGGGCACCGGGGGCATCGCCCGGGAGCAGGGGATCCCGGTGCGGGGCAGTGCCCTCCACCATGGCAGCCACGCCGTCCCAGTCCGGCAGGCCGGCCTCCTTGACAAGTCCGTGGGCAACGTCCACCCGGAAGCCGTCCACACCCCGGTCCAGCCAGAACCGCAGGACTGACCGCATCTCTTCCTGGACCTCTGCATTGTCCCAGTTCAGGTCCGGCTGCTTGGTGTCGAAGAGGTGGAGGTACCACTCTCCGTCCTGGCCGCCGGCGTCGGTGACCCGGGTCCAGGCCGGGCCGCCGAAGATTGACTTCCAGTTGTTGGGTGGCCTGTTGCCGTCCCCGGACCCCGGCTCAGAGTCCTTGCCCGGCCGGAAGATGTACCTGTCCCTCTCGGCGGACCCCGGCGGCGCCGCCAGCGCTTCACGGAACCACAGGTGCTCATCCGAGGTGTGGTTGGGAACCAGGTCAACGATGACCTTCAGTCCCCGCCCGTGAGCATCCTGCAACATGCTGTCGAAGTCGGCCAGGGATCCGAACAGGGGGTCCACCTGGCGGTAGTCGGCCACGTCGTAGCCGCCGTCAGCCTGGGGTGACTTATAAAAAGGGGAGAGCCAGACGGCGTCCACTCCCAACCGCTCCAGGTACGGCAAGTGGGCGGTCACGCCGCGGAGATCACCCATTCCGTCGCCGTCAGCGTCCGCGAAGGAGCGGGGATAGACCTGGTAGACCACAGCATCGGCCCACCACTCGCGGCTACTGCTCCGGGAGCCTGGAACGGTCGGGTTCGGCATTTGGTTCCCCTTAGATAACTTTTTGATGTAAACGCTTGCATCAACGGCAGCAACCTTACTAGTGTGACAGGCACCACATCAACCTCACCAACAACCGCACTGTCGACTTACTTGTCTCTCAGCGAGGAGCTTCAAGCCAATGAAAACCCCTAGATTCCTTCTGCCGGTTGCCACGGCCGGCGTTCTGGCCCTTTCCCTGTCCGCCTGTGCCGGCGGAGGAGGTGGCGGAACGTCGGGCGGCGGCAGCGACGCTGAGGCCAACCTCGACAGCCGGGGCCCCATCACGTACGTGCAGGGCAAGGACAACAGCAACGTCGTCCGTCCGCTGATCGAAAAGTGGAACGCTGCGCACCCGGACGAAAAGGTCACCTTCAAGGAGCAGACCGACAACGCCGACCAGCAGCACGATGACCTGGTGCAGAACTTCCAGGCAAAGAACGCGGACTATGACGTAGCCAGCGTGGACGTCGTTTGGACGGCCGAGTTCGCCGCCAAGGGCTGGCTGCAGCCGCTCAAGGACAAGATGGCCATCGACACCAAGGGCATGCTGGAGCCCACCATCGAGGCTGGCTCCTACAAGGGCACTCTCTACGCAGCGCCCGTCTCCTCCGACGGCGGCATCCTGTACTACCGCAAGGACCTGGTGCCCACGCCGCCGAAGACCTGGGACGAGATGATGGGCATGTGCTCCATCGCCAAGCAGAACAACATGGGCTGCTACGCCGGGCAGTTCAAGCAGTATGAGGGCCTCACCGTCAACGCCTCGGAAGCAATCAACTCCGCCGGTGGATCCGTCCTCGACAAGGACGGCAAGCCGAACCTGAACACCCCCGAGGCCGAAGCGGGCCTGAACAACCTGGTGAAGGCCTTCAAGGACGGAAACATCCCGGCTGAAGCCATCACCTACCAGGAAGAGGAAAGCCGCCGTGCCTTCCAGGACGGCAAGCTCCTGTTCCTGCGCAACTGGCCCTACGTCTACAACCTGGCAACCACTGAAGGTTCTTCCAAGGTCAAGGACGTTCTGGGCATGGCAGCCCTTCCGGGCAAGGACGGCCCCGGCGCTTCCTCCCTCGGTGGCCACAGCGCAGCCGTCAGCGTCTACTCCGACCACAAGGCCACGTCCCTGGACTTCGTGAAGTTCCTGGTGCAGGAAGAACAGCAGAAGTTCTTCGCAACCCAGGGTTCGCTGGCCCCGGTCCTCGGTGACCTGTACCAGGACCAGGAACTGGTTGCCAAGCTGCCGTACCTGCCGGTGCTCAAGACCTCCATCGAGAATGCTGTTCCCCGGCCGGTAACCCCGTTCTACCCTGCAGTCACCAAGGCCATCCAGGACAACGCCTACGCGGCGCTGAAGGGTGAAAAGCCCGCCAAGGATGCGCTCTCCGACATGCAGAAGTCCATCGAGACCGCCGGCGCAGGATCGTAAAAAGCCATGGCTACCGAATTGGGCCCGACGCCGGTCAAGCAGCCGGCGTCGGGCGCCGCCCCGGCCCATCACGGGCCTAAAGGGGTAGGCGAAGACAACAGGATTGCCAGCCAGGGCCGGTGGGCCACCTGGCTGCTGGCGCCGACTGTCGTCGCGCTGGCCATCGTGATCGTGTACCCGATCATCAGCGCGCTCGTGATGTCCTTCCAGAAGGACGCCGGGCTCGATCCCGTCACGGGTCTTTTCACGGATGGCGGCGCGGCCGGCATCCAGAATTACGTGAATTGGCTGGGGCAGCAGTGTGCCGCCCAGGGTGGCGGAACGGTGGCTTGCCCGCCGGGCACCCTCGGAGGCCAGTTCTGGTCCGCGACAGCCACCACATTCTTCTTCACCGTGGTGACTGTCGCCTTGGAGACCGTCCTGGGGTTCTGGATGGCCATGATCATGGCTCGGACCTTCAAGGGCCGCAGCCTGGTCCGCGCAGCCGTCCTGGTGCCGTGGGCCATTCCCACCGCCGTCACCGCGCAGCTGTGGCTGTTCATGTTCGACTTCAACGGCATCATCAACAAACTGTTTAACGTCTCCATTCTGTGGACGGGCAGCGAGTGGCCCGCCAAGTGGGCGGTCATCATCGCCGATACCTGGAAAACCACGCCCTTCATGGCGCTGCTGATCCTGGCCGGCCTGCAGATGATTCCGGCCGAGGTTTACGAGGCATCAAAGGTGGACGGTGCCAGTGCCTGGCAGCGCTTCCGCCTGATCACGCTGCCCCTGGTCAAGCCCGCGCTGATGGTCGCCATCCTGTTCCGTACCCTTGACGCGCTGAGGATGTTCGACCTTCCGTACATCCTCACCGGCGGTGCCAACAACACCACCACACTGTCTATCCTGGTGATCAACCAGATCAGGCAAGGGTTCAACTCAGCGGCGGCGTTGTCCACCATTACGTTCGTCATCATCTTCCTGGTGGCGTTCATTTTCGTCCGGTTCCTGGGCGCCAACGTGGTGGAACAGAGCGGCGCAACCGGTAAGGGGAAGAAATGACAACCGCAAGTGCTCCCGCCGGAGTGCGGCTTGACCAGAACGCCGCACGCAAGACCGCCCAAAACCGGGAAAGGTGGGCGAGCGCCAGGACGTACATCAGTGCCGCCGTCATCCTGATCTGGTGCCTGGCGCCCGCCTACTGGATGGTGGTGACGGCGTTCCGCGAAGTGGGTTTCACCTACGACACGACGCCGTGGCCAACCCACGTGACGCTGGATAACTTCCTCACCGCGTTCGACACCTCGTTTGGTAACAAGTTCGGCCAGGCGCTGCTGAACAGCATCATCATTGGCGTCACTGTCACGGTAGTGTCGCTCGTCATCGGTGTTTTTGCCGCGTACGCGCTGGCCCGGCTTAACTTCCGGTTCAAGTACTTGGTACTGGGCTTCATCCTGGGTGCTTCCATGTTCCCCGGCGTTGCCCTGATCACCCCGCTGTTCCAGCTCTTTACGAACATTGGCTGGATGGGTACCTACCAGGCGCTGATCATTCCGAACATCTCGTTCGTCCTGCCGCTGACCGTCTATACGCTGACGTCCTTCTTCCGTGAGATGCCCTGGGAGTTGGAGGAGTCTGCACGCGTGGACGGTTGCACGCAGGGACAGGCATTCCGCAAGGTGATCATGCCGCTGGCGGCTCCGGCCATCTTTACAACGGCCATCCTGGCGTTCATCTCCTCCTGGAATGAATTCCTGATTGCCAGCCAGCTGTCAAACGAACGGACCCAGCCGGTTACCGTTGCAATCGCCAGCTTCGCGGGTGCGCAGCCGAACCAGATCCCCTACACGGCCATCATGGCCGCAGGCACCATCGTCACCATTCCGCTGGTGATCCTGGTGCTGGTCTTCCAGCGCAAGATTGTTGCCGGCCTGACGGCAGGTGCAGTCAAGTGATGGGCGACGCTTCCCGCTCCCGGGCTCCGGGAGCGGGAAGCACCCGCCGCCGCGTCCGTTCGGGCGAAGACTTCGACATCATCATCGGGTTCCTCGGCTTCTGGGCCCTGGTCCTGCTGGTGGTCACGGTCTGGATGGAAGTGACGGCGCAACCCGCCCTGGGCTGGGCCTTGGGCCTGCTGGCAACCCTCCTGGCGCTCTACGGCATGATCCGCCTCCGCAGGAAACTTCCGGACCGCAGGTAATCGGTCACAGAACGGGGGATGTCCCGCGCGGTTAGCACCGCATCCACGCAGAATGCGAAAATACGAAGTCTTGGGGGTAACGCAGGGCGAACAGCCTTACGCTGCAAGGAGTTATTGAGGGGACACCGTGGCACGCACAACAGAGAGATCCCAGCGGGGCGGCCATAACGGTGTCAGTATCGAGGACGTTGCCGCCGCAGCCGGTGTATCAACTGCCACGGTGTCCCGGGCCGTACGGGGCCTGCCCCGGGTTTCGCCGGCCACCCGCGAGAAGATCCTGGAGGTCGCAACAAACCTCGGCTACGTGGCGTCGTCCTCGGCCTCGGGCCTCGCCACGGGGAGGACCAAAACCATTGGTGTGCTGGCCCCGTTCGTGAGCCGCTGGTTCTTTTCCAAGGCCATCGAAGGGGCCGACCGGGAACTCCATGCCCGGCAGTACAACCTCTCGCTGTTCAATCTGGGCGGCCACGGCAGCAACCGGGAACGGCTCTTCAGCAAGACCATGGTCTACAAGCAGATCGACGCCCTGCTGGTCCTTTGTATGGCACTGACCCCGGAAGAGCTGGACCACCTGCAAAAAATCGACATCCCCCTGGTGGTGGTGGGCGGGCATGTCGAGGAGTGCGCCTACATCGGCATCGATGATTACGCGGCTGCTTCCACAGCTGTCCGGCATCTGATCGAGCTCGGCCACCGGGACATCGCCCTCCTCCATGGGGACGACGAAACGGACCTGAATTTCGATGTTCCCCGGGTTCGTATCCTGGCCTTCAGGGACGTGATGACGGCCGCCGGCCTGAAGATCCGCCCTGAATGGGACGAATGGGGAGACTTCACCGTCCGCAGCGGGCAGGAAGCCTTCCGGCGGCTGTGGTCCGGGTCCGAGGCCAAACCCACCGCAATCTTCTGCGCCTCGGACGAGATGGCCATGGGCGTCATCTTCGAGGCCGCCCGGCTCGGCGTCAACGTACCGGCGGACCTGTCAGTGGTGGGCATCGACAACCACGACTTCGCCGAAGCCATGGGCCTGACCACGGTGGGGCAGCGGCCGGACGAGCAGGCCGAGCTGGCCACCAAGATGCTTCTCGATGAACTGGACGGACAGGAAGGGGCGGTGCAGTCCGCCGTCGCGCCGCATGAACTGATGGTCCGAAGGACCACGGCGCCGCCCCTGCATTGACCCGTCCCCGGCCGTAACGCCCGGACGGGGAAGGACGCTGGAACTCAGGAGGCGCGGGCCAACTGCCGGATGGGAATCCAGCGCGAGGCCAGCCGCCGGTAGGCCGCAGCCGCACCGGTCATGTCGCCCTCAGCAAGGCATTCGATGCCGAGCCTTATGTCCGTGGGGGAGTCGTCCGGGTAGACCTTGTCCGCCACGGATCCGTAGTCCAGTTCAATCATCGACTCCACATGGAACTGCTCCAGCCATTCGGTCAGCTGCGCAAGGTCATCCAGCATGTCGAGGTCCGGGGCGGCCAGCGCAAGGTTGGCGACGGCGTAGCGGGCACGTTCCAGCGCATCGGTAATTGACGCCCACACCCGGACGGTGACGATCCGGCCGGCGGCCTCCACAACGTCCTTGTGGTCCGACTCCATGAACAGCGAAAACCAGCTGAAGGGGATGCCCCACGTGGACGCCCTGGTGTGCACCCGGGTGGAACCGTCCCGCGCCTTGACCAGGTCTATGCGTTCCTGGTGCCTGTCCCGCTGTTCTTCGGGGATCAGCAGTTCCGCGAGCGGGCCGTGGATCCCTTCCATCAGTGCATTCGCGGCCAGCCCGGCACGGAGCACCAGCTGGCTGGGGCAATACAGGAGTTCCGGCTCGGCCTCTGTGCCGCTGTCGCCGTCAGCGGTCCCCCCGGGCTGGGCGGCCGGGGCGGCGGTGACCCGCACCAGATCGGTGCGGCCGGTGGGAAACGGATCACCGCCGGGGCGGGTGATGCGTCCCAGCGAGGCGAGGAGTTCGGCGTTCTCGACGGCGGCACGTGAGGCAGTGCGCGCCCCGGCCGCCTGGATGGCTTTCCGCTGTTCCTGCGGGAACGCGTCCAGGGGTTCGTAAACGCGGAGGGTGGAGGAAAACGGCAGGCCTGCCTGGCCCCGGTAGAGGTTGCCCGTCACTGCGGTCTCCTTGGCTGGGTCCAGGACGTTGTCATTAGTCCGCCAGTTCCACCAGAACGGGGGCGTGGTCCGATGCGCCCTTGCCTTTGCGCTCTTCCCGGTCGATGGAGGCGCCGGTGACCCGGGCGGCCAAAGCCTTCGAGGCCAGGACGAAGTCGATCCGCATGCCTTCCTTCTTGGGGAAGCGCAGCTGGGTGTAGTCCCAGTAGGTGTAGACGCCGGGGCCGGGAGTGTACGGCCGGACGACGTCGGTGAAACCGGCCGTCTCGAAGGCGTGGAACGCCTCCCGCTCCGGTGGACTGACGTGGGTGTACCGGTTGTTGACGAAGAGGTCAATGTCCCAGACGTCGTCGTCGAAGGGGGCGATGTTCCAGTCACCCATCAGTGCCACCTGGGCCTCGGGATTCTCCGTCACCAGGCCCTGGGCGTGGGTCTTCAGGCTCTCGAGCCACTTGAGCTTGTAGGGCATGTGTTCGTCATCCAGGGAGCGGCCATTGGGGATGTACAGGCTCCAGATCCGGACGCCGCCGCAGGTGGCGGCCATGGCGCGGGCTTCCTGCACCGGGTCCTTGCCCGCCTTGCCGAAGGCCGGCTGGTCCAGGAACGTGCGCTCCACGTCCTCCAGCCCTACCCGGGAGGCGATGGCCACACCGTTCCACTGGTTCACGCCGAAGTGGGCCACCTCGTAGCCCATGCGTTCGAAGAGCTCCCAGGGAAAGTTGTCGTCCTTGCACTTCGTTTCCTGGATGGCCAGGACGTCGCAGTCGCTGCGCTGGAGCCAGGCTTCAACACGGTCGGCGCGGGCACGGAGCGAGTTCACATTCCAGGTAGCTATCTTCACGCTCCCTAACTTACCGTGGCTGCCGCACCGCACGTAAAGCAGCCGGTGAAGCCCGAGCGGCGGCCCCCGGGCACACCGGAGCGGGTCGAAGCCGCCGGGTCAGAGGCGATGGAATTTAGTAGGAAGTCCGAGTATATTCGCAACCACAATGACCTGGGTCACTAAAGCCGGATCACATGCGAAGGGGCATCCAGCCATGGTGCGCGAGCTTTCCCACTACATCGGCGGCCGCCATGCCGGCGGAACCTCCGGACGGTTTGGTGACGTCTTCGACCCCTGCACCGGCGACGTGCAGGCCCGCCTGCCGCTTGCGGACCGGGACGAAGTGCAGGCAGCGGTGGCTGCCGCCGCGGAGGCGCAGCCGGACTGGGCGGCATTGAACCCCCAGCGGCGGGGCCGGATCCTGCTGAAGTTCGTGGACCTGGTGAACCGGAACATGGACGAATTGGCCAGGCTGCTGTCGTCCGAACACGGCAAAACCCTGGCCGACTCCATCGGTGACATCCAACGTGGACTGGAGGTGGTGGAGTTTGCCGCCGGAGCGCCGCACCTGCTCAAGGGCGAGTTCTCCAGCGACGCCGGGCAGGGCATTGACATCCATTCGCTGCGCCAGCCGCTGGGCGTGGTTGCCGGCATCACGCCCTTCAACTTTCCCGCGATGATCCCGCTCTGGAAGTCCGGCCCCGCCCTCGCTGCGGGCAACGCTTTTGTGCTCAAACCTTCGGAAAGGGACCCTTCGGTGCCGCTGCGGCTCGCGGAACTGTACAGCGAAGCAGGTGTTCCTGATGGTGTCTTCAGCGTGGTGAACGGGGACAAGGAGGCCGTTGACGCCCTCCTTGAGGATCCCCGGGTGAAAGCCGTCGGTTTCGTGGGTTCCACACCCATCGCCCAATACATCTACGCCACGGCGGCCGCCCATGGAAAGCGGGCCCAGTGCTTCGGCGGGGCCAAGAACCACATGGTGGTGATGCCGGATGCCGATTTGGACCAGGCGGCGGATGCCCTCATCGGTTCAGGCTACGGCTCGGCAGGAGAACGCTGCATGGCCATTTCGGTGGCCGTGCCGGTGGGTCCGGACACCGCTGACCGGTTGGTGGCCAGGCTGGAAGAACGCGTCCGGAAACTCACGGTGGGCCACAGCCTCGACGCGGGCTCGGACTTCGGGCCAGTGGTGTCAGCAGCCGCCAAGGACCGCATCGAGGGACTCATCAGTTCAGGCGTGGACGACGGCGCCACCCTCCTCGCCGACGGACGCGGACTCACTGTCGACGGCTACCCCGGCGGCTTCTGGGTGGGCCCGGCGCTTTTCGACCACGTCACCCCGGACATGGCCATCTACCGCAACGAAATTTTTGGCCCGGTACTCAGCGTGGTCCGCGCCGCGACCTACGACGACGCTCTCCGGCTCTGTACCGATAACCCGTTCGGGAACGGCGTGGCCATCTTCACACGTGACGGCGATTCCGCCCGGGACTTCGCCACCAGGGTGGATGTGGGCATGGTGGGGGTCAACGTTCCCATTCCGGTGCCGTTGGCCTATTACACGTTCGGCGGCTGGAAGGCCTCCGGATTCGGGGACCTGAACCAGCACGGCGCGGACGCCTTCCGCTTCTATACCAAGACCAAAACGGTCACCACACGGTGGCCCTCGGGAATACGCCACGGAGCCAGCTTCGTGATGCCGGAAGGAAGCTGATGACGGAAACGGCCGCCGCCCCTGAAGCGGAAGTGCTTTTCACCCGGCGCGGCAAGCTGGCGGTGGCAACGCTCAACCGGCCCAAGGCGGTCAACGCACTCACCGCCGGGATGGTTGAGGCACTGCTGCGGCAGCTCACCGAATGGGCGGAGGACGGCAGCGTCAGCACGGTCCTGGTGCAGGGCGCCGGCGGCCGGGGTTTGTGCGCCGGGGGAGATATCGTGGCGATTTACCGCGACATTCTCCGCGGCGGAGACGATACCGCGGACTTCTGGCAGGCCGAGTACCGGCTGAATCACCTGATCTCCCGGTACCCGAAGCCCTACGTCGCGCTGATGGACGGGCTGGTGTTGGGCGGCGGCGTGGGAATCTCGGCGCACGGCTCGGTCCGCGTGGTCACCGAGCGGACCAGGACCGGGATGCCTGAGACAACCATTGGGTTTGCGCCCGACGTCGGCGGGACGCTTTTGCTGGCCCGCGCACCAGGGGAGGCGGGAACCCATGCAGCCCTCACCGGCGCCCACCTCGACGGTGCGGACGCACTGTTCCTTGGCCTGGCGGACCACTACGTTCCGTCCGGCAGGCTCGACGAACTCACGGCAGCGCTGGAAAACGAAACCCCGGAAGACGCCGTCGGACGCTTTGCCGTGGACCCGCCGCCGTCCGGACTTGCCGGGCAGCGGCAGTGGATCGACAGCTGCTACGACTCTGCAGACGCGGAAGAAATCGTGGGGCGGCTGCGGGCGTGGACCGGAGACGGCAGCGCCGATGCGTCACACACCGCGGACACCATCGAGGCGAAGTCCCCCACCTCCGTCAAGGTCACCCTGGCGTCGCTGCGGCGGGTGGCGGGGACACCGCTGGACCACGCGCTGGCCCAGGAATACCGGGTGGGGCTGCGGTTCCTGGCGGCACCCGATTTCCGCGAAGGCATCCGGGCGCAGGTGGTGGACAAGGACCGCGCCCCGCACTGGAAGCCGCCCACCCTGGCAGAAGTATCGCCGGAGCAGGTTGAACGCTTCTTCAGGCCGCTCGGCAGCAGGGAACTGGACCTCGGAACAGGTCCGGAGCATGGGCCGGAGGCGGCACAACAAGAGGAGGCGGACCATGCCTGACACCTACACCGTGGCGTTCCTGGGGCTCGGCCACATGGGCGGACCGATGGCAGTGAACCTGGTCAGGGCCGGGCACCGGGTGGCGGGGTACGACGTAGTGCCGGCTGCCGTGGACGCGGCCCGCTCCGCCGGTGTCCCGGTTGTCGGAAGTGTTGCCAAGGCTGTGTCGGACGCGGACGTGGTACTCACCATGTTCCCCAGCGGCCAGCACGTCCTGGACGCCTACCGCGGTACCGGGGGCCAGCCGGGACTGCTGGCACTGGCAGCACCGGGAACCATGTTCCTGGACTGTTCCACCATCAATGTCGACGAAGCCAGGGAGGCGGCGCAGCTGGCGCTCGGTGCCGGGCACCGGTCCGTGGATGCTCCCGTGTCCGGCGGCGTGGTGGGCGCGGAGGCCGGAACGCTCACCTTCATGGTGGGCGGTGAAGAGGACGACTTCCACGCCGTCAGGCCGCTCCTCGACGTCATGGGCAAGCGCATCGTCCACTGCGGAGCCCACGGGGCCGGCCAGGCGGCGAAGGTATGCAACAACCTGATCCTGGGCGTCTCAATGATCGCCGTCAGCGAGGCCTTTGTCCTCGGCGAGAAGCTGGGGCTGAGCCACCAGGCGCTGTTCGACGTCGCCTCCGCCGCGTCCGGACAATGCTGGGCCCTGACCACCAACTGCCCGGTGCCCGGCCCGGTTCCCACCAGTCCGGCCAACCGCGATTACCAGCCGGGATTCGCCGGCGCGCTGATGGCCAAGGACCTCAACCTTGCCCTCAACGCCCTGCACAGCACCGGAGTGGCCGGCCGGATGGGCCCGCTTGCCGCAGAAATTTACGATACGTTTGCCGCGGAAGGCGGCGCCGGCCAGGACTTTTCCGCGATCATCAACGACATCCGCGAAAAATCCGGCCCCGCACCGCACAAGACCGCAACAGCGCACGACGACGGGAGTCCTGAATGACGGAGTACGCCAACATCCTGGTGGAACAGCACGGCAGGGTGGGGCTGGTGACGCTTAACCGGCCCCAGGCGCTGAATGCACTGAACAAAGCCACCATGGAGGAACTGGTGCACGCCGTCAGCGCCATGGACGCTGACCCCGGAACCGGCGCCGTGGTGATCACCGGCTCCGGGAAGGCCTTCGCGGCCGGCGCCGACATTAAGGAAATGGCCGCCCAGGGCTACATGGACATGTACGCCGCGGACTGGTTCCGCGGCTGGGAGGACTTCACCAGGCTCCGTATCCCCACCATTGCTGCTGTCTCCGGGTTTGCCCTGGGTGGCGGCTGCGAACTGGCCATGATGTGCGATCTGCTCATCGCCGGGGACAACGCCAAGTTTGGCCAGCCCGAAATCAACCTCGGCGTCCTTCCCGGCATGGGCGGCTCGCAGCGGCTCACCCGCGCCGTGGGCAAGGCCAAGGCCATGGACCTGATCCTCACCGGGCGGTTCATCGGGGCCGAGGAAGCCGAGCGGTCCGGCCTGGTGTCCCGCGTGGTACCCGCCGAGGACGTGGTGGCCGAGGCCCTCAAAGCGGCCGAAGTCATTGCCGGCAAGTCAAAGCCGGTGGCGATGGCTGCCAAGGAGGCCGTGAACGCCGCCTTCGAAACCGGGCTGGCCCAGGGTGTCGTGTTCGAGCGCCGGCTCTTCCACTCCCTGTTCGCCACCGAGGACCAGAAGGAAGGCATGGCGGCGTTCACGGAAAAGCGCGAACCGGAATTCAAACACCGGTAACGGCCAGCGACTCCCGGTAGGCGGCGAGGTCGCGGGCCATCTCCCCGGCCATCAGGGAGTTGTTGATCATCACGGCGGTCCACGACGCTGCAGCGGCGGATGCCAGGACCTGTGCCCTCACGTCCGTGACGTTGCCGGCAGCCCAGACTCCGGGCACCGTCGTTGCGCCTTCGGCATCGGTTTCCAGGTAGTCCCCGATGCCCATTGGATGCGGAACCGCCGTCAGGCCAAGGCCGGCGAACGCGTCAAAGCGGGCGTGCACCCGGGTACCCACCACGACGGCGTCCACGGCCACCTCCGGGCCGCCCGCCAGCACCACGGCCTTGAGCGCATCGCCGTGGACCCGCACGGTCTCGACGGCGCCGGGAACCACCTTCACACCACGGGCAGCCAATTGCTCGAGTTCGTCTCCGGAGGGCTCCACCACGTCATTGAGGAACAGGGTGATGCTGCTGCACCATTGCCGGAACAGCAGGGCCTGGTGCACAGACCACGGGCCGGTGCCCACTACGCCGATGGCCTGGTCCCGGACCTCCCATCCATGGCAGAACGGACAGTGCAGCACGTCCCGGCCCCATCGCTCGCGCAACCCCGGGATGTCCGGCAGTTCGTCCACCAGGCCCGTGGTGATCAGGAGTCGCCGCCCGCGAAGCCGCCTGCCGTCGTCGAGCGTTACCTCGAAACCCTGCTCCACGCCGCCTCCGGCAGCCACCACCGTGCCGTTGATGATGTCCGCGCCATAGTGCCGCGCCTGGTCGCGGCCAGTGGCGAGGAGTTCTGCCGGGCTGATCCCGTCGCGTGACAGGAAGCCGTGCACGCCGTGCGCCGGGGCATTGCGGGGCTCACCGCTGTCCACCACCGCCACCCGCCGCCGGGTCCGGCCCAGCATCAGCGCGGCGCTCAGGCCGGCGGCCCCGCCGCCAACAACCAGCACATCGTAAAAGGAGTTCTGTTCAGTCATGCATCCATCGTCTTTCCCGCGCCAATGCTCTGGCAAAGTATTTTGCCGGTATGGCAAAATTCTCGGATGGATGAAAACCTCGACGACGTCCTCGCCGCCGTTGGCCCGCGGCTGAAGGCTTTACGCCTGCGCAGGGACGTCACGCTGACGGCGCTCGCAGCCGCCACGGGCATTTCCGTCAGCACGCTTTCCAGGCTCGAATCGGCCCAGCGGCGGCCTAACCTCGAACTCCTGCTTCCTCTCGCGCAAGCCCACCAGGTACCCCTCGATGAGTTGGTCGGCGCCCCGGCCACGGGGGATCCCCGCGTCCACCTGCGGCCCATCACCGCCTACGGCATGACCATCATTCCGCTCACCCGCAAGCCCGGCGGCATCCAGGCCTACAAGCACATCGTTCCCGCCGGGCCGGTGGAGGAACCCAACCCGCAGGTCCACGAGGGCTACGAATGGCTCTACGTGCTGAACGGCAAGCTGCGGATGGTCCTGGGCGCCCGCGACCTGGTCCTGGGGGCGGGCGAAGCAGTGGAATTCGATACCCGGGTGCCGCACTGGTTCGGCCGGGCCGACGGCCAGGCCGTGGAGTTCCTGAGCCTGTTCGGCTCCCAAGGCGAGCGCATGCACATCCGGGCCCGTCCTGCGGCCGGAAAATCCCCAGGGACGTAGCCCCCGCCGCGCTGCCAGCGGGCGTTCAGGTCCGTACGGTAGACAGGACCAGCAGGAATACGGTCGCGGAACGCGGTGGAAATCGGGGGAGCAGCTTATGTGGGCAACAGCGGCAGATGGAACGGGTGCAGCGGAGGGTCTGGGCGGGCTGGTGGGTGCAGCGGCCCAGGTGATAGAAAACCTCGGTGAATGGGGCGTTGGCGCCTTCACCCTCGCCGAAACCGTGGTCCCGCCCATTCCCAGCGAAGTGATCCTGCCGCTGGCCGGATATCTGGCCAAGCAGGGCTCCTTGAACCTGGGGCTCATCCTCGTCACCAGTACG
Organism: Pseudarthrobacter sp. 10T415; assembly: GCF_056394175.1. Taxonomy (NCBI): domain Bacteria; kingdom Bacillati; phylum Actinomycetota; class Actinomycetes; order Micrococcales; family Micrococcaceae; genus Pseudarthrobacter; species Pseudarthrobacter sp. 10T415. Next base: position 148,470 of record NZ_JBFTHJ010000006.1, on the reverse strand, counting down.
CTGGGTGCCTACCTCGGAGCCCTCCTCCTGTACTGGCTCGGCGCCAAGCTGGGGCTGGAACGGTCCATCCGCGGCCTGTCGAAGCTGCCGCTGGTAGACCGTGAGGACTTCGAAAAGGCTGCAGGATGGTTCACCCGGCACGGTAAGTCTTCGATCTTCTTTGGCCGGCTCCTGCCCGGCGTCCGCAGCCTGATCTCGCTTCCTGCCGGCGCCGCGGCGATGCCGCTCCTCACCTTTTCCACCTTTACCCTGGCCGGCAGCGCACTGTGGAACGGAGCGCTGATCGGGTTCGGGTACCTGCTGGGAACGCAGTACCACCTGATCGAGGGCTACTCGAAGTACCTGAACTACGCCGTCTACGCCGCCCTCGCCATCACCCTGGCCTGGCTGGTGGTCCGCCGGGTGAAGCGGGCCAAGGTAAGCCGCTGACAGCAGTCAGGGACTGTCCTCGAAGTCACCCGACCCCCTGCGGAAGTCGCCCAGGATCCGGATCAGCTCGTCCACATCCTCCGGCGGAAATCCCGGCTCGCTGAAAACCTGGCTGTTGAGGGCCGCCGTGGAACGCTGAGCCACAGTACGGCCTTCCGGGGTGAGCCCCACCAGTGTGGTGCGGCCGTCGGTGGGGTGCGGTGAGCGGGCCACCAGGCCGGCGCGCTCCAACCGGTCCACGGCGTTGGTGACCGACGTCGGGTGGACCTGAAGCAGGGCGCTTGCCTTGTTCATCGGCAGGGCACCCTTCCGGGCGAAACTCAAGAGGGCCAGCAGTTCGTACCGGGCGAACGTCAGCCCAAACGGCTTGAGGGCGGATTCGATCCTGGCCAGGAGGATCTGCTGGGTCCGCATAATCGCCGTGATGGCGGCCATGGGTGCTGCGACATCGGACCAGCCGTGGTCCTCCCAATTCCGCCGGGCTTCGGCAATCGGATCCCGGGATAACGGTGTGCCCATAGCCAGCCCCTTTCCGGAAATCCTGTGAATATACTAGGACATCCAACCGTTTGGAAGGGAGGCGTCATGCCCGGACACTCCCATGACGGCCCGGCGGAGATTCCCTATCCGGACGCGGACCTCCTGCACATCGTGCGGCTCCTTCCGCCCACGGAACAGGCCAGGTACGCGGACATCCGGAACTACCTGCAGTCCAGCGTCAGGCCGGCCTCCATCGGCTACTGGAACCGGGAAGAGTTCCCGCGCGATGTCGTGGCCGGGATGGGTGCCCGCGGGCTGGGGGAGTTGCAGCTGGACGGCAGTTCCGCCCTGTTCAAAGGCCTCATGTACGTGGAACTGGCCAGGGCCGACGTCTCACTTTCCGCCTTGGCCGGAATCCATAACGAACTCATAGTGGGCACCATCCACCACCTGGGATCCGATGAACAGAAGCGCCGGTGGCTGCCCGGACTGAGGACCTTTGCGCAGCTGGGAGCCTTCGCCCTCACGGAGCCCGGCCACGGTTCAGACATCTCCCGCGGGCTCGAAACAACCGCCCGGCGGGACGGCGGCGAGTGGGTCCTCAACGGCGCCAAACGCTGGATCGGCAGCGGGACCGTTGCCGACGTCGCCCTGGTCTGGGCCCGGGACACGGCTGACGGGCAGCTCAAATGCTTCCTCGTGGAAACGGACCGGCCCGGCTACTCCGCCGCCAGGATTGAAAACAAGATCGGTTTGCGCATCATGCAGAATGCCGATATCCAGCTGGAGGACGTACGCACACCGGCGGCTAATCTCCTGCCCGGGGCATCAAGCTTCGCCTCGGCCAACGCGTTGCTCCGGGACTCCCGGGCCTGGGTGGGCTGGCAAGCCGCCGGCATCCAGTTCGCTGCTTTCGATGTGGCCCGCAGCTACTCGCTGGACCGCCGCCAGTTCGGCAGGGAACTGGCGGGGTTCCAGCTGGTCCAGCAGCAGCTCGCGGACATCCTGGGGAACGCTGCCGCTTCACTTGCCCTGATGGTGCAGCTGGCCCGGCTCCAGGAAGACGGGTTGCTGGAGATGGCTCAGGCGGCCATGGCCAAGGCCACCACCACCAGGCTTGCCAGGGCCTCGGTGGCGATGGGTCGCTCGCTGCTGGGCGGCAACGGAATCACCACCGACCACGAGATGGCCAAGCTGTTCGCGGACGCCGAGATCCTGTACACGTACGAGGGCAGTTACGAGATCAACTCTTTGCTGGTTGGAAGGGCCGTTACGGGAATCCAGGCATTCACCTAGGCGGCCCGCGCAACTGCTACAGGTTCCGGTCCGCGTAGGTCCGCAGCGCGTCCCGAACAAAGGTGGCGCCGGCCTCGCCCCCGTAGTTGGCGGCGAACCTTGGATCTGCCACGTACATGTCCGCCAGCCCGGTGACGTAGCCTTTGATGTCCCCGCCGGCCCCGGCCGCAGGTGTTCCCGGGATGGAGCGGAGCCAGGCCACATGCCGGGCGGCCAGGCCCTGGGCTTCGTCGCCCCCGGGGGCCGCCCCGGAGCCTGCCGCTGCCAGCCAATCCCGGCCCAGTCCCTCCGAGCGGGACTTCCACTCCCGCTTTTCGGCCTCGTCCATGCCCCGCCACCACGAGTCGCCCTTCGCGTAGGCATCCTTTCCCCAGCGCTCCTCCACTTCGTCCTTGTACTGCGTGTGGTCGAAGCCATCAAACATTTTCTCTGCCACGAGCTCTCCTCCTTGTTGCACTGTTTCGATGGTTTGCCGGACGGACCGGACTTGCCGGGCCAGGCGTTCCTGTTCCTGGCCCAGCCACTCAAGGTGCCGGGTCAGCGCCCGGACAGGGTCCGTCTGGTGCTGGAAGACGTCGGCGATGGCCGGCAGGCCCAGGCCCAGCTCCCGAAGGAGCAGGATCCTCTGCAGCTGCAGGAGGGCTCCGCCGTCGTAGTAGCGGTAGCCGTTGCTGCCCACCCTGGTGGGCTTCAGCAGCCCAATGTCGTCGTAGTGGCGGAGGGTACGGCTGGTGGTTCCCGCCATTCTGGCCACGTCCTGGATGGGCCAGCCGCTGGCCCTGTCCTCCCCGGTTGCTTCCATGCTTCGAGCGTAGGGGTTGACGCAGCGTCAAGGTCAAGGGGAAACGTGAAGGGGAACCTTCCAAGGATTTCGCAGGTGGTCAGCGGGTGCCGCGGTGGCGCGCCTGGGCCACCAGCCGGGTAAAAGAGAAAACGAAAACGGCCTCAATCAGGACCATGAGTCCGGCCAGCAGCCATTGCTGGCGGGCAACGAAGAACACGCATCCCGTCAGGACCAGGATGGTGCCCAGGGCCAGGGCATAGACAGCAAAGCCCACAGCCACGCGGGCGCTGCGCACGCCGGTGCGGAAACCGAAGCCGTGGGGTTCGCCGCCGGGCTGGCCGGGGACACGGTCCGGCATTCCGGGACCGAGCCTGTCGAACTCTTCCCAAGGATCCCTGTCCTCTTCCTTGCCGGTCATGGGTCAATTATCCCAAAAGCACCGAACGTTGTGGGCGGGCCGCCGGCAGGCACAACTAAAACAGCGGCCCCGCCAACACGAGGTTGGCGGGGCCGCTGCCGGGGCTGGCCCGGGAAACCGGGCCGGCCGTAAGACTTAGAGCGGGCGGATGTTCTCTGCCTGCGGACCCTTGGGGCCCTGGGTCACGTCGAATTCGACCTTCTGGTTCTCGTCCAGTGAGCGGTAACCGCTGCTGGAGATTGCCGAGTAGTGGGCGAAAACGTCAGCGGACCCGTCATCGGGGGCAATGAAGCCAAAACCCTTTTCGGCGTTGAACCATTTAACTGTGCCTGTTGCCATGGCTGCATTCCTTCATGTAACTCTGATTCTCTCCCCGGATTTCAGCCCGGGGTGTGCGGAGAACGTCCCCCGCAATCCCAACGTACGGGGCTAAACGCCCTGTTGGCAAGGGTAAACGCCACAAAACCCGCGTCAGCGCATGCCCTCACGGCGGATGGCGGTGGCAATCGCGGCGGCCCGGGTTTCCACTCCCAGCTTCGAATAGATGTGCGCCAGGTGGGTTTTGACGGTGGCTTCCGAGATGAAAAGGCGTTGGCCGAGTTCGCGGTTGCTGAGCCCCTGGGTGAGCAGGCTCAGCAGCTCCGCCTCGCGTGGAGTGAGGATCTCCTCCGGATTGCGGAGTTGCTGGAAGAGCCGCGAAGCCACCGGCGGGCTCATTACGCTCCTGCCCTGCACCGCGCCGCGGACAGCCGAGAAGATCTCTTCCGGCGCGGCGTCCTTCAGCAGGTAACCCATGGCACCGGCATCCACGGCACGCACAATGTCCGCGTCCGAATCGTAGGTGGTGAACACCAGGATGGCCTGCCTGCTGTTGAGCCCGCGGATGCGCCGGATGGCTTCGATGCCGTCCATGCCGCCGCCCATGGCGAGGTCCATGACCACGACGCCGGGCGACAGCTCCCGCACCAGCTCCAGGGCTTCCTCCCCGGACGCGGCGTCGGCCACCACCTCGATGTCCGGCTGGGTGCCCAGCAGGGCGCGCAGCCCGCTGCGGACCACCAGGTGGTCATCCACCAGGAGCACGGTAATGGCATTCATGCCTGGCTTCCGTCCGTTGGTGCCGCCGAGGGGCCAGCGGGGAGCTGCGCCGCCACGATGGTGCCCTCGCCGGGGGCGCTTTCCACGGAGAACGTCCCGCCAAGCTGTTCCACGCGCTGCCGCATGGCCCGAAGGCCGTACCCTCCGGCGTCCGACGGCGGTGCTGCCGCCGCCGGATCAAAGCCGGCGCCGTCGTCGTACACGTCCAGGGTGACGGCGTCCGGCAGGAACCCGAGGGTCACGGTGGCGGTGGTTGCGGAGGCATGGAGCCGCACGTTGGACGCTGCACTCTGGACCACGCGCAGCAAGGTGTGCCGGATGTCTGCCGCCACCGGCCGTGGTTCGCCGGTGACCAGGAGCCGGGCGTCGGGAAGGTAGCGGCGCGCGGCCGTCAGCAGGGCCTCCGGCAGGGGCGAGCCTTCGAGCCCGGGGGAGGCAAGATCATGGACCAGGCTTCGGGTTTCGGCCAGGTTGTCCCGCAGCAGGGAAGTGGCCTGCCGCAGGTCCGAGTGGGCGGCAGGTGCGGGCCACGTGCGCCCGGCGGCCTCGAGCAACAGCAGGCTGCTGGCCAGGCCCTGGGTCACGGTGTCGTGGATTTCGCGGGAAACCCGCTCCCGCTCGGCAATGGCGCCCGCCCGCCGTTCGCTGGCGGCCAGCTGCCCCTGCGCGGTGGACACCTCAGCGTGCAGCCGCCGCTGCTCCTCGGCATCGTTGCGGATCCGGTCATGGATAAGGGTCAGCATCACGCCCACGGCCAGCGGGCCCAGGAGCATGGCCAGGTCCGTGCCTCCGCTGAGCCTGAACAGGCCGGCCGCCGTGGCAACGGCAATGATTCCCGCGGCAACGTACGCGGCAACACCGCTGATCGCGGCACGGCAGAGGAAGAAGAGGGCAAACGAGCACCAGGCAAAGCTGGGTGCAGCGATCACCAGGACCGCCCAGACGGCCACCAGGGCGGCCATCCACGCCGGCCCGGGCAGACCGCGCCTGGCAAGCACCGAAACGCCCGCATACAGCAGGGAGGCTGCCGCAGCCAGGCACAGGACCAGAACGTTGTCCGCGGGCGGGTGGCGCATGACGTACCGGACGGTCGACGCCACCAGGAGGACGGCGAATCCCGCATGGACCGCGGTGTCGATGTTGCCCAGCCGGGGCAGCCCGGCAGGACTCGGGGGATGGTCAGGGCCTGGGGCTGTCATGGAATTTCCGGTCTGGTGGGGGAATGCTGCCCTTCCATGCTATTGCCGGCGGCCGGGGCGGGTCTCTCATCCATTTGGCTGATACGGCCATCCTTTGGTCGCAGCAGGGACCATGCAAAGGCCCGATGGCAGGCGGGGCGCCGGCCGGAAGGATTGACGTGTTCGCAGCGATCGCCTGCCTAACCCAAGGAGCCACCATGAAGAAGTCCCGCACAGCCCTTGCCGCCGCCGCAGCCGGTGCCCTGGTCCTCACCGCCGGAATCACTGCAGCGGCCAACGCAGGAACAACCCCTGCGCCGGCGGCCGTTCCCGCCGTGGACGTCCAGCCTGCGCCGGAAACCGTCGTCCAGCAGAACCGCATCTCCGTGGGGGCCTCCGCCGCTGCCGTGAACGCCGCCCTGGCCAAGTGCCAGGCGGACAAGCTCCCGTTCGTCACCGTTGCCGTGGTAGACCGGTTCGGCACCGTGCAGGCACTCCTCCGCGGGGACAATGCAGCGGAGCACACCATCGAAGCCGCCAAGCAGAAGGCCTACACCGCAGCAGCGTTCGGTACGCCCACCAGTGAGCTGGCCAAGCGGATTAACGGCAACGGTCCATCCATTGCAGACCTCCCCGGCACCCTGTTCCTGGCCGGCGGCGTCCCGCTCAAGGTCAATGGGGTTTCACTGGCCGGCGTCGGGGTTGGCGGCGCACCGGACGGCGCCCTGGACGAGGCCTGCGCCACCGCCGGAGCTGCAGCCATCGCGGGCGCCCCCGCCGGAAAGTAGGCTGCCCGTATGAGGCGCACTGGCATACGTGCCCAGGGCTTGCTGGCCGCCGGCGCCCTGGCCCTCATCCTGACGGCGTGCCAAAGCCCTGCTCCGGCACCATCCAGTGGACCGGCGTCGGCCGCGCCTTCACCCAGTACTGCGGTCCCCACCAGTACTGCGGTCCCCAGCGGAACCGTTGACGCCCAACCCGGCCCTCCTGCTTCAGGGCCGGCGGCAACCCCGGCGGCGCTCTCCGCCGAAGCCCAGGCGGCGCTGGACCAAGAACTGATTGCTGCCGCAAAGGCCAACAACGCGCCGCTGGTCCGCGAACTGGTGGGCCGGGGCGGCAACGTCAATGCCAAGGACTCCATCCAGGACTCGGCCTTCCTCTACGCCGGCGCCGAAGGCTTCAACGAGGTCCTGCAGCTGACCCTGGGGGCCGGCGCCGACGTATCCAGCATCAACCGCTACGGCGGGACTGCCCTGATTCCGGCCAGCGAGCATGGGCATGTGGAGACGGTGAAGATCCTGGTTGCCGCAGGCGTACCCGTCAACCACGTGAACAACCTGGGCTGGACGGCCATGCAGGAAGCCATCCTCCTGAACAATGGCGGTCCCCGGCAGCAGGAAGTGGTGCGGTTGCTGCTGGAGGCCGGCGGGGACCCGGGTATCCGGGACGCGGAGGGCCGGACTGCGCTGCAGAACGCCGAACGGCTGGGCTTTGCGGAGATCGCCGCCCTGATCCGGAGCCACGGCTAGCCTGCTTCGCAGCCGCAGCGCCGGGATTCACCACCGTTGGCCCGGTACGACGGCGGCGCGCCGCACTTTTGGCCCGACGCGCCGTTATCGGCAGCCAAAGGTGGGCAGATTCAGCGGCCGGTCAGACGGCCTCGAGGATGCTGACGTAGTTGGCGATGCCCACGCCGCCCATGTTCTGGACCGCTGCCCGGCGCGGTGCCGCGAGCTGCATGTCGCCGGCGGTGCCGGTCAGCTGCATGGCCGCGAGCACGTGCTGCGAGACGCCGGTGGCACCCACGGGGTGGCCCTTGGACTTGAGGCCGCCGGAGACGTTGACCGGCAGCTTCCCGTCCTTGAACACCCACCCTTCCTCGAGCGCGCGGGCGCCCTGGCCGGGTTCGGTCAGTCCCATGGCCTCGTACATGAGCAGTTCGGCGATGGTGAAGCAGTCATGGACTTCGGCGAGGTCAAGGTCTTCGATCCCGACGCCGGCCATCGCCAGGGCGCGCTGCCACGAGACCCTGGTGGCTTCGAAGGCCGTGGGGTCCCGGCGCGCGGCCGGGAAGAAATCGTTGGCCTGGCCAAACCCGGCGAGCCGCACAGCAGGGTTGGCGCCTGCCGTGGGGGAGGTGGAGAGCACGACGGCGGCCGCTCCGTCCGAGACGGGGGAGCAGTCCGTGCGGCGCAGCGGGTCCGCCACCATGGGGTTCTTGTCCGACACGGTCCGGCAGAACTCTTCGCCGAGGTCCTTCCGGAGCTGCGCGTAGGGGTTATCCACGCCATTGCGGTGGTTCTTGGCGGCGATACTGCCCAGCACATCGCCCAGGTTCCCGGCCGGGTCGTAACGCTTGGCGTAGTGCTTGGCCACTTCGGCAAACAGCCCGGTGAAGCCGGTGGTCGAGGCCTTGCCGGCCATGTCGTAATCGGCGCCGAGCAGGCCCGCGCCCACCACGTCAGCCCCTGCGTGGGTCATCTTTTCGGCGCCGATCACCAGGACGGTTTTGGCGGTGCCCGCCAGCAGCGACTTGGTGCCCTGCTGGAATGCTGCCGAACCGGAGGCGCACGCGTTTTCCACGCGGGTGGACGGGACATTGGCCAGGTCCGGGGAAACCTGCAAGGCCAGCGACGACGGGAACGCCAGCGGCATCATGCCGGAGTTGAACTGGCCCACATAGATTTCATCGATCTGCCCGGGCTCAACCCCCGCGCCTGCGATGGCATCGGTGGCCACCTGCACGATCAGTGATTCCAGGGTGTCATCGGTGAGCTTTCCGAACCTGCTGTGGCCCCATCCGGTGATCAGGACATCCTTGCCAAACTGTTCCTTCAGGCTCATGCCGCCACTTCCTCGTTCTCAAGGCGGACTTCGAAATCCGCATCCGTCTTTTCCTGGATGTCCTCCACGGTGACCCCCGGCGCCAGCCGGGTCAGCGTGAGCTGCCGCCCGCCGTCGCCCGTTCCTTCGCCGTCCTTCACCAGGTCGAAGACCGCAAGGTCGCTGATGATCCGGTCCACGCAGCTGAGGCCGGTCAGGGGGAGCGTGCATTCGCGGACGATCTTCGCCGTGCCGTCCTTGGCGTTGTGCTCGGTGAGGACCACAACCCGGGGCGTCCCGGCCACCAGATCCATGGCCCCGCCCATGCCCTTGACCATCTTGCCCGGGATGGTCCAGTTGGCCAGGTCGCCATTGCCGGAGACCTGCATGGCGCCCAGGATGGCCACCTTCACGTGGCCGCCGCGGATCATGCCAAACGACGTGGCGGAGTCGAAGATGCTGCCGCCGGGAAGCACCGTGACGGTCTGCTTGCCGGCGTTGATGAGGTCCGCGTCCTCCTCGCCCTCATAGGGGAACGGCCCCATGCCGAGGAGTCCGTTCTCACTCTGCAAAACCACGCGCACGCCGTCGGGCAGGTTGTTGGCCACCAGCGTGGGGATGCCGATACCCAGGTTGACGTAGTCGCCGTCGTTCAGTTCCTCTGCCGCAATCGCAGCCATTTCATCCCTGGTCCAGGCCATGGGTTCCTCGATTCTCAATGTCTTGTCGGTTGTCTGGGTTGCCGCAGGGGGCGGCTATTTGGGAATGACCGGCGGAACAAACTCGAAGGTCATTCCCAGCAGCCACGCCAGCAGCAGGACCACCGGAAGGTGGAACAGGAACTGCTGGAAGGTGAAGCCCACCAGGTCCCGGGCGCGCAGCCCCAGCACGGCCAGCAGGGGCAGCATGAAGAAAGGGTTGATGAGGTTGGGCAGCGCCTCGGCCATGTTGTAGATCTGCACGGTCCAGCCCAGGTTCATGTTGACGTCCGTGGCGGACTGCATCACGTACGGCGCCTCCACCAGCCACTTGCCACCGCCGGACGGGACGAACATGCCCAGGAAGGCCGTGTAGAGCGCGATGACCACCGCGAATGCGCCGTTGCTGCCGATGCTGGTGAAGAAGTGGGCCAGGTGCTCGGAGACGGTGAGCCCGTCAGCCCCGGCGGCCTTCGTGAGGATGGCTGCCATGGCTGCGTAGAGCGGAAACTGGACCAGGATGCCGGCGGTGGCGGGCACGGCCTTGGTCACCGCCTGCAGGAACTTCCGGGGAGTACCGTGCAGCACCAGGCCCAGCATCAGGAACACCAGCAGGTAGCCGTTCAGCGAGCTGACCACTGAAAGGATGGGCAGCGTGAGCAGTTGGGAGACCAGCCAGCCCAGAGTCAGGACACCGGCAATGATGGGCAGGATCCGGCTGTACTCAAGCCATTCACCCGGCCGCGACTTTTCGGCGGGGGCCTCGGGCTCGTCGTCCAGGTCCACGCCCATATCCTCGGCCGTCCGGATGGCCTTTCCTGTGGGAGCAGAGAAGTGCGCGATCACGGTGGTGAGGAGCATGAGGATCACCAGCGTCAGCAGCGACTGCCAGGTGAAGATGGTGGTGCCGAAGTCCAGGACCCCGGTGATCTGCAGCAGCGCCGGCGGAATCGAGGCCTTCGTTGCCTGCAGTTGGGCCGCCGAGGAGGACAGCCCCAGGGCCCACACTGCACCGAGCCCCATGAAAGCGGCCGCACCGAGGGCGCGGTAATCAACCGTGAGGTCCGAACGCCGCGCGATGGCCCGGGCCAGGAGGCCGCCGAAGATCAGGCTCAAGCCCCAGTTGATGAACGAGACGGACATGGACATGACGGCCACGAAGCTCACCGCCGCCCGTGCGGATCCCGGAATGACGGCCAGGCGGTTGATCAGCCGGGCAACAGGCGGGGACGTGGCCACCACATAGCCGGTGAGCACCACCATGGCCATCTGCAGGGTGAAGGCGGTGAGGTCCCAGAACCCGTTGCCGAAGGAGTCCACCACGGCTTTGGGGGAAGCCCCGATGGCCAGGGCGGCAATGGCGACCAGGACGACGCCGGCGAGGGCAAAGATGTAGGCGTCAGGGAACCACTTCTGAGTCCATCCGGCGAGGCTTTCCGCCATCCGGGCCAAGCCCTTCTGGCGGACATCCTCGTCGTGAATCTGCGCGGTGTTCATTGTTGTGTGCTCTCCATTGAGTTACGGGCCATTGAGTTGCGGGCGGTTGCTGCGGGTGCCGGCGCCGGTCAGGCGGACACAAGATCGGTGCGCGGCCGCACCGTCCGCTGCTCAATGTCCTTTACGCGGTTGGTTGCCTGCACCAGGCGCTGGACGAAGACGCCAGGGGTGACCACATGGTTGGGATCCACTTCTCCGGGCTGCACGATCACTTCGGCTTCGGCGATGGTCAGCTTGCCGGCCGTGGCCACCACGGGGTTAAAATTCCGGGCCGTGTGGCGGTAGACGAGGTTGCCGTCCGTGTCGGCGGTGTGGGCATGGACAAGTGCCACATCGGCAATGATGGCGCGCTCGCGGACGTACGTTTCGCCGTCGAATACTTCCAGCGGTTTTCCTTCTGCCACCAGCGTGCCCACGCCGGTCTTCGTGTAGAACGCCGGGATGCCCGCCCCTCCCGCCCGGAGCCGCTCCGCGAGGGTCCCCTGGGGCGTGAATTCAACCTCCAGCTTTCCGGCAAGGTACTGCTCGGCGAAGAGCTTGTTTTCCCCCACGTAGGAGGCAATCACCTTGCGGACCTGCCCCGCTTCGATGAGGATGCCCAGGCCCTTGCCGTCCACGCCCATGTTGTTGGAGACCACGGTGAGGTTCTGCACGCCGGAGTCACGGACGGCTTCGATCAGGTCTGCCGGAATGCCGCTGAGCCCGAAGCCGCCAACGGCGAGGGTGATGCCGTCCTGCAGGGCGCCTTCCAGGGCGGCTGCCGCGGAGTCCTGGATTTTGCTCATGGGTGTGTCTCCTCATCGAGATGGTCAGTCCACTTTGTGGACTCGGCTTCTGAGTATGGAGACTACGGTCCTCGTCTCAAGCCCGTCAAGGCTGAAAATCACCCATTTCAGCCTGCGTTCTATACTGTGGACGAAGGGCAAGAAAGTATCCACAATATGGACGATTAGGACGTTGATGAGCAATTCTCCAGTGCAGGGCGCCCAAGTGGTCAGCCGCCTCGCGAGCCTGCTGCGGCTGGTTGGCCGCAGCGCCGGGGGCATGCCGCTGGCCGGTATTGTCCGCGAATCGGGGCTCACCCGGCCCACCGTGCACAGGCTCCTGTCCTCCTTGGCCGCCGAGGGCCTGCTGGACCACGATCCCGCCAACGGCAACTGGGTGCTGGGCCCCGAAATGCTGCTGCTGGGGTCAGTGGCCTCCGCCCGGTTCCCCATGGAGGACATCGCCCGGCCCAGCCTGCGGCGGTTGGCCGAAGCCACGGGCGAGAGCGCCTTCTTCTCCATCCGCCGCGGCATGGAAACAGTCTGCCTGCTGCGGGAGGAAGGCAGTTTCCCGGTCCGTTCCTTCGTGCTGCACGAGGGCGTGCGGTTCCCTTTGGGGGTGGCGTCCGCGGGAACAGCCATCATGGCCTTCCTTCCCGAGGGGGAACGGGAAGAAATCCTGCAGGACTGGGAGGCCCACGCGGGAACCTTCGCGGCCGGGCACACCGCCGGCATCGTCCGGGAGAACCTTGAACGCACCAGGCTGGCTGGGTACTCCGTGAACCCGGGGCTCGTCCTTGAAGGCAGCTGGGGGATGGGTGCCGCAGTATTCGACAGGTCCGGCAAGCCGGCCTGGGCGCTGTCCCTGACCGGTATTGAGCCGCGCTTCAAGCCGGAACGTCAGGAGGAGCTGGGCGGCCTCCTCATGGCGGAGGCCCACCGGATCACCCAGCAGCTGGGCGGGGGAGAAGGTGCCACGGCCCGCTGAGTCTCCCCGGTTTTGCCCACGTACGACGACGGCGCGCCGCCTTTGTGGGGAGACGCGCCGTCGTGATCCCCGCAAGCAGGGGAAGATCAGCGGTGGGGTGGCCGGCTACAGTCCGGCGCGGGGCTCTAGCGGCCTTCGCCCTTCCACCACGTATCAAAGACGGTGACGGGGACTGTGCGCTTGTGGCGCGTGCGCAGGTACTTCTGTTCGATGGATTCGGCGACGGACCCGGGAACCTCGCGGCCCTCGAGGTAGTCGTCAATCTGGTCGTAGCTGATGCCCAGTTCGTCCTCGTCCGTGCGGCCCGGCCGATCGTCCAGCAGGTCCGCGGTGGGGACTTTCTCCCAGATGCGTGCCGGGGCACCGAGCTCGGCCAGCAGGGCCCGGTTCTGCCGCTTGTTCAAACCGAACAGGGGGAGGATGTCCGCGCCGCCGTCGCCGAACTTGGTGAAGAACCCGGTAACGGATTCCGCGCCGTGGTCCGTGCCGATCACCAGGTAATTGAATTCGCCGGCCAGCGCGTACTGGGCAATCATCCGGGTGCGGGCCTTGGTGTTGCCCTTGTGGAAGTCGGAAATCTCGGAGCCGGCGGTCTTTTCGAACTCGTCCTCGAAGCCGTCCACGGCCGCGGAGATGTTAAAGGTCCACTCGGTCTTGGCCTTGATGAAGTCCAGGGCGGCCTGCGCGTCTTCCTCATCATGCTGCACGCCGTAGGGCAGGCGGACGGCTACGAAGTTGGCTTCCACGCCTTCCGCCTCAAGCTCCTCGACTGCCTGCTGTGCCAGTTTCCCGGCCAGCGAGGAATCGAGCCCTCCCGAGATCCCCAGGACAAAGCCCTTGGTGCCTGTGGCTTTGAGGTACTCCTTGAGGAATGTGACGCGTTTGCGCACCTCCCCTGCGGGGTCGATCCGGGGCTGCACGCCCATTTCTTCAATGATGGTGGCCTGGAGTTCGCGCATGTGGTCCACACTAGCCAGCGGCGGCAACCCTGCTCAAGCAACCGCACCGGTCCGGCCCCACTAAACTGGAACCCATGACTTCCCCCAGTGAGACTGCAGTGGATTCTGCAGCCGCCCGCGCCCGACTGCTCGAACTCATCAAGGACCTTGCCGTGGTCCGCGGCAAGGTCATCCTCTCCAGCGGCGCGGAGGCGGATTACTACATCGACCTTCGCCGCATCACCCTGCACCACGAGGCGTCCAAGCTGGTGGGCCAGGTCATGCTGAAGATGGCGGACGACGCCGGCATCGGCTTTGAGTGCGCGGGTGGCCTGACCATGGGGGCCGACCCCGTGGGCACCGCCGTCATGCACGCTGCGGTGGACGCCGGCCGCACCGTGGACGCGTTCGTGGTCCGCAAGGCCCAGAAGTCCTATGGCATGGGGCGCCAGGTGGAAGGCCCCTCGGTGGAGGGCCGGAACGTGCTGGTCCTCGAGGATACGTCCACCACCGGCGGGTCCGCACTGACCGCCGTCGAGGGCGTCCGCAAGGCTGGCGGCAACGTTGTGGCCGTGGCAGTGATCGTGGACCGTGATACCGGCGCCAAGGAAAAGATCGAAGCCGAAACCGGAGTGCCTTACCTCTTTGCGTTCGGCAAGGACGAACTGGGCCTCGACTAGGTCCCAACCGCCGGCCCGGGCAGCCCGGCCACCCAGCCCGGCTCGCAGCCGGGCTGGGCGGGGGAGGGCTGCGCGGTACGGGACTGGCCTGCGCACTTGGCCCGGACCAGCCGCTGGCCTAATATTCTCCTAAGCCACTTAAGTACCCTTGGAGAACCTGCCCATGCCCACCGCGGACCAGCCTTTGAGCGCCACCGAGACGGTCCAGGACCTGATCCTGGACAGCTCGGATTTTGAAGAGTTCCTCAATGAGCTCGCACGCTTTTCGGCGCATCAGGTTGCCGGGGTGGGAGATGACGCACTGTGCGGCATCACGCTGCTTCGTGACCGGAAGGCCGCCACGATCGGCTGGAGCAGCGACTCCGCCCGCGAAGTGGATGAGATCCAGTATTCGCTTTCCCAAGGCCCCTGCCTGACCGCCGCCCAGGAAGAGCGTGAGATCCACGTCCCGGACCTGTTTGATGAAGAGCGGTGGGGCCCGGAGTATGCCTCCGCCGTGGCTTCCTACGGGTTGCGTTCGGTGTTGTCGCTGCCCTTCAACCTGCAGGGCGATGCGAAGGCGGCGCTCAACCTGTACTCGGATGTCCCGCATAAGTTCGACGAGCGGGCCACAGCGAAAGCCCGCGGCTTCACGAGGGAGATTTCCCAGGCGCTGCGGCTGGCTGTGCGCTTCTCCCTGCATACGGACAGCGCGGCGAACCTCCGGGCAACCCTGGAATCGCGCACTATCATCGACATTGCCATCGGGATTGTGATGGCGCAAAACCGGTGCAGCCAGGAAGCTGCCATCCGAATCCTCACCGAGGCTTCCAGCAACAGCAATACAAAGTTGAGGGACATCGCCAAATCGTTGGTTGATTCCGTCGGCGGCACCGGCACACGCACGTTCTACCAGGAACCCGGCAGCCGCAGGCCTGAACAGTCAGCCTAGGAAGGCCGCCCGCGCGGGCAGCCTGAGCAGGCGCTGACGCAGGTACTGGAACGCAGGTTGTGCCTGCACACCATCGGGGATACGCTGGCCGAGGTTGAGCCGTCGGCCATAGAACCTCTTTTGGAGTACCTATGGACCGCTCTCTTAATCCGCTCGTTAACCTCGACGTCCCCGCTAACATCGTCAGAATCGACGTCCGCGGAAGCCTCACCCACGATTCCCGGCCGGACCTTGTCCACATCATCCGGCGCGTCCGCCGCATGGGCATGCGTGCCCACATCCGCGTTGACCTCTCGCAGGCCGCACTGGTGGAATCCAGTGCCTTGGCGGGCCTGCGCAGTGACCTGAACACGATGGACGCCAACACCCTGCCGGGCATCTACGGCTCTGGTGTTTCGCTCCACCTGACGGGTTCACACGACAGGCTGGCTGGGGCACACCTGGCCGGTGCCGAGGCTGCCCAGCAGGTGCAGCCACTGCATATCGTCGACGACGACGCCACCCACCCAAACCACGGCAGGGCCTTCGGTGAGGGGCTCCAAGTAGCGCCGGACGCCGCGCTTGAGGAGCTGTTCGGGCGGCAGCTGGTGGAGTATTCAGAACAGGAACTCCTCGCCGCCAGCGACACCCTCTTTGCGCTGCTGGACCACCCCGGGGCCTTCCCCGGCTCGGACCTCCTGGGGCGCTACAAGGACATCGGACGCGAGCTCGGCCGCCGCCAACAGGACCCGGAGGCACCCTTCCCGGCAGCTGAGGGCCAGGCCGCCAGCTGACGGCCGGCCCGGCACAGGGCAGTCACTGAATGGTTATGC
Source organism: Pseudarthrobacter sp. 10T415 (assembly GCF_056394175.1). NCBI lineage: Bacteria > Bacillati > Actinomycetota > Actinomycetes > Micrococcales > Micrococcaceae > Pseudarthrobacter > Pseudarthrobacter sp. 10T415. The sequence continues at coordinate 132,656 of NZ_JBFTHJ010000006.1, read as the reverse complement.
AAGGCTTCTTGCGGCGGACTCTTCAGTTGTGCCTACGGTAGAGGCGTGCCGTATGAGGGGAAGGTTGATCCGCAGGGCCGGGGCGGGGCAACCGCAGCCCGGCTGCTGTCACAAGCCGCTGCCCTCAAACGCTTTTCCCGGCGCAGCTTCTTTACCGCAACGGGTGCTTCCGGGGTACTTGCCGCGGACATGCTGCTGACCAGGGAGGTGCAGTCGCAGCGCCGGACGGACAAGATCCTGCCCGTTCCGGACGACTTTGCCGACGCCTACTACCCGGACGCCAGCTGGTTCCTGTTCCCGGGATACAAGACCAGCTGGGAGGAGGCCCAGTGGATCCTGAACTCCCTCCGTGGTTCCTTGAACAAGCGTGCCCGGCTCGCCGCCGTCGGGTATTCCAACCAAGGCCTGGACATCGACGACATCGTGATCGCCGTCATCGAATACGTCCGTGAACAGAAGATCGAGAAGCTGTTCTTCTACGGGCACAGTTTCGGCGGCATGGTGGCCACCCAGGTGGCTGCCCGGCTCCTGGAGATCCACGGCGTGCAGGTCCAGTTTGTGGTGCTGGACTCCAGCCCGTACAGCAAGCACGACGTCCTGGACCAGAGCTGGTTCGACGGCGTGGTGTTCCTTTACGAGCGCGGCTTCCGGTTCCCGTCCACCCTCCGCGGCGGCTACGAGCTGGGCGAACGGGTCATCCACAAGGACGAACGCAGCTGGCGCCAGATCCTCGACCAGACCCTGGAGCAGCTCTCGCCCATCGCACCGTCAAGCGTGCTGATCCAGACGGAATCCGCCTACATCTACCACTTCGACGGGACCCGGTTCGCAGGGAAGATCGGGACTGCGAAGATGGCCTATCTTGGCAACCCCAAGGACCGCACCGTGCGCTACGAATCAGCGGTGGAAGCGTGGGCGGTGGCGTTCAAGGACAACATGGTCTCCACCGGACTCCAGACCATCGGGGCCGCACCCGCACACGCCAGCCCGCAGTGGAACCCGCACATCTACCGGCCGCTACTGGACGGACTGCTGGACGAGCAATTCCCGCTGCCGGCCGGCGGCTCCCGGGTGACAGTGTTCTAGAGCTGGTTCTTCAGGTCCGCCACGGAGTTCAGGACCTGGTTGGGCCGGAAGGGGTAGGAGGCGATCTCGTCCCGCTGCGTGATGCCGGACAGCACCAGGACCGTGTGCAGCCCGGCTTCCATGCCGGCGATGATGTCCGTGTCCATCCGGTCGCCGATCATTGCCGTGGTTTCGGAATGGGCGTCGATCTGGTTCATGGCCGAGCGGAACATCATCGGGTTGGGCTTGCCCACAATGTAGGGTTCCCGTCCCGTGGCTTTGGTGATCAGCGCCGCGATGGCTCCGGTGGCCGGCATGGGACCGTCCTTGGACGGGCCCGTGGCGTCGGGGTTGGTGGCGATGAACCGGGCCCCGGCGAGGATGAGGCGGATGGCCATGGTGATCGCCTCGAAGGAATAGGTGCGCGTCTCGCCCAGCACAACGAAGTCCGGATCCTGGTCGGTGAGGATGAAGCCGGCCTCATGCAGCGCCGTCGTCAGTCCTGCTTCGCCGATGGTGTACGCGCGGTTGCCGGACCCTGAGCCCTGCACCTGGTCCTTCAGGAACTGGGCCGTGGCCAGCGCCGACGTCCAGATGTTCTCTTCGGGGATCTCCAGGCCGGACGCACGCAGCCGGGCCGCAAGGTCGCGGGGCGTGAAGATCGAGTTGTTGGTCAGGACCAGGAAGCGCTTGGACGTGTCCACCCACCGCTGGATGAGCTCAGCGGCGCCCGGCACGGCCTGGTTCTCGTGGACCAGGACACCGTCCATGTCTGTCAGCCAGCACTCAATGTCCTGGCCGCTGCGGTACACCGCCGGTGCGTCCTTGACCTTGTCCGCTTCTGCCATGCCTGCCTCCGAGTGTCGACGCCTGTGATGAGGGGGCGTGATGATCGCCCAAAGGTCCAGTCTAGTGTTGAGGGGTGAACCAAACGCCCGGGATGGCAGACGCGCCCCACCACTCATCCGAAGAAGCCGACGCAACGGAAACCGGGGCACCCAGGGCGGAGGTCGGCGTCGGGCCCTGGGAAGGCGAATTGCCCGAAGGCGACCACTGGGATCCTGACCTGCTGGCGGACGGTGACCGGCGCAACGTGCTGGACAAATACCGCTACTGGAAGCACGAGGCGATTGTGGCGGAGCTGGATTCGCGGCGGCACAACTTCCATGTGGCCATCGAAAACTGGCAGCACGACCTCAACATCGGCACTGTGGTGCGCACCGCCAACGCCTTCCTCGCCAAAGAGGTCCACATCATCGGACGACGGCGGTGGAACCGGCGCGGGGCCATGGTCACCGACCGCTACCAGCACGTCCGCCACCACCCCACGGTGGAGGATTTCGTCCAGTGGGCGCAGGGGGAGGGGCTGGCGATCATCGGCATCGACATCTTCCCGGACTCCGTGCCGCTGGAAACCTATGAGCTGCCCCGCGACTGCGTGCTGGTGTTCGGGCAGGAAGGACCGGGCCTGACGGCGGAGGTCCACGAAGCTGCCGAAGCCACGCTGTCCATCGAACAGTTTGGTTCCACCCGTTCCATCAACGCAGCCTCCGCCGCAGCGATCGCCATGCACGCGTGGGTCCGCCGGCACGTCTTCAACCAGCACGTCCAGGGCTGACTGCGGCGGCCCGTCAGCGAGTGTTACCGACTGCCGACCAGAAACTCGGCGGTGTGGCGGATATCGCTAGGATGGTGCCTAGCCGTAAGCGGTCTACTTGAGGGTCTTCCAACCCACAGACGAAACTCAGCAGAGGAGTCAGCATGCCCATTGCAACCCCAGAGATCTACTCCGAAATGATCGACCGTGCGAAGGCGGGCGGATTCGCTTTCCCGGCAGTGAACGTCACGTCCTCGCAGACGCTGAACGCGGCCCTGCGCGGCTTCGCCGAGGCTGAGTCCGACGGCATCGTCCAGGTCTCTACCGGCGGTGCGGCTTACTGGTCCGGCGCGTCCACCAAAGACATGGTGGCCGGTTCCCTGGGCTTCGCGGCCTTCGCCCGTGAAGTGGCCAAGAACTACGGCGTCAACATCGCCCTCCACACGGACCACTGCCCCAAGGACAAGCTGGACGGCTTCGTCCTGCCCCTGCTCGCAGCCTCCGAGGCCGAGGTCAAGGCCGGCCGCAACCCCATCTTCAACTCCCACATGTGGGACGGTTCCGCCGAAACCCTGCAGGACAACCTGCGCATCGCCCGCGACCTGCTGGCCCGCACGGCCGCTGCCAAGATGATCCTCGAAGTTGAAATCGGCACCGTGGGTGGCGAGGAAGACGGCGTCGAGAACGAGATCAACGAGAAGCTGTACACCACCGTCGAGGACGCCCTGGCCACCATCGAAGCCCTGGGCTCCGGCGAGAACGGCCGCTACATCACGGCACTGACCTTCGGCAACGTCCACGGTGTTTACAAGCCCGGTGGCGTCAAGCTCCGCCCGGAGATCCTCAAGGACATCCAGGCACAGGTTGGCGCGAAGATCGGCAAGGACAGCCCGTTCGACCTCGTTTTCCACGGCGGCTCCGGCTCCTCGGACCAGGAAATTGCCGACGCCGTGTCCTACGGCACCATCAAGATGAACATCGACACGGACACCCAGTACGCCTACACGCGCCCGGTGGCGGACCACATGTTCCGCAACTACGACGGCGTCCTGAAGGTGGATGGCGAAGTGGGCAACAAGAAGACCTACGACCCCCGTGTTTGGGGCGCCTCCGCCGAAGCCGGCCTCGCCGCCCGCGTTGTGGAAGCCACCAAGCAGCTCGGTTCAGCCGGAAAGACCTTCTAAATGTCGGATGAGTTCCGCAGGAACCTGATGGGGCCGGAGCCCACGCTCCTGCCGGCAGAATCCGAGATCTACCAGCACCTGGCGCTCGGCCAGGAAGCCGTTGACCTCGTGGCGAAGAACCCCACGTCGTCGCTGCTGTGGGCCATCCTTGCCGAGGAGGCCTGGGCGGAGGGACGCACCATAGACTCCTACGCTTACGCCCGCGTTGGCTACCACCGCGGGCTGGACTCGCTGCGCCGCAACGGCTGGCGCGGCGTGGGCCCCATCCCCTGGGAGCACGAGCCCAACCGCGGGTTCCTGCGGGCGCTCTACTCGCTGGGGCGGGCCTCTTCGGCCATCGGTGAAGCCGATGAACCGGAGCGGATCGAGAAGTTCCTCAACGATTCCGACCCCGCGGCCAAGGCGGCCATCGAGGGCAAATAGGTCCCCACCGCCTCCCTAGCTTCGCTGCGCTCAGCCAGGGAACCCTCGGCGGCGGAGGCCCCTTCAAACGACGACGGCGGGCGGTCACCTTTCTTTGGGAAAGGTGAACGCCCGCCGTCGTTTATTGTGCGTCTGGAGGTTATGCGCGCTGCAGGCCTGTGCGGGCCATGGCGTCCGCGTAGGCCGTGCGCATGTCCTGGAGGAACTCTTCCTGGCGTGCCGGGGAGCCGGCGAAGGCGCGGCCGCTGAGGGAGCGCACCTTGTAGGTCTTCAGGCCGCGGCGCCACAGCAGCGGCACCTCGGTCTTCAGGAGCGCGTTGGCCAGCCTGTTGGCCTCGGTGCCGTGTGCCACGATGACCGAAGCGCGCGGGACCAGAGCGAGGAACTTGAGCAGCGGCTTGAGGCCGGCTTGGATCTGGTCCGGGGTGAACTTGCCGTTCGGTTCGCCCGGGACGTGCCAGGGGTGGACATTCCACGGCATGACGTACTCGGGCCGCAGCCCCAGCTTCCACTGGATACCGAGCATGCGGGTGGCTGCGTCCTGGTCGCCGGCGGTGATGAAGCCGGAGCCGTCCGCCTCACCGATGTTGGAGAACAGGCTGATGATCCGGCATTCATCAACGTCGTGCATGGGATCGACGTAAGGCACCACCGTGCCCGGCTTGGTGTCCTGCAGGGAATCGCACAGTTCGTTGACGGCGGCGACGTTGGGTTCGTAGCGGCGGTTGAGGAGCTGTTCGTGGAGGGATTCTGGTGCAAGGGCGGTCATATGGTGCTGGGTCTCCTGCGGGGATTGGCGGTGCTTCCGCCTGCGGAGGAGGGCGCGTGAAGGCGCAACTCGACATCGGCGGTGTGTTGGGGTGGGCCGGTCAACCCGGCCTTCCCCAGTTTAGCAAGCCCCGGGAAGCGAAACGCCGGTTGCGCGTATTCCGGTGACCGGACGCACAGCCGGGGTTTCGCCCTTCCCGTGATTCTGCGGCAGCGGGCTACCAGAGCCGCTTCGTGGCTACGGGAAAGCTGTCATGGGTTTCCCAGGTTTTGTCGAGTCCATTGACAGGTTTCACTCAGCTTGGTTGGCTGTTGTCACAGCGCGCAATGGGGGACATGGTGGCTGGACGCACTCAATGCACTCGAAAGAGGTAACGCACGTGAAGAAATCCCTGGCTACATTTAGGACCCTTGCAGTTTCAGGGGCTTTGGCTCTGGCGGTTGTCGCCGCTCCTGCTCCGGCTATCGCTGTGGGGGAGGGCCCCAACTACGGCGGCAACGGCCAGATCACCACCTCGAAGCTGGCCACCTATGACCAGATGGTGTCGTTCCTGAAGGACCAGGACGCCAAACAGCCGGCCATGGAACTTGAGGTCATCGGCAAAACAGTCAAGGGCCGCGACATCCACCTGGTCAAGTACATCTCGGACCCGGCCAAGCCCACCATCCTCTACCTGACCCAGCAGCACGGCAACGAACAGCTCACCACAGAGGGTGCGCTGGAGTTCGTCAAGCACCTGGGCACCGGAAAATCGGCCGACATCCTCAAGGGCGTCAACATCCTGGTGGTTCCCATGCTCAACGCGGACGGCGCCATGGGTGACGTCAACTTCTCCCTGGAGGATTACATCGCCGAGGGTGACCGCAACATGACCCGCTTCAACGCCACGGGCGTGGACCTGAATCGAGACCACATTGCCAAAATCCAGCCAGAAACGCAGGCCCTGCACAACAACGTGATGCGCAAATACCGGGTGGACTACATGATTGACCTGCACCACCAGGGCACCCGGGCAGAACGCGACGGCAAACTGGTTTCCGGCTCCATCCTGTACCCCACCACCCCCAACGCCGATCCCGCCGTCGTCGAACGGTCCAAGCAGCTGGGCGCCGTGGTCTTCGACAATGTCGACTCCACCGGCTGGGGCCACCTCGGCAAGTACCAGGGCGGCAGCGCCGAGACCATCAGCCGCAACGGCATCTCGGTGGAATACGGCATCGCCACCCTGCTCTTTGAGATGCGCGGCATGTCGGACCACTACCTCGACGGCTACGCGCTGGGACAGCGCAGCAACGGCTACTTGATCAAGCAGACCGTCATCACCCTGACGTCCACCGCCGCCGCCATCGCGGACGGTTCAATTGCCGACGCCGACACCTCCTTTTGGGACACCCTCGCCGAGCAGACCTCCCGCCCGGCAGGCGAGGCCGACGACGAGTAACCGCTTCAGGACGGGACGTCCCGGTTCTTTACCGCGCGTAAAGAACCGGGACGTCCCAGCGAGTGGACAAAGTGCACTATCGGCTAAACTTGGGTGGTAAGGGCCCCGGGGCCAACGCGATCGCCAATCCGCCTGCGGAACGGCGGAAGCCGGTCCACTCGGGGCATTCTCATGAACGGCGCTGAACCAGGACCGCCACGCTGTGGCGCCCGGCCGGCCCGAACGAATGGGGGAGGATCCCATGCCAGCAATTGTGATCGTAGGAGCCCAGTGGGGCGACGAAGGAAAAGGCAAGGCCACCGACCTGCTGGGCGGCCGTGTTGACTACGTCGTCAAGCCCAACGGCGGCAACAACGCCGGGCACACCGTCGTCGTAGGCGGTGAAAAGTACGAACTCAAGCTGCTTCCGGCAGGCATTCTCAGCCCCAACGCAGTCCCCATCATTGGCAACGGCTGCGTGGTCAACCTTGAGGCCCTCTTCCAGGAAATCGAAGGCCTGCAGGCACGCGGTGCGGATACGTCCAAACTGCGCGTCTCCGCAAACGCCCACCTCGTGGCGCCGTACCACCAGGTCCTGGACAAGGTCACCGAACGCTTCCTCGGCAAGCGCGCCATCGGCACCACCGGTCGCGGCATCGGCCCCGCCTACATGGACAAGGTGGCCCGCCTGGGCATCCGCGTCCAGGACGTCTTCGACGAGTCCATCCTTCGCCAGAAGGTGGAGGGCTCGCTGCACCAGAAGAACGAGGTCCTGGTCAAGATCTACAACCGCCGCAGCGTTGTGGTCGATGAGATCGTCGAATACTTCCTGTCCTTCGCCGAGCGGCTCCGCCCGCTGGTCATCGACAGCACCCTGGTCCTGAATACAGCCCTGGACGAGGGCAAGGTAGTGCTGATGGAAGGCGGCCAGGCAACGTTCCTCGACGTCGACCACGGCACGTACCCGTTCGTCACCTCCTCGAACCCCACCGCGGGCGGCGCATCTGTGGGCTCGGGCATCGGCCCCACCCGCATCTCCCGCTCCATCGGCATCATCAAGGCCTACACCACCCGCGTGGGAGCAGGCCCGTTCCCCACCGAACTGTTTGATGAGATGGGCGTTTACCTGCAGAAGACCGGCGGCGAGTTCGGCGTCAACACGGGGCGCCCCCGCCGATGCGGCTGGTACGACGCCGTCCTGGCCCGCCACGCGTCCCGCGTCAACGGCTTCACGGACTACTTCGTCACCAAGCTGGACGTCCTCACCGGCATCGAACAGATCCCGGTGTGCGTGGCCTACGACGTTGACGGCGTCCGGCACGACGAGATGCCGATGACGCAGACCGAGTTCCACCACGCCAAGCCCATCTTCGAGTACTTCGACGGCTGGACCGAGGACATCACGGCTGCCCGCACCCTGGCAGACCTGCCGGAGAACGCGCGCAACTACGTCTTGGCGCTCGAGAAGCTGTCGGGGACGCGTTTCTCCGCCATTGGCGTGGGACCGGACCGGGACCAGACCATCGTGGTGAACGACCTCATCAACGACTAATACTTGGGCCCACGCCCGCAGGGTTCCCTGGCCGAGCTTGCGAGGCTAGGGAGCGGGTGGGGACGACGGCGGCGGGCCACCTTTGCGGGTGCCCCGCCGCTTGTTCGTTTCCGTCCAAGCCCGCGGCAGCTCAATTTACACAGGGTTTACCTGCATTGCCTTGTGGGCGTACATCCCGGACAGCCAGACTTTTGGGACAGCATTCGAGGACTGCCTGGCAAGCACGTCCACCACTTTGCGGGACAGGCGCGGCCGCGCGCCAGCCGGACCATCGGCGGAGATGCCGTCCGGAGATCCGCTCACAACCGGAAGGAAGTGCGCCATGGCGGGCAAGTTCGAAGTTTTCCTTGATCCCCAGTCGAAGTTCAGGTTCAGGCTCGTGGGAGCGGACGGGGCGGTGATGGCGGTCTCGCAGGCCTTCAACGACAAAGCGTCCGTCGTGGTGGGGATCGCCGCGGTCCGGGAGTGCGCCGGGACCGGTTTGGTGACGGACCTGTGCCCTGCCGGAGCCCAAACGCCGTCGGTGACTGTCGCCGCAGCCGCTCCCGCCACCGAACCCATCCTCGATGACCGGGCGGTGGCCAGGCTTCATGCCATCGCCACGGCCAAGGGTCTTCGCCGCCACGCCGACCCCGCACACTGGGACCGGCGCCGGAGCCGGGCGGAACTGGCCAACTGAGGTTGCTTCCACTCCGTCCCGGGCAGTGGCAGCCCACGGCCAAAAAACTTTCCTGAAAGAGGCGTAACCTTTCGCCGCCCGGGGACGATTACCTTTATGTAGCGCCGGCCTGGAACTTGTCCCCCATCACGTTCCAGGCCGGCTCTTTAACTCTCCGGCAGCAGGGACAGCTGCGCACGGCCGGAACCGGCAGTGCACGTGGCGGTCCGGTGCGCGGTGGTTACTGCGGGGTAAAGTAAGCGGGCAAAGGCATTCCGGCAACGGGCCTTCCTGCCCAGCCATCCCCGCACCGACCAAAGGCACCACGTCCGTGACCGATGCACTGACAGACGAGTCCCTGCGAGATCCAGATTCTGGTTCCTCAGCCTTCGGCGTCGTCTACCGGACGTATGCGTCACAGGTATTGGGCTATTTCAAAGCCCGTGGAGCCGAGGATCCGGAGGCAGCAATGCAGGAGGTCTTCCTTTCTGTTTTGCCACGCCTGAACTCAGTGAACGGCGGCAGCGCAGGCCTGCGCACGTTCATCTTCTCGGTGGCCCACGCCCGCATGGTTGACGACCACCGGCGGCAGAGCCGCACCCCGGCCAGGCTACCCTTCGAACCTGAACTGGACGGGCGGGAGAACCCGTCCGCTGAAGCGGAAGCGCTCGAACGGATGGCGCCAGGAGAAATCGTGGGGTTGCTGGAATCTTTGCAGGACGAGCAGCGGGAAGTGCTGTCACTGCGCTTGGTTGCCGGGCTCACCGTCGAACAAACAGCGGAAACCATGGGGAAGAGCGCAGGAGCTGTGAAGCAGCTGCAACGTCGCGGCATCCTCAAACTGCGCGAAGCTGCGGCAGTGAAGGAGTACCTGCGGCCATGACCACACCCGAAAGCAGGCTGCGCGAACTGGTCGATGAAGTCCTCACGGACGCAGGCCACCCGGATGACGCCGCACTTCGAAGTGCACTCGAATCGATTGGCTCCCTCGCGTCGCTTCCCGTTCCCGAGCCCTCGGGAGAACTTGCCCGGCTGCTGGCTGGCGGCGGGGACGAACTGGCCCGCCGCCGTCGCTCCAACCGTCACCGTCCCACTGTGGTGGGACTTGCAGTGATTGCCGGAATGGGGCTGGGTATTGGCGGCGTAGCCGCCACGGCCGGCAGCGCACCCGGCAGCAGTGCAGCATCCGTACAGCACTTGCTGGGGGACTGGTCGCCGGATTGGGCGATCACCCACGGCGTACCGGCAGCGCCCACGCCCGAATACCGTGGAGTGGCGGTCCCTGCAGACCAAACTCCGGATTCGGTTCCCGCAGCCAGTTCCGCCTCTGGTTCCGCCGGAACCCCGGAGGGCACCGGCATTCCCCAGGGCAAAGAACTGCGGCCGCACGGCGAAGGTTTGGCTGGTTCCGCTGGAAGACCCGAATGCGGAAGCCCGAAGCAAACCGCGGCAACTCCTGCGGGCATCTGCCCGCCCGCAGCCGAACCATCAGGACAGCCGGACGGGCCGAGCAACCACATCGGCGGGGGATCGACGCGGGGAACGGCTGCGCCCGGGAACGCGGACAAGAAGAAGGTGCCGGACGAAGGCATTCCCGGCCACGCAGTTCGCGGCCAGGACCAAGCCGATCCCGGAGCCCCAGGACGTGCACTCGAGAACAGTGCCGGGCCAGGGAAAGCGGGACCAAAACAAGCCGCTGACAGCGGACCGGGAAGGGCCGCACCGGAAAAGCCCGGCCCGGCAAGCTCCCGGCAAGGGACAGGTACAGGAGATGCCCGGGTAACCGCTGCCGGCGGCAAATAGCTGCCCATCGGCCCGGCAGTCTGCGGCCCGGGTTAGGCTGATGTCATGGGCCACACGAACGATCCTGCAGTCATTGAAAGCCTCATGCGGACCAAAGGGCGGTGGGCCATCGTCGGCCTGACCACCAACGAGTGGCGCTCCGCCTACGACGTGTCCTTGTTCATCCGGGACCAGCTGGGCATGGACATCATCCCCGTCAACCTTGCCGGCGATACCGTGCACGGCGAACCGGGGTACCGCACCCTGGCGGAGATTCCGGCGGAAAAGCAGCCCATCGACGTCGTGGATTGCTTTGTGAACTCGGAGAGGGTTGGCAAGGTCGTGGACGAGGCGATCGCCGTCGGGGCCAAGGCTGTCTGGCTTCAGCTGGGCGTCATCGATGAAGCCGCCGCGGAACGCGCCAAGGCCGCTGGCCTGGACGTTGTGATGAACTCGTGCCCGGCCCAGCAGGCCTGGAAGTTCAAAATCTGAGCCTTGCGGGAGACTAGCCCCGCTTCAGGAGGTCCGGGTAGTGCCGCTCGGTGACGTCCGGGTGCGCCCGCATTCTGCCCTTGAGCATGTTGAGCCCAAAGGACGCGAGCAGCGGGTTGCTGGGATCGTCCGTGATGCCGCGTGCGGCTGACTTCAGCTCCGGGGCGAGCGGAACGGGCTGGATGACCGAGTCCAGGCGGGGCGACCAGAAGAACGGCACCGAGTAGCGGTCCACGCCCGGGGGCGGTGCCTGAACGCGGTGGATCGTGGCCGCAAGGTACCCCTCGGTGGCCACTTCAAGCATTTCGCCCAGGTTCACCACCAACGCCCCGGGAAGGGGCTCCACCGGAAGCCATTCCGAGGTCCCCGGCGGTTTTACTTCCAGGCCTCCAACATCGTCCTGCAGCAGGAGCGTCACGAACCCGTAGTCCGCATGGGATCCTACGCCCTGGTCACCGGCCTCTTTGACGACGCCGCCAACATAATGGACCAGTTTTCCCATCCATGCCGGTGCTTCCCGGAACGGTTCGTCGAAATAGTCCTCGGGCTGTTGCAGCGTCACGGCAATGGCGCGCAGCAGTTCCATCCCCACCCCGGACATCAGTTCTGCCCAGGCCATGGCTGCCGGCTTTAGTTCAGGGAACGCTTCGTCGGGCCACTGGTTGGGTCCCTGCAGCAGCCAATACGGCTGGTCCGGCGGATAGCTGTCCACGGGCGGACGCTCGGGGGAGTAGTCGATCTGCTCGCGCGCATCCGCCCGCCCCTGCGTCACTTCGGTTCCCATCCGGGTATAACCGCGGAAGTGCGGCGACAGCCGGTTGTCCAGCTTCATCCGTTCTTCGAGGGGAAGGTTGAAGAACCGCCGGACGGCGTCAAGGAGTTGGTCCGCCTGCCCTGGCGAACCCCCGTAACCGGTGATTTGGAAGAAGCCCACGTCATGGGTGGCATGCCGCAACTGCTCGATGAATTCGGGACTGAAGGTCCCGTAGGGCTGCCGTGCGGTACTCAAATCCAGAACAGGTATGGCTCCCTGGTCGTGTGACATCCTCGCAGACTAGCACCGTAAGGATGCGCTTTATAGGCTTCGTTCATGGACCCCGCCCTGCTGCGAAAAATCTGCCTCTCATTCCCCGGTGCCTTCGAGGACTACCCGTTCGGCCCGGAGATTGCCGTCTTCAAGGTCCGTGCCCACGTAGCCGGAGGAACCAGGCATGAGGCGAAGCTGTTCGCACTGTCCTCCATGGATCCCGGCGATTTCTACGTGAACCTCAAATGCGATCCCTCCCTGGCGGTTCAATTACGGGCCGCGCACGCCGCCATCGACGGGGCCTGGCACATGAACAAGACGCACTGGAACGGTGTCCGCCTGGACGGGTCCCTCCCGGAGGACATGGTGCGGGACATGGTGGAGGACTCCTATGACCTGGTGGTTGCGGGCCTGAGCCGCAAGCAGCAGGAACAGCTTGGCTGGGCACGCCTGGGACGTTCGGGTGAATGAGGCACGGGCGGCCCGCGGCAGCCTGAACTATCCGGGTGTTGGAAGTACAAGGCAGGGTACGACGCCGGCGGGGTACGCCAGCGTCGTGGAGGAGGTGCGCCTGGGGTCGGGGCTGCCGCTGTTCCGTCGCGTCGCGGACGGCATCCTTGGGTGGGAACTGCAGCGGCGCGCGGGCCTCCGTGTCCGGGCGGAGTCCCCACAGGCAAGGCCGGGCGTCCGCGTGGTCAGCGGCTTCGGCGTCGGCCCGTTCCGCCTGAACGCGCCGTGCGAGGTGGTTTGGGTCCGGGAACCGTCCGCGGACGGCATGCCACAGGCAGCAGGTTTTGGCTACGGGACGCTTCCGGGACACCCCGCCCGCGGCGAGGAATCCTTTGAGGCGGTCATCGACGCCTCGGGTGCGGTCTACCTCCGGATCCGTGCTTTCAGCAAGCCGGCCAACTGGTTCTACGCCACCGGCGGACTGGTCACCCGGGCGGCCCAGCGGTACGTTACTTCCCGGTACATTGAAGGGGCACGCACACTCGCCGCGGAAGGAACGTCCCAGTGATTTTTATCGTCGTCAAGTTCAAGGTCAAGCCGGAATGGTCGGAGCGCTGGCCGGAGCTGGTGGCAGACTTCACCGCGGCAACCCGGCAGGAGCCCGGCAACCTCTGGTTCGACTGGTCACGAAGCCTGGACGACCCCAACGAGTACGTCCTTGTTGAAGCGTTCAAGGACGACGCCGCGGGCGACCACGTGAACAGCGAACACTTCAAGAAGGCCATGGCGGACATGCCGCAGGCCCTCGCCGAAACTCCCCGCATCATCAGCCGCCAGCTCGAGGGCGACGGCTGGGACCGCATGGGCGAGCTCACCATCGGCTAGGGAAGGACCGCGGCCATGTGGGTCGGCTGGATCGAGTTCGACATCCTCCTGGGCGACGTCCAAAGCCTCAAGGAGAAACGGTCCGTTATCAGGCCGCTCCTTGCTGAACTAAAGCGTCGCTTCGACGTGTCCGTGGCCGAGGTGGGGGACCACGACCAGTACCGCCGCACCAGGGTGGGCGCCGGCCTGGTGGCAGCCGACCGCGCGCACCTCGTGGAGGTGCTCGACGCCGTCGAACGCTTCGTGGCGGGCCGCCCCGAAATCGAGCTGCTCAGCGCCCGCCGCCGGGACCTGCACAGCGAGGATTAAGCGGGCGCAATGGCTGGCGGAGGGGAGATTAAAAACGATTGCTCCGTAACCGCCGTTTTGAGGGCTCAAAAGGGCAATTACGGAGCAATCGAAGGGGAAGGGATCAGCCGAAGTACTTCGGCAGCGTCCCTTCGTGGGCTTCGCGGAGGGCGTCGAGGGACAGGCTCTCCACGCCGTTGATTTCCAGGGCGCCGCTGGCAGCGTCCACCACGCCGATGCGGGTGTGCGCGAAGCCGCGGGCGGTGCACATGTCCGTGAAGCGCACTTCCTCCGAGCGGGGAACGCCCACCACGGCACGTCCCTGGGATTCGGAGAACAGTGCCGTGAACAGGTCCACGCCATCGCGGTCCATGACATCCTGCAGCGCAATCCGCGCGCCGACGCCGTAGCGCAGCGAGGACTCCACCAGCACGGCGGCCAGGCCGCCCTCGGAGAGGTCGTGTGCGGCGTCGATCATGCCGTCGCGGGAGGCGTTGATCAGGATCTCACCCAGTGCGCGCTCGGTCTCAAGGTCCACCTTCGGCGGCTGGCCGCCCAGGTGGCCGCGCATGTTGGCCCACTCAGAGCCGTCCAGCTCGGCAGCGGTAGTGCCCAGCAGGTAGATCGCCTGGCCATCCTCACGCCAGCCCGACGGCGTGCGGCGGGCAACGTCGTCGAGCTTGCCCAGGACCGCCACCACGGGGGAGGGGTGGATGGGCGTGGTGCCCGTCTGGTTGTACAGCGAGACGTTGCCGCCGGTGACGGGGATGCCGAGCACCTGGCAGGCGTCGGACAGGCCGCGGATCGCTTCGGCCAGCTGCCACATGACATCCGGGTCCTCGGGGGAGCCGAAGTTCAGGCAGTCGCTGACGGCCATGGGGATGGCACCTGCGGTGGCAACGTTCCGGTACGCCTCGGCCAGGGCCAGCTGTGCACCGTGGTAGGGATCGAGGTAGGTGTAGCGGCCGTTGGCGTCGGTGGCCAGGGCAACACCCAGGCCGGTTTCCTCGTCAACGCGGACCACGCCGGCGTCGTCCGGGAACGCCATGGAGGTGTTGCCGCCCACGTACCGGTCGTACTGGTTGGTGATCCAGGACTTCGAGCACATGTTCGGCGAGGCCACGAGTTCCGTCACAGCCTTGGCCAGCTCGGCGGGTGCAGCGGGGCGGCCGGCATCCTGAACAGAGCCGGTGAAGGTGTCTGCCTGGATCGAATCCTGCCACTCCGGGCGGGCAAACGGGCGGTCGTAGACCGGGCCGTCGTGCGCCACGGTGCGGGGATCGACATCGACAATCACGTCGCCTTCCCAGGTGATGATCAGGCGGCCGGTGTCGGTGACCTCGCCCAGCCAGGAGTACTCCACGGCCCACTTGTCCATGACGGCCTCGAACGCTTCCACGTTCTCCGGCGTCACAACGGCCATCATGCGTTCCTGGGACTCGGACATCAGGATCTCGCCCGGGGTCAGCGTGGGGTCGCGCAGCAGGACGGAGGTCAGCTCAACCTGCATGCCGCCGTCGCCGTTGGAGGCGAGCTCGGACGTGGCGCAGGAGATGCCTGCCGCGCCGAGGTCCTGGATGCCCTCCACCAGGGAGCCCTTGAACAGCTCAAGGCAGCACTCGATGAGCACCTTTTCGGCGAACGGGTCGCCCACCTGGACGGCGGGGCGCTTGGACGGCTTGGTGTCATCAAAGGATTCGGAAGCCAGCACGGAAGCGCCGCCGATTCCGTCGCCGCCGGTGCGTGCACCGAACAGGACCACCTTGTTGCCCTTGCCCGAGGCGTTGGCAAGCCGGATGTCCTCGTGGCGCATGACGCCAACGGCAAGGGCGTTGACCAGCGGGTTGCCCTGGTAGACGGAGTCGAACACCATCTCGCCGCCGATGTTCGGCAGGCCCAGCGAGTTGCCGTAGCCGCCGATGCCCGCCACGGCGCCGTGCATTACGCGGGCGGTGTCCGGGTGGTCGATGGCGCCGAAGCGCAGCGGGTCCATGACGGCAACGGGGCGTGCGCCCATGGAGATGATGTCGCGGACAATGCCGCCAATGCCGGTTGCCGCGCCCTGGTAAGGCTCAACGAACGACGGCGAGTTGTGCGATTCGATCTTGAAGGTCACGGCCCAGCCGTCCCCCAGGTTGGTGACGCCGGCGTTCTCGCCGATGCCCACCAGCATGTCCTTCTTCATTTCCTCGGTGACCTTTTCGCCGAACTGGCGCAGGTGGTTCTTGGAGGACTTGTAGGAGCAGTGCTCGCTCCACATGACGGAATACATGGCCAGTTCGGCGCCGGTGGGGCGGCGGCCCAGGACCTTGACGATTTCGTCGAACTCGTTCCGCTTCAGGCCAAGCTCGGCCCACGGCAGGTCCGTCTTCGGAGTCTTGCCGGCGTTCTCCACCGTGTCGATGTTGAACTTCTTGGTGGTTTCGGTGGTCACTTGTCGCCTCCCACAATCTTGGTCAGTACGGAGGTGAAGAAACCGAGTCCGTCTGTGTCGGACCCGCCGACACCGGCGGAGCCGGACAACGCAGTCTCGGGGCCAAAGCCCGGTTCCACGGCGTGCTCGGGGTGCGGCATGAGGCCCACCACGTTGCCGGCTGCATTGGAGATGCCGGCGATGTCGCGGCGCGAACCGTTCGGGTTGAAGCCCACGTAACGGAAGACGACGCGGCCCTCGGCCTCGAGGGCGTCCAGGGTCTTGTCGTCCGCGATGTACTGGCCATCCTGGTTCTTCAGAGGGATGGTGATTTCCTGGCCCGCTTCGTAGTCCAGGGTCCAGGCAGTGTTGCTGTTCTCGACGCGCAGGATCTGGTCGCGGCACAGGAACTTCAGGTGATCGTTCTTGATCATCGAACCCGGCAGCAGGTGCGATTCCGTGAGGATCTGGAAGCCGTTGCAGATGCCCAGGACAGGCAGCTTGGCGTCACTGTTGGCGGCGTCGATGATCTTGGACATCAGCGGCGCGAAACGGGCAATGGCGCCGGCACGGAGGTAGTCACCGTAGGAGAACCCGCCGGGGATGACGACGGCGTCCACGTCACCGAGTTCGGTGTCGCCGTGCCAGAGTTCGACGGCGGTGGCACCGGCCAGGCGCACGGCGCGGGCGGCATCCCGGTCATCAAGGGTGCCGGGGAAGGTAACGACGCCGATCCGGGCGCCGGCGAGGCGCGGCTCCGCCGCGACGGCGATGGCCTCGCCGATCAGGGGAAGTTCAGTCATCTCAGGCCTCGACGACCTCGACGTTGACGACGTCCTCGATCACGGGGTTGGACAGGAGGGTTTCGGCGGCGTCGCGGGCCTGGGCCAGGATCTCCTCCGTCACCTCGCCGTCCACGGTCAGTTCGAAGCGCTTGCCCTGGCGGACAGAGCTGAAGCTGGTGAAGCCGAGGCGGGGAAGAGCGCCGACGATCGCCTTTCCCTGGGGGTCAAGAATCTCGGGCTTGGGCATGACGTCAACAACGATCCGGGGCATCCGGCAACTCCTGTGCGTGAGCTTGGGTAAGGGCGCAGCGGAGTGGTGCCGTCTCACGCCGTACCGGTGTTGGGGGCACACTGTAAGGCAGTGTTCCAGACTTTGTGGACGGGCGCTCCGCGAGCTTGCCTTATCATTCTACCGGCCCGGCGGCCCCACCCTGTATTCGGTAGATCCACGTCACGGTGGGGCCCGCAAAAGCGGAATCCGGCGCTTCCGGCCAATCCCGCTATGGAGTTGAAACGGACCCTTCACTAGGATGACGGGATGGCAGAGAATTCGAAGTCCGTCCTTTTGCCAGTGATGGCCGCAGCCGTATTTGCCGGCCTGGGCCGGATGGTCTTCCAGAAGATCAAAGCCGACCGCCGTGCCCGGGAAACCCGCACGGCCGGACCGGTGGACGAGAAGACCCGGCAATGGATCAGCGACGTGGTCCGGACCCCCCGGCAGTAGCGTCCTGCCGCGGATTCCCGCGCCCTGCCCCTGACGCGCAGGGCTTCCCGGGCTGCCCGTCAGGGTCCCCGCCAGCGCTGTATATGACTGGCGAAAATTCGCCGTATGTGCCCTATGTCATATTCGGCTATCAGTCTGTACTCTGTGAACCGGCTGGTCTTATCGAATTACAAAACCTGTAATTCCCTGTACCAAGCCGGTCGTTTCCGGCCCTCTAATCCTGACAGGCCGGTTCATCGTGAAAGGGTGCACGTGAAATTAACAGGAAAGAGCCCTGCAAGGGGCGGCGGGTTCCGGAGGGCTGCAGCGTTCTCCGTGGGGATTCCGCTGCTTCTTGGTTCAGTGGCAGCCGTGCCAGCCACGGCAGCCCCCGCCACGGGGCAGGTTCCGTCGGTCCAGCAGAAGAACCTTGATCCCAAGGACTACCAAGCCGGCCGGTACATCGTGGTACTGGCGGAGAAGCCCGCAGCCACCTATGCAGGCGGCACCGGCGACCTGAGCGCTACGAAACCCCAGAGCGGAAAGAAGCTCGACGCCGGGCGGCCCGAGGTGCAGCGCTACCAGCAGCATCTCGAAACGCAACAGCGCGAGATCGCCAAGGACGAAAGCGTCCAGATCAAACGCAACTTCACCGCCGCCATCAATGGCTTCGCCGCGGATCTCTCCGCCGACCAGGCGCTGAAGCTGGCCAAGGATCCGAAGGTCCTCATGGTGGCGCCGGATACCGAGAACGCGCCGGACTACTCCACCACCGATTTCCTTCAGCTCTCCGGCCCGCAAGGCATCTGGAATACATCCTTCGGTGGCACGGAGAACGCCGGCAAGGGCGTTGTGGTGGGAGTCATCGACTCCGGCTACACCCCCTCCAGCCCTTTATTCGCCGGAACCGACGTCAAGCCGCTGGCCGGAAACCCCGAGGTGGGCGTGCCCTACCGGACAGCAGACGGCAAGATCGCCATGTTGAAGTCCGACGGCGACACGTTCGTGGGCGAATGCCAAAAAGGCGAAGGCACCGGGGCAGCTTTCGACGGCAGTGCCTGCAACTCCAAGGTCCTCAGCGCCCGCTACTTCGCCGACGACTTCAAGAAGTACGTCCCGGAGGCCAACCGTGCCCCCGAGGAAGTGCTCTCTCCCGTTGACGTCGGAAGCCACGGCACCCACACCGCCAGCACCGCAGCCGGAAACGCGAACGTCAGGGCCAACCTTGGCGGCCGCGACATGGGCATCACAGGCGGCGTCGCTCCGGCGGCCAAACTCTCCATCTACAAGGTCTGCTGGGAAGACACCGACCCCAACACCGGCGGCTGCTACAGCTCCGCATCGGTGGCCGCCATCAACCAGGCGATCCTGGACGGCGTGGATGTCCTGAACTACTCCATTTCGGGCAGCACCTCCACCACCACGGACCCAGTTGCTTTGGCGTTCCTCTCCGCAGCCTCAGCCGGAGTCTTCGTTTCCGCCTCCGCAGGCAACAGCGGCCCCACGGCCAGCACCGTGAACCACGGCGCACCATGGCTCACCACTGTCGCTGCCTCGTCCTTCTCCACCGAGCTGCAGGGAACTGTTGAATTCGAGGACGGCAGCAAGTACCGCGGTGCCAGCCTGATGGCCAACAACGTCCCGGCCAGCCCGCTGGTCCTCGCAGCATCGGCTGCAGCAGCAGGAGCCGCAAGCCCCGAACTCTGCGGACCGAACACACTGGACCCCGCCAAGGTGGCCGGCAAAATCGTTGTCTGTGACAGGGGAGTTGTTGACCGCGTTGCCAAGAGTGCCGAGGTCAAGCGCACCGGCGGCGTCGGCATGATCCTCGTCAACGTCACCCCGTCCTCCGAGGACGTGGACCAGCACGCCGTACCCACTGTCCACGTGAATCCGCCGGCAACGCAGCAGATCAAGGACAAGCTGGCGGCCAACCCCGCCATCAAAGCCGCGCTGGTGAACAAAGACACCACCGGCCTGCCGCAGGAGCCCCAGCCGCAGATCGCCGGATTCTCCTCACGAGGCCCGCTGCTGGCCACCGACTCCGACCTGCTGAAGCCGGACGTCGCCGCTCCCGGCGTCGCCGTGCTGGCCGGTGTCTCTCCCATCGGTGAAGCCGGCGCCCAGTTCGGCATGATGTCCGGCACATCGATGGCCGCCCCGCACGTGGCAGGCTTCGGTGCGCTGGTCCTGGGCAAGAACCCCACCTGGTCTCCCGCCACGGTCAAGTCAGCCATGATGACCACCGCTACGGACGTCAAGAACGCGGACGGCAGCCGCAACACAGATGTCTTCGCCACCGGCGCAGGCCAGGTGTCCGTTGCCAAGGTCCTGGACCCGGGCCTGGTGTACGACGCCAACGAGACCGACTACCTGAAGTTCATCCAGGGAACCGGACTGGACCTGGGCATCCCGGATCTGGGAACCACCGCGCCGCGCGACATGAATGTGGCCTCGTTTGCGCTGGGCTCACTGACCGGCAGGACTGAGGTCACCCGCACGGTGACCGCGCTGACCCCCGGCCTGTACCGCGCCCAGGTGAACGTGCCGGGCGTCAAGGTCACCGTGACCCCCTCGATCCTGAACTTCAGCGCGGTGGGCGAAAAGCGGACGTTCAAGGTCAAGTTCGAAAATGCCTCCGCCCCCACGGGCCAGTTCGCCATGGGCAGCCTGGTCTGGCAGGGTGCCGGCAAGAATGTCGCTTCACCGGTAGCGGTCCGTCCGCAGTCCGTAGTGGCGCCGGCGAATGCCGCCTTCAGCTCAGTGGGCGGTACCGGCCAGGGGAAGATTCCCGTGGTGTCCGGAACCAACGCACCGGTCAGCATGACGGTGGACGGCCTGTCCAAGGCGGATTCAACTGCCGTGGAACTGGTCCCCGGGCCGCTGGCCCTGGCGAACAACACCTCCAACGCCATGAAGCAGGTAACGGTGGCGGCGGGTTCGCCGCTGGCCAAGTTCTCCGTCTTCTCCTCTGACGAGAACGCCGACTTCGATCTCCTGGTGTTCACCCCGGATGGGAAGCAGCTCGCCTCCCAGACGGTGTCCGCCAGCGAATCGGTGTCCGTCACCAATCCCAAGGCCGGCGTGTACACAATGTTCGCCAACCTCTACGCCAGCCCTAACGGCCAGCCCACCAAGGCATCGTTGGATGCTGCCGTCCTGGGCGCCAACATGGGCAACGCCTCGGTCAGCCCGAACCCGCTTCGGCTGGCGAACGGCACTGCCGGTGACGTGACGTTGTCGTGGCAGAACCTTGAACCGGGCTCCTACATTGGCAGGGTCAACTACTCGGGCGGTGCCACCCCCACCTTTGTCTCGGTGGTGGTAACCCCGGGTGCCGGTGCCGTGGTCCCGGATGACGAGCAGACGGACCCGGGCAAGAAGGACAAGAAGGACAAGGTCAAGAAGGAAAAGAAGAAGAAGGAGTTCCAGGACGAATCGGGGAGCTCCAACCTGGGAATCTAGGCGCCAGCCTCCCAAGAGGCCCGGAGCCTGAATAACCGGACAACTGATGGCCGGCGGATCGACTGCGATCCGCCGGCCATCCCTGTCTTGGGCCGGGCAACCGTCCGCCTAGGTGGTGCCGGCGGCTCCGGCAGTTCCGCCCAGCAGTGGAGCAAGGGCCCGCCACCGGGAAATCTCGCAACCATCGGTCAGGGTCAGCGTGGTGTGAACACGCCTGCCCTGGAACGTCCCCGTGACGACGGCCTGCTGGGGCCCGCCATACTGCTGGGTACACAGGCGCGGCGGCCCGGGTTCCGGGAAGAAGATCGCAGGTCCGTGTTTCAGGACAGCGTCGAGGGCGGCCTGCGGGTCCGGTACGGTCGAGCCGGGGGACACCTTGCCGTGGCTGGCCTGCAGGGTGAATTTATGGTGCGGGCCGTCAGGCGTTTCGCTGAGGTTGATGACCAGGTGGACGGATCCGGGGTCAGGCTGCGCCTTGTTCTCCATGGACTTCTCCTTTCGCGGACCTGGTGGTCTCGCCTGTGGCCTCCGCCAAAGACGCTGCCAGCCGGCCCCGGAGTATTGCGGCTTCCTGGGCAAAGCCACGCTGCCGGGCAACGTAGTCGGCCTTTCCATCGGTGGTCTCAATCCGGATGGGCGGGTAGCCCCAGCCGGCGAGGTCGTAGGGGGAGGCCTGCATATCCATGGCGCGGATCCGCCAGGAGAGCTCGAAGCAGTCCATGACCAGCTCGCTCGGAAGTGCCGGAAGCAGCTTGTAGGCCCACTTGTAGAGGTCCATGTTGGCATGCAGGCAGCCGGGCTGTTCCATGTGCCGTTGGGAGTCCCGGGTAGGCAGGTGCTCATTGAGCGGCAACGCATCAGGAGTATAGAAGCGGAACGCATCAAAGTGGGTGCAGCGGATGCGGTTATCCTCCACCACCTGGTCGGTTCCCTCCGAACCCAGGCGCAGTTTCAGGTATTCGTGGCGCAGATCGAACTTGTCCTGGCGGTACACCATGGCCCATTCGTGCAGGCCAAAGCAGCCGAACTGGGCAGGCCTTGCCGCGGTTCCGCGCAGGATGATCTCCGCGAAGGCCACCGCGTCCGCACGGTCGGCCAGGAAGGCGGCCCGGTCGAAGGTGACCGCCGTGCTTCCCGCAGGCAGGCCGAGCGCAGCCAGTTCGCCGTCGTCGAGCACCCGGTAGTGCTTCCAACCGCGCCGGGCCTCGCCCGCGCTGCCCGCGAGGACGGTTCCGGCGCCCGGGTGCCAGCGGCGAAGCTGACCCGGTTTTTGCGTGTAGTAGGTGAAGAGGAAGTCCTCCACCGGATGTTTCCGTCCGGCGGACCTCCGCTCCAAATAGGGATCCGCGTAGCGGCCGACGCGCAGCTGGTGGGCCTCTTCCCTCGCCCGCCACTCGTTGGCCGCAAGGAGCTTAAGTTGCTCCACCGGCGCCTCCCAGTATGTCTTTCGCGGCGTCCCAGGCGCTGATCTCGCAACCGTCCGTGCGGGCGAAGGATGCTTCGACGGCGGTTCCGTCAACCACTCCGCTCACGGTCGCCTTTTCCGGTCCGCCATATTGCTGGGTGCAGGCCTGGGCCGTGCGGGGCGCCGGGTTCAGCAGGGCCGAATTCCGTTTGAGGGCGGCGCAGGCGGCGTCGGCCGTCGGGTGGCTGCTTTCGCCTGCCGGCACTCCGGCTTCGCACACCAGCGTGTAGTTGACTGCGGCTTGGCCTTCAGCCGGAATGACAGTGATGGCAAGTTCGGCATTGCCCTGGCCAGGCCCGGCAGGCAGCGCGGACGGGGAAGCGGGCGGCGGGGCCGGAACTGACGTTTCGGTGTCCGGGGACGGAGTGGCTGTTGACGGGGGCGCGGTTGCCGAAGACGTGGCGGAGGAGGTTGGCGACGGAGCCGGGGACGTGGACGGCGGGTTGCCGCCGTCCGGGCCACCGGTGCAGGCGGAGAGCAGCCCCGCGGTGACGGCAAGGGCCGCTAGGTGAAGCCGCACGTTACGCATGGTCCGACGCCTCATTCATGCCTCGATTCTAACTTCCCCGGGTTGTCCCGCGGGCTGCGCTGATCCGGGCCTGTGCGCTGGAGGGGAGTGTGCTGCGCTGCCTATGACTCCGTGCTGCCGGATGTGGCGGCGATGAGCGCCATCATGCTGGCGTGCAGTTCGGTGACCTGCCCGCGGGTCAGTCCCAGCCTGTCCATCATGGTGCCGGGAACCTTGAGCGCCTCCTGCCGGAGGGCGGCTCCCTTCGGCGTGAGTTCCACCGACAGCGCACGTTCGTTCCCGTCAGCGCGTTGCCGGGTGATGTATCCAGCGGCTTCAAGGCGGCGCAGCAGCGGTGAAATGGTGGCGGGTTCCTGGGCCAGGGCTTCGCTGATGTTCCTGACGGTGCGGGGACTTGTTTCCCAGAGCGCGAGCATGACGAGGTACTGCGGGTGTGTCAGGTTCAGTTTTTCGAGGACGGGCTTGTAGGCGCCTACGACGCTGCGGGAAGCCACGGTCAGGGCGAAGCACAACTGGTGCTCCAGGAGCAGGTCGTCTTCACGGGTGTCCGGGGCGGCTGCGGTGGTCATTGGTCCTCCAACTGTTAGTGCACTAATAATTAGCGTACACTTTTGGTAGGCAGAATGTCAGATGGAAGGAAAGTTCATGGCCAGGCGCAACACTGAAGACAGGGGTAACGCTTCCCAGCGGTTCATGCGGGCCACCGGCAAATTGCGGGCAGTCTTCGGGCCGGCCAACCGCTCCGCCCTCGGCCACGCCATGACCGAGGAAAACCGTCGGCTGCTCGCTCAGCGCGAGGCTGAAAGCCAGCAATGGGAAACCATCACCCGGCCGGACGGAAGCACCTACGTGGTGCCAAAGGATCCGGGCGACAAATCCCTGCGCTGACGGGCCTGCGGTTCCGTCACTAGCCAATCGGCCGCCGCGCCCCGCCGTGAGGTGACGCCCGATGGTCCGGAGCTTTTTGCACCTTCCCGGCGTAAAATGAGGGGCACCGGCTCCCGGGTGGAGCCAATGGCTCATTTCCTCGCACCGGGGAAGGGGGTGGAAAACAGTGGCACACGTACTCAGCGGATTTATGAGCATGACGGACCGGCTCCGCTTCTTCTTCGGTCCAGCGACCCGGCTCGATGCCGATACTCCGGTGATCCACAGGCACGATGACTTCGAGCAGGCCTCGGAGGAGGACCTTTCGCACTTCGTGGTGGAAACCGACTCAACAGGCCACCACTACGCCGTCCGGCTGGAAGACCTGGAACGGGAAAGCTGAACCCTTCCGTAGACAGGTCCCGGGCCGCACAGCATGAAAAAAGCCGGGCCGCCTTCCATGAATCAATGGAAGGCGGCCCGGCTTTTTGTCTGCCGGCGGCGGTCAGCGGCCGGTGCCGCCATACACGGTGGCTTCGTTGTCGCTGTCCAGCTCGAACGCATTGTGGATGACGCGCACGGCCTCATCCAGCAGGTCTGCATGGGTGACTACGGAAATCCTGATTTCCGAGGTGGAGATCATGTTGATGTTGATGCCGGCGTCGGACAATGCCTTAAAGAAGGTGGCCGAGACGCCCGGGTGGGACCGCATGCCGGCTCCGATCAGGGAGAGCTTGCCGATCTTCTCGTTGTACTCGATGGTTTCGAAGCCGATCAAGTCCTGCGCGGCGTGCAGGGCGGCAAGGGCATCGGCGCCCTCAATGATGGGCAGCGTGAACGAGATGTCGGTCTTGCCGGTTCCGTGGGTGGACACGTTCTGGACGATCATGTCGATGTTGGAATGGGCGTCGGCGATGACCTGGAAGATGGCCGCGGCCTTGCCCGGGATGTCCGGAACGCCCACAACGGTGACCTTGGCTTCCGAGCGGTCGTGCGCAACGCCGGAGATGATTGGCTGCTCCAAGGCAACTCCCTCTTGAGTGGTGATCTTGTCTTCGGCGCTGGGGATGACCCAGGTGCCTTCGTGCTGGCTGAATGAGGAACGGACGTGCAGGGGCACGCCGAACCGGCGGGCATACTCGACGCACCGGAGGTGCAGGATCTTGGCGCCGGACGCCGCGAGCTCCAACATCTCCTCGCTGGAAATGGTGTCGATCTTCTGGGCGGACGGGACCACCCGGGGATCGGCCGTGTAGATGCCATCCACATCCGTGTAGATCTCGCAGACGTCAGCTTCCAGTGCCGCAGCCAGGGCCACCGCTGTGGTGTCCGAGCCGCCGCGGCCCAGGGTGGTGATCTCGTTGGTGCTTCGGCTCATGCCCTGGAAACCGGCCACAATGGCGATATTTTCCTTGTCCAGCGCGGTGCGGATGCGGTGGGGGTCAACATCGATGATGCGGGCCTTGCCGTGGATGCCATCGGTAATCATGCCGGCCTGCGACCCCGTAAACGACTGCGCAGACGCGCCGAGTTTGTTGATGGCCATGGCCAGCAGGGCCATGGAAATACGTTCGCCGGCGGAGAGCAGCATGTCCATCTCGCGGGCCGGGGCGGAGTCGGTGACCTGGGCGGCGAGGTCCAGGAGTTCGTCGGTGGTGTCGCCCATGGCGGAGACCACCACAACAACCTCGTTGCCGGCCTGCTGGGCGTTTACCACCCTGGCGGCCACACGCTTAATGCCGTCAGCGTCGGCAACGGAGGACCCGCCGAACTTCTGCACGATGAGTTGTTTGGTTACCGCACCGCCGGCCTGCAGGCCCTGCGGCTGCGTCGCGTTGTGCACTTCGGTAGTGGGCGTACTCATGGCGCATACCTTCATCGGATCAATGGGATTTTCGGAAGCCAGGCAGCGGGGCGGCCCGGCATCCTCCGACAGTTTATCGCCGCCCGTACCGCGCCGCTGAATTGTGACCGAATCTCAGCCCGGAGGACGACAACCCGGGTATGGCCGCTGGCGTACGCTCGGAGGATCAGCATGCAGCAACACTGTGGGGGGACAGGTGCGCACACTATGGCAATAATTTCGGAACAGTCCGGCGGGCAGCAGGTTCCCGACGACGGAATCACGGCCCGGGGGGTAAGCCGCAGCTTTGGCGCCGTCCGCGCGGTGGACCATATGGACTTCCACGCCCCGGCGGGCATGGTCACGGCACTCATCGGCCCCAATGGTGCAGGAAAGACCACCCTGCTCCTCATGCTGGCCTCGCTGCTGGCCCCGGACCAGGGCACCATCACTGTTGGCGGGCTGGACCCTGTCCGGAACCGCGCGGAGGTCCGGAGCCGGTTGGGCTGGATGCCGGACACCCTGGGGGTGTGGGAATCGCTGACGGCCCGGGAGATCCTGACCCAGATGGCCCGGTTCTACCGGCTACCAGCGTCCGGGATCGCCGCGCGGGTCACCGACATGCTGGAGCGTGTCCGGCTGGCAGACCTCGCCGACCAGCCCGCCCGGGTCCTGTCCCGCGGGCAGCAGCAGCGGCTGAGCCTGGCGCGCGCACTCATCCACGATCCGTCGGTGCTGCTCCTGGACGAGCCTGCATCAGGCCTGGATCCGGGGTCCCGCGTTGAGCTGCGGACCACACTCCGGCAACTCGCCGCCGAAGGAAAAGCCGTCGTGGTGTCCTCGCACGTGCTCAGCGAACTGGATGAGATCGCGGACGGTGCGGTGTTCGTCAACAACGGACGCACGGTCCGGCAGCAAACCACCGAGGAAGCGGTCGCGGCTGGCCGCCGTTATGCGATCACGGCGGCCGACACAGCTGCGCTCGCCGCGGAACTGGAGCGGCTGGGACTCGAATTCCGCCGCGAGGAAGGCCGCCGGCCGGGCGTCAGCCTCGTTCTGCACAACGAGGTCGGGGCGGAGCGGCTCCTGCGGGACCTGGTGCTCGCCGGCGTCGGAATCCGTTCCTTTGCCCCGGCCGTCGGCGCGTTGGAGGAGACCTACATGAACCTCGAAGGGGAACGGCGATGAGCAGCATGACGGAAAACCGGGAAGGAGCCGCCCGCCGCGGAACGCCCGGCCCCTACATGGCCGGAATCGGGCATGTGGTGGCCCTGGAGCTGAAGCAGCGGCTCCGGTCCCGCGGCTGGTACATCATGCTGGCCATCTGGTTCGCCCTGACCGGACTGGTGACGTGGCTGACCTGGGCAAGCTGGAGCGCCTCGAATGCCTTCCAGCGCGACTTCGGTGGCGTATCCGGAACACGATCCACCGGGCCGGGTTCGCTGATCTTTGAAGTGGTGCTGGCGTTCGTCCTGCTGTTCGCGCTGCTGGTGGCGCCGGCACTGTCTGCCAACGCCGTGAACGGTGACCGGGCGGGCGGCACCTTGGCCATCCTCCAGGTCACGCTGCTGGAACCGGGCCAGATCCTCTGGGGCAAATTTTTCGCCGCCTGGGCGGCGGCCCTGGCGTTCCTGGTGGCCAGTACCCCGTTCCTGGTAATTGGCGTAGCGCTGGGCGGCCTGACTCCCGCCTACATACTGGTATCGCTGGTGATGCTCGCCGTTGAGGTGGGCATTGTCTGCGCCATCGGCGTCGGGATTTCCGCGCTGGCCGGGCGCCCCTTGTTTTCCATCGTGGTGACCTACCTGGCGGTGGCCGGCCTGGTGGTTGGCACCCTCATCTCCTTCGGGCTGGGCACCGGGCTGACCCAAGGCACAGTAATGGCCAACAATCCGCAGTACCGTGCCTACGCGCCGCTGCAGTCAGAGCCCGTGGACGCCGGATACACCTGTTCCGGACCTCTTCGAGAACAGTCCGCCCTGCATACCGAGCGGGTGGCCTGGACGCTTGCCATGAACCCCTTCGTGGTGGTGGCGGACGCCATTCCGTACCCGGACAGAACGGAGCGGCAAAACTTCACGTCCATCGGCGCGATCGAAGGCATCAGCCAGGCGGCCCGCCAAGCCATGGCCGGGCCGGAAGGGACCACGCCGTGCGTCAACGGCAAGGTCCAGCCCACATACCTGGGGCAAAAGACCCCGCTGTGGCCTGCCGGCCTCGGCCTCCAGCTCGTGCTGTCCGGGCTCCTGATGTGGCTCGGCTGGCGTTCGCTCCGGACGCCCGCCCGCAAGCTCGCCCGCGGGACCCGCATCGCCTGAGCAGGCCGGCAGGCTGAACCCGAACCCGCCGGGCGGGACCTTTCGAGGGTTCGGCCTGACGGGATCTGGACAGCCCGGCGCCGGTATCCCACGATTGAACCAGTTGTAACGCAGCTGGCCGGCAATCGCCGGCCGCTTCCGGGGCTGGGGCCTGTCCAGGGAAGGCGGACCCGGCATGCCCAATCAGCGGCAACCTTCCGAAGGTCCCGCGCCGGAGCCATTCTTTGAGCCGATCGGCCGGGACACTTCCCCTCCGGGCGCGGACTCTTCCGGGTTCCCGGACGCAGGGACTGATGACGACGACGGCGGGCGTCCGGCCGGTCCCGCGTTGCGGGCGGCGGTGCTTTCGGCAGTCGTGGCTTGGCGGGGCAGTATTGCTTCGCTTCGCTTCTGGGCCGTTGCCGTGGGCGCAGCGTGTGCGACGTGGGCCGTCGCCGCAGGCCTGGTGTGGGTGTCGGCCCCCGCGGAAGGCGACCAGTCCGGCTTGGTTCCCGCTGCGCTGCTGATCTACGTCCTTGCGTCCTCGCTGCTTCCGGCTGCGGCGGCCCTGGTGGGGATGCACTGGGGCATGGCCTGCCAGCTGCGGCGAGCCTCGACCGGAGAGCCTCATCCGGGCTATCTTGCAGCCGTCCTGGCCACCGCACTGCAGGGCCTGGTGTTCGCAGTGGTGGTGCTGGTCAGTCTTCTCATCCAGGCAATGGCTTCCGGTGGCCCCGGATCCGTCGCTGTCACCTCGTCAGGACTGGCGGTCGTGGAAGGGACCCTGTTCGGTGCCATGGGTGTTGCGATGGCCGCCCTGGTGCGTGGCCCTGTCCTGGCAAGGGTGGCGGGTTGGGTGCTCGGCCTGTTCCTCGTGGCGGGGACCCTGGTTGCCGGCGCCCTGCTGGTGCCTGCTGTCCGCTCCGAAGAACCCGTTACTGTGGCGCTGAACGTTCACCGGGCCGCAGACGGGACTCCCGTTGCCTACGAGTGCTCGCAGATCCCGGCCGGAACCGTCGAGGTTTACCGGACGGAGCGGATCATGTGGCTGCCGGCTGTGAGCCCCATTGTGGTGTTGACGATGCTGGCCGGTGAACCGGGGCCGGGGCAGGAACTGCCCGGCTGGCTTTCTGCGGAACTGCAGGCCGCGGCCGACGGCCCCAGGGTTCCGTGCGTCAACGGGGAAC
The DNA here is from genome assembly GCF_056394175.1 of Pseudarthrobacter sp. 10T415. Classification (NCBI taxonomy): domain Bacteria; kingdom Bacillati; phylum Actinomycetota; class Actinomycetes; order Micrococcales; family Micrococcaceae; genus Pseudarthrobacter; species Pseudarthrobacter sp. 10T415. The sequence continues at coordinate 103,510 of NZ_JBFTHJ010000006.1, read as the reverse complement.
CGAGGAGCACGGATTCGCCGCGAACGCCCCTCGCAGCGGCTGGCCTCCTGCTGCAGGCTGGCTTGACCGGCGCCTTGCTGGGTGGCGCGCACGTGGCGGCGTCCCGCCGTCGTCCGCCTGCCTGACAGTTCCGGCGCTCTGCACTTGCCGTTATGTCCTTGCCCCGGGCCCGGGGTTAGCTCAGGGCGTTCCGCCGGCCCTCGAACGCGCGGCCCAGCGTGACCTCGTCCGCGTACTCCAGGTCGCCGCCGACGGGCAGCCCGGAGGCCAACCTGGTGACAGCAATCCCGATGGTTTTGAGCATCCTCGCCAGGTAGGTGGCTGTAGCCTCGCCCTCCAGGTTGGGGTCGGTGGCGATGATGACTTCCTGGATGGCGCCGTCGTTCAGCCGGGTGAGCAGCTCACGGATCCGCAGCTGTTCGGGGCCGACGCCGGCAATCGGATTGATGGCTCCGCCCAGCACGTGGTACCGCCCGCGGAACGAGCGCGTACGTTCCACCGCGAGGACATCCTTGGACTCCTCCACCACGCAGATGATGGCGGGATCGCGGCGCGGGTCGCGGCAGATGTTGCAGAGCTCCTGCTCCGTGACGTTGCCGCAGACCGTGCAGAACTTGACCCGGTCCTTGACCGTGGTGATGGCTTCCACCAGCCGCTTCATGTCCTGTGGATCTGCTTCAAGGATGTGGAATGCCAGCCGCTGCGCCGACTTGGGACCGACTCCCGGAAGGCGTCCGAGCTCGTCGATAAGCTCCTGGACCGCACCTTCGTACACAATTCCCTCTTTAGCTTGGTTTGGTTGTTTTGCAGGTCATGGCGTGGCCGCCCCGTTGGCGGACTGGCCGCCGTCAGTAGCGCGGAGCCAGGGGGCTGCCGTCCGGCGAGCGTTCTTCGATCAGCTTTCCGCCCAGAATACGTTCCACGGCAGCGCGTCCGAAGACGCCCGACTCCTCGATGGTTTCGTCGTCCGCGCTGGGAATGTCCTGCACATAAGTGGCCGCTGCGGCGGCCGCCCGTGCGGGGGCCTTGGCACGTCCGGCTTCGGCTTCCGGGCTGTTGGAAAGCCTTTGGTAGAGGCTTTGGCGTGTCGCGGCGGCAGCGGCAGACGCCGGGGCGGTGGCAAGGGCTGGCGAAGGTGCGGATGCCGGTGCGGAGGATGCCATGGCGTACTCGCGGGCCTGCTGCGGTTCCGGGCTGGCCGGTGCCGGCGGCGCTGGTGCCGGTGTTGTGGCTGCCACTGGTGCCGACGGTGCTGCTGAAGGCGTTGTGGCCGCGACGGGTGCCAACGGTGCTTCCGCTGGCACGGTGGTGCGGACCGGTCCGGCGGCGGGAGTAACAGGGATGGACGGTGGGACCTGGGCCGTGGCGGGCTCGTAGTGCGGGGTGCTGGTCACAGCCGTGACACCTGCTGGCCTGGACGGGTTGTCCAGTTCCGCACTGGCCCCGCTTGCGACGGGAGGGGCTCCCACGTTGCTTTCCGTCCCCACAACCCAGACGCCGGGTGCCTGTTCCACAGCCCGGGTCCAGGGGTCGTGGGCGCCGTCTGCTGTGCCTGAAGCCCGCTGTGGGGCTTCCACGACGGGGGATGCCGCTGGTGCCTGTGAAGACGCGGGCGCCGGTGAGGACCCCGGTGTTGGGGTGGGCGCGCGGGCCGGTGCTGGCGCTGGTTTGCTTCCCCTTGAGGGCGAGGGAGCCCAGTCCATGGGAGGTTCTTCTTCCAGCGGGGGAGCGTCCTCGTCCCTCGGCGGTCCCCAGTCGTCGTCTGAGTAGGAGTAGTCGCCTGCAAGGGCCGCATAGGGGTCCCCTCCGGCGGCGGCGCTGGTACCTGAAGGTGCGGCGGAGCCGGCGGGACTGTTGACGGCAGAACGTGCCGGGGCGCTCCCGGCTGTGCCTGCGCCGGACGGTGCGGGCCCGCTGGGGTTGCCGGCGGCGCCGTGATTACCTGGGGCGTGGCTGCCGGCTGCGTGGATGCCCGGTGCCGGGGCATCGGCCCGCGCACCCTGTGCCTGGTCCTGCGACGCTGGCGGCGTGGGGACTGCTTCTGCGCGTTCGGCCGCCTGCGCTGCGCCGGTCCCCGCGGGCACAGCGGAGGAACCGGTGCGGGTTGGCTGCGAGGATTGCGCGCTGTGGCCTGGACGCCCTCCGGCATCGGCAGGTTCAACCGCTGGTGCTGGTGCTGGTGTGGGCGCCGGGGCGAGGCCCCAGGCAACGTCAGCTGAGCTGGCCGGTGCTACTTGGCTGGCCGGAGCCGCCTGGCTCGCGGTAGCTACCTGGTTGGCGGGAGCGACCTGATTGGCCGTGGGTACCTCATTGGCCGTAGCTACCTGGCTGGCGGGTGCTTTTGGGTTTGGTTCAGCGCTCGCTTGGCCTGCGCCGGCCGCCACTGCATTGATCTGGCAGTCGATGCCCACCGTTTTGTGGATCGCCTGGCGGAGGTTGTCGGAGTGGTCCGCCCGCCCGAAGGCACCGGCGAGACCGGACGTTGCGAAAGCAAGCGTGAGGACGCTGCCATCGAAGGCGCTGACCTGGGCGTTCGGTTCCACCAGTGCCCAAGTGCTGCGCTTGATTTTGGACAGGGTCTGCAGCACGTCTGGCCACGCACGGCGAAGGACTTCAACATCGCCCATGCCTGCCGGGCCACCAGGGGCCGCAGTAACGCGTGGCGCGTTCTGTCCGGCATTGTCAGTGCTGCCGGCGCCAGCAGTGGCGTCGCCGCGACCGTGCGACGTGTGAGCTGAACCTGCCGGGGCGGATGCGTCCTGTGTTGCGGAGGACGCAGCGGGCTGAGCCTGCTCCGGAGCGCCCTGCACCGCAGCGGCAGGTCCTGACGCGGGCGCCGGGCGGCCTGCAGCAGACTGGACCGGAGAGGTGCTGCTGCCCGGTTGGCGTTCGTTGCCAGGCTGATCCACGGGCCAGTCGTTGGTGCTCACTCGCGGGGGCGTCAGCGGCGGGCGGCCGTCCGCGGTCCCTGGACCCGGAGCGCCTTGAGTTGTCCTGGGCGCAGATTCCCCTGGTGCAGGGAGGGAAGGTGCATCTGGGCCAGCCTGCGGCTGGGCCGACGCGATGGGGGCCTTGGGAGTCTCCTCCGGAGTCCCGGCTGCAGGGTCATGCGCTGAAGGGGCCTGCGGTGCCTGAGCCTGGCCCGTATGAGCCTGCTCAGCGGGAACATGGCCAGCTGCGGCCTGAGCGGCGGGGGACTGGGCTGTGTGGGACTGGGCCGCGGGAGCGTGGGTCTCGGATGCCTGGCCGCCGCCGGCAGCGCCAGCCTGCGTTGCCGCCGGAATCCGGGTAGCTGCAGGGGCGTGTGGTGCCGAGCCGGCACCCAGCGCGGCGCTGGCACCCTGGCCGGTGGCAGCACCGGCGTCGTTCCCGGAGTAGTTCAGCCGCCGCTCGACGCGGTCGATGCGCGCAGCAATGCCGCGTTCATTCTGTTCCGAACTTGGCAATAGGATCCGGGCGCAGAGCAGTTCCAGGTGCAGCCGCGGAGACGTGGCACCTGTCATCTCGGTCAGCGCCGTGTTGGTGACATCGGCAGCGCGGGACAGCTCCGCTGCGCCAAGGTTGTGGGCCTGGTTCTGCAGCCGGGCGATCTGGTCCGCGGGCATCCCGCGCAGGATGACCTGGGCGCTCTCCGGCATGGCCTGGACGATGATCAGGTCGCGGAAACGCTCCAGCAGGTCCTCAACGAAGCGCCGCGGGTCATGCCCGGTTTGGATGACGCGGTCCACCGCGCGGAAAACGGTGGCTGCGTCCGAGGCGGCAACGGCCTCCACAACATCGTCCAGGAGGGAAGCGTGCGTGTAGCCGAGCAGCGCAACCGCGAGTTCGTAGTCGAGCCCGTTCGGACCTGCGCCCGCCATGAGCTGGTCCAGGACGGACAGGGAGTCACGGACGGAACCGCCGCCGGCGCGGATCACCAGGGACAGGACACCGGGGGCAACCGGGACGTTCTCCTGGTTGCACAGCAGCTCAAGGTAAGCCATCAGCGGCTCGGGCGGAACCAGCCGGAATGGGTAGTGGTGAGTGCGGGAGCGGATGGTGCCAATGACCTTGTCCGGTTCCGTGGTGGCGAAGATGAACTTGATGTGTTCCGGCGGCTCTTCGACGATTTTCAGCAGGGCGTTGAAGCCGGCCGAGGTGACCATGTGCGCTTCGTCGATGATGAAGATCTTGTAGCGGTCGCGGACCGGGGCGTAGGTGGCGCGTTCACGGAGGTCGCGGGCATCATCCACACCGCCGTGGCTGGCCGCGTCAATCTCGATCACATCGAGGGAGCCGGAGCCGCCGCGGGCCAGTTCAACACAGCTGGGGCACACGCCGCAGGGGGTGTCGGTGGGGCCCTCGGCACAGTTCAGGCAGCGGGCCAGGATGCGGGCGGAGGTGGTTTTGCCGCAGCCCCTGGGGCCGGAAAACAGGTAGGCATGGTTGACGCGGTTCTTGCGCAAAGCCGTCATCAGTGGTCCGGTGACATGCTCCTGCCCGATAACGTCTGCGAACGAATCGGGACGGTATCTGCGGTAGAGAGCGGTAGTAACTGTCACAGGAAAAACCCTACCAATCCGGGCCGACATCCTGCCGCCCTGTGGGGGAATAGTAAAGACCCCCCATGCACCCGCCAGAGCCCGTCTACCCTTGCTACCTTCCGGTCCTGGGGGAGTTCAACAGGATGACGCCACATGAGGGGCCGTCAGACACTTTACCCGAACATCGGGCCCGACTCGAATCGGGGGCGGTCCCGCGCATCTTCTGCCCGCCACGCCTGCCCTGGGATGGAATGGCGAGCACAGAGGGGGCTATTTTCATTGCTTATCCCGTCGGCAGCCGCGATCATAGGTATGTACACCGATTGGGGCAATCTCAAGGTTGTGAGCTGTGTGGCCTGGCTGAACGGGCCGGACCCGGCAGCTCAACGGTGTCCGATGGAATGGGCGCGTTGGGGGCGCCCATTTCTGGCGTATGGCCGGTTTTGGGTGGCTGGCCAGTAGGGCGGGTGGAGCCCTGCGCAGGCTGCGCCGCGGCCGCCGTCCAAGCGCCGGCGTCACGCCGAAAATGGCCCAATTGGGCGATGCGCGATTCTTCAGGTAATCTAGTATCTGCTTTTGATTCAAGAGCAGCTGGAGAATTCGCCTAGCGGCCTATGGCGCACGCCTGGAACGCGTGTTGGGTTAACGCCCTCGGGGGTTCAAATCCCCCATTCTCCGCCAGCCAGGAACCCGGTCCCACAGTGTGGGGCCGGGTTTTTGCATGTTCTGACCAGAATGCGGGCTTTCTGAAAGGCACTGTGCTCAGGCGTCCGGTGCTGCCATTCCCAGCCGGAGCAGACGCGCCCGCGCTGCAATCTCGCTCGGTCCACGGGGACCAAGCGTGAGGCGTACGACGCCGAGGACGGCTTTGGTCGCCAGCCTCACCGGCAGCGGGAAGGGGCCCAGCCGCGGGACAGAGAGCCCCAGCATCTCGCGGTACCGGGGCTCGAGGCTGTACACGGCGCCGGCAAAGAGAACACGATAGCCGGGCCGCAGCATCGGGTGCAATGGAGCCTTTCGGATGAACTCCACCGTCTCGGCGACCCGATGGTCCGCGCGCAGCTGGCCGCTTTCGTACCAGCGGTCCAGTTCGGCCCGCATCTCAGCCTCCGTCAAGGGTGGCCGGTCGACGCCCATCAAACTGCCGGCCTGGGCCCACTCACGGACATAGGCGTCGGGGCCTCCCGGGACAGGCCCACCCCAGATTTTGTGGGAGGCCAGGAACGCGTCCGTGAAGGCGATGTGGATCCAGCCGGCAAGGTGGGGATCATTGGCGCTGTAGCTGTGGGCTTGGCCATCGTTGCCGTCATAGGTCCCGCGCACGGGCACATGCAGGCGGCGGACTCTGCCCGAGGCTTCTTCGGCGGCTTCCCTTGAACCGTAGGTCACCGTGAAGATCCAGCGGATCGTGTGGGCAAGGCGGCCCAGCGGGTCCTCCCGGAAGTTCGAGTGCTCGTGGACACCCGCCAACGCCCCCGGATGGAGCGACTGCATCAGGAGCGTCCGGATTCCGGCCACGATAGGGGACATGGAGCCGTGGACTGCCCACACGGCGGAACCGGGGTGGTGGTATCCGGCGTCGTCCCCCTCCTCGAGCCGCACGGCCCAGTCCGGAGGGGCGTCCGACCTTCCGGTGAACGTCTTCCTGATTTCGCCTTGCCACTTCCGAAGAAAGCTCCGCATACCCCATTGTTGCCCGGTTCCGCCGGTCGATGGGAGGAAATCGCCCTGCACAGCACACCGGTGACCAGGCTTGGGAGCCCCGCGCCAGTCCAGCCTGCGGTTTTCCACATAATCCCCGCAATGTGTTGTTAGGGGTTCACACCGGTCCGCCCGTATGGTCCCATGAGATGTACCGTCAAGAAAGCGCGGATGGCTACCTTCTGGAGCCAGTCAATTGGGCAAGCATTGGGGAACCGGTATGGGCGGAGATGCCCGGCGCTTCAGCCATCCGGCCGCGCGCGCGCTGGTTGCTACCGGGGCATTGGCGGTGGCCTTCGGTGTGGTGAACCTCAGTGCTTCTTCCACCGGTCTGTGGCCAGGTTCAGCCGACACCGTCCGGACTGCTGCCACACCCGGGGCGAATGAGCCGTTGACAGGTGCGGGGAACAGTTTCCAACTTCCCGGTGCACCCGCCCAGGACACCCAGGCGTCCGGCCGTGTTGGTCCCGGCCTGCTGTCCCCGGCAATCCTCACGGATCCCGGGGCTGCCGTCGCTTTTCCACGCCCCCAGGTGGGCAGCTCGGGAGTTGGCTCACAATCCACGGTGTCAATGGAACTGTCGGGTATCGGCAGGCCGCCGGCCGGCTTCCTGATGGCACCGCTGGCCCTCCTGAATGCCAGCTCTCCCTTTGGGTTCCGCACCAGTCCGCTGACGGGGACGGCAGGGGATTTCCATCTTGGCCAGGACTACGCGGCTCCGTGCGGCACCACCGTCTACGCCGCCGATTCCGGCGTGGTGCGGGCTGCCGGCTGGCATCCCTGGGGCGGCGGCAACCGGGTGGAAATCGATCACGGCAACGGCCTCATCACCACCTACAACCACCTCGAGTCGATTGCCGTCCGCGCGGGAGACAAGGTGCAGGTTGGCCAGGCCATCGCCCGCGTGGGCACCACCGGCTGGTCCACCGGTTGCCACCTGCACTTTGAAACGATCATGGACGGCAAGTACGTCAGCCCCCGTGGCTGGAGCCTGATGACGCTTCGCGCGCTGGGAGGACCTGCACCCGAGCCCTCAGTTTCCTATGCCCCTGGCGCCGGAGCCTCTTCGGGAGCCACGGTGTGGACCATACCTTTAGGGGTGGGAGCGGATCCGTCGGCCGGCCAGGAGGAAACCACGGCGACGACGACGCCCCCCACCACTGCGTCTCCGTCACCTTTCCCGTCGGTGACGCCGGGCCCCACAGGGACAGTCCTGCCGCCGCCGGGTGCTCCCCAGGTACCGTCGCCTACGCCCTCACCCAGTCCGACGCAAACGCCTACGCCTGCTCCGACACCGACACCGGCGCCGAGTCCGTCGGCACCGGCCGCAACTCCCAGCCCGACGCCGGCACCTTCGCCCTCACCTGGCCCGACGCATACGCCCAGGCCCACTCCGACACCAACGCCCACGCCTACCCCGTCGCCAACACCTACGGCAACGCCCACGCCTTCACCCGCTCCGTCGCCGAGCCCGACGCCCACTACTACGCCAGTGCCAACTCCAACGCCGCCTCCGACGCCGGTCCCTACACTGGCGCCCACTCCTACGCCCACCCCGACGACGTCTGCCCTGACGCCGACAGCACCTCCGCCGTCGTCCGCGCCGCCCAGCCCGGTGCCGACCTCCACCGCCACTCTGACCCCCACCGTCGCTCCCACCCCAACGCCGCTGCCCTCCGCCACCTTGCCTGCAACGGACCCCTAGGCCGGCAGTTCCTCGGGCCCGGCCGGACCAAACCCCTCGCACGTACAGGAAACACGCAGCCGCGACCAGTACCGTGGGCGGTTGGCAACGAAGCACCGGCATGGACAACTACCTGAGGACGCAACGCGTGGCACCCCTGTACCCAATTCACCTGACCCTGAACGATGGCACCACCACCGAGTTTGCCCGGTTCAAAGGGAACGTGGTTCTAGTAGTCAACGTTGCTTCGAACTGTGGTTTCACGTCGCAGTACGCGGGCCTGGAAGCCCTGTACGGCAAGTTCCGCGACCGGGGATTCGAGATCCTGGGCGTCCCCTGCAACCAGTTCGCGGGCCAGGAACCGGGCAGTGACAGTGAGATCGCAGAGTTCTGCGAGCGAAACTTCGGTGTCTCCTTCCCGCTGACCACCAAGGCCGATGTGCGCGGCAAGAACCAGCACCCGCTCTACGCCGAACTGACCAAGTTCAAGACGGGGATCCTGCCGGGACTGGTGAAGTGGAACTTCGAGAAGTTCCTGGTCAACCGCGACGGCGACGTGGTTGCGCGTTTCGCACCCACCGTGGAGCCGGATTCGGCGGAGGTCATCGACGCGATTGAAAAAGCACTCGGCTGAAATGTAGGCTATTTCCCGAATTTGCCCTGCAGAAAGCGCAGTTCTTTTAGCTTTTTCCACATCAGCTCCGGCGATTTGCCCAAAGTTTGCCAAATGTCTGATTGGATAAATATTACTGAGGGGTACAAGGGAAGCGCCGTTTCCCACCGACCACAGAGGTAGCAATGGAGCACATCGAGGCCGAACATCCCCGGCCACGCCACTTCCTACTCCACCTGAGCGATCCCCATTTGTTGGGAGGTTCGGAACCCCTGTACGGCGTCGTCGACAGCGAAGCCCGCCTCACGCAGCTCTTTGAAGAAGTCAAGGCGTCCGGGGCCAGGCCGGAGGCCGTCATCTTTACCGGCGATCTTGCCGACAAGGGCGAGCCGGGCGCTTACACCAAGCTTCGCGCGATCGTGGATCCCGCCTGCAAGGAGCTCGGCGCCGAGGTCATCTGGGCCATGGGAAACCATGACAACCGTGCCAACTTCCGCGAGGGCCTGCTGGACCAGCCCGGCGATGACGCCCCGGTGGACAACAGCTACTTCATCAACGGCCTGCGCGTGATCACCATGGACACCACCGTTCCTGGGTACCACCACGGGGAGCTGAGCGGGTCCCAGCTCGAGTGGCTGGCCAGGGAACTGGAGACGCCCGCGCCGGACGGCACCATCCTTGCCCTGCACCATCCGCCCGTACCCTCGGTGCTGGACCTGTCGGTGCTGGTGGAACTGCGTGACCAGGGGTCGCTGGCTGCGGTGGTCCGGAATTCAGATGTGCGGACCATCCTGGCCGGGCACCTGCACTATTCCACCACCGCCACCTTCGCCGGGATCCCGGTGTCCGTGGCCTCCGCCAGTTGCTACACCCAGGACCTCAACGTCCCGGTGGGCGGCACTCGGGGGCAGGACTCCGGCCAGGCATTCAACCTGGTCCACGTGTACGAGCACACGATTGTCCACTCGGTGGTCCCCATGGGAACCGCGACGACGGTGGGCGAGTACGTGACAGCGGAAGAGACTGCGCGGCGCCTCGAGGCCGCCGGGGTACGCATCCCCGAGACCGCGAAGCAGCGCACCATGTCGAGGACGGGCGCCAACACCAGGCGCTGACCTTGCGGTGGCTTTCCGCGCGGCAGTGCCACAGCGCGGGCTGTGGCACTGCAGTGCTACTTCTCCCAGGGCGCCTTGATGGGGTAGTACTTCTCCAGGAAATCCGTGACCAGTTCGGCGCGTTCATCGGCTGCGACTTCCGGGAAACTTCCGTCGTTGAGGCAGAAGAAGTCCATGTTCCGCTTGGACAGCAGTTTGGGCAGGTAGTTCAGCCCGGCCCGCATGGTGGTGTCCACGTATCGCACCTTGGCCGCGGTCTGCGTAACGGCACGTCCGGTCAGCAGCGCGTAGTAGTGGTAGAACGAGTTGGTCACCGAAATGTTGTCGGCCGCCCGGAACCTGCTGGCGGCGGTCTTCCGGAACTCCTCCGGAAACTCCTCCTCCATCTGCTTGATGAGGCTGCGGCGAAGGGGCGCGGCAGTGTGCTCCAGGTGACGGGTGGTGATCCGGCCGAACCTGTTCCACAGCAACTTGCGGTTGACCCGTGCCGCGTTCTCGAACCCGCTGCGTTCCGCAGCGTTGTCGCCCAGGCCGATCCTGGTTTCCGCCTCAATGAACTTCGTGATGCCGCCGGGGGTGAAGAACAGGTCCGGGCTGACGGGCCGGCCGAAGAACATGTCGTCGTTGGAGTACAGGAAGTGCTCTGAGAGTCCGTCGATGTGGTGCAGCTGGCACTCGACGGCCTGGGAGTTATGGGTGGGCAGCACCGAGGGATCGGAGAAGAACTCCTCGCTCCGCACGATGGTCACCGAGGGGTGCTCTGCCAGCCAGGCCGGGGCGGGGGAGTCCGTGGCGATGAAGATGCGGCGGATCCACGGCGCGAACATGTAGACAGACCGCAGCGCATACTTGAGCTCGTCGATCTGCCGGAACCGGGCCTCGTGGTCGTCGCCTTCGCCCAGGACGGCGTCCTTTTGCTGGGCACGCCGGGCGGCAATGTACTCGGGCGAGCTGCCGTCCACCCATGAGAACACCAGGTCAACGTCGAAGCTGATGTCGCTGGCATGGTCGGCGAACATGTTCTCGATGGTGGGCCAGGTGTGGCCGTAGCGTTCCACCGTTCCGCGGACCGCGTCCTGGCGCAGGAGCGTGCGGCGCGTCAGCGAGTTTTCGATGGGCAGGATGATCTGCTCGCCCTCGAAGGACCACAGCTCGATCTGCACACCGGCGGATGCGCCGAACTCGAAGCCGCCCACCGGTTCCACACGGGGCCGGTACAGGCGGAAGATGCGCGCCTGCCGGTTGGAGGAGAGTTCGCCGTCCGCAACCAGAACGGACGTCTTCTTCTTCGCATCCACGGTCATGGAGTAGAAAGGTTCGTCCCGGCAGGCCTCCACCAGGGCGGCCCGGAGCTTCTTCCGGTCCCGCCAGCCCAGCGCGATGACGGGCCTGTCGTTGTTGCCGCGCACCAGAAGGTAGGCCAGCCCGGCGTTGGCCAGCACGTTGCGCAGGAACAGCAGGTCCTCCACCATGGCCTGGTAGGGCGTCCTGTTGTCGTTGACCACGGCGTAGCGGCCCTTGTGCCGGATCACGTCAGGGCGGAGCCTGAACCGCTGTTCAGCCTCAGCCGAGGTCACCTCGGAATGGAACTGTTCCTCGCTCGAGGGCTGTCCGGCGTAGTAAACCTCGTCCTGGACCGGTGCTTCTGTGATGGTTGTCTCCGTGCTGGTCAAAGTAAGCCTTTCTACCTGCATGATAGCCGCGCGGGGGAAACAGCTTGTTTCGCTTGCGTCGGCATGCCCGCGCCAAGCGGGATGTGGCGGGCCGCCCGGGACCGGGTGCCGCGGGGAAGGATCCGGCGTCAGGCGCCCAGCGCCTCCCGCCAGCTGCGCAGGAAGGCGCCGCCGGCGTCGTCGTGGATAACCGAATCTGAGAGTCCCAGGTCCGTGGCCGTCAGGATATCGTACGGTTTCTCCGGGACGCCATCAGCGGGCCGGACGTCCACATGTTTGACCGGATGGTCGTTGTGGTGCAGCCAGTCAGCCATGGCGTAATCGGTCCGGGAATCACCCACCGTCCGCCAGGCGTCAGGCGTGATCCCTTGGGCGGCCAGCAGTTCAACCGCCCGGCTCGCCCCCAGGTCCTTGCCCAGCCGCACCGACTCAATGTCGGTGGAGATAATGGTGGGGTCCACGCGGTAGTCCACGTCGTCGTCGGAATTCGGCGCGTGGTGGTCCAGGCGCACCACGCCCAGGCCGTGGCGGGCCATCAGCTCCATGGCGTCCGCGTCAAAGAGTTTCTGTTCGGCAAGGTAGTCCGCGCTGGGCACCTCGATGTGCTGCTCCACGGACACCATGGCACGCTTTGTTTCGTCGAAGAACATGTGTGCGCTGTAGTCCTCGGCCACCAGGCGGCGGATGTCGTCACCGTACGCGGCAGGCACGGCCAGCTCGCGGTCAACGTGGACGGGTCCGGGGCCCGCGGCGGTGTAGCTGAACCACACTGCGCCCTTTTCGCAGACCGCATGGATGACGGTGCCGTCCGGGATGCCCGCAGCGAGCATCGGCTCCATGACCTGCTCGCGGATGAAGGCATCCGAGCGGCCGGTGTTGAAGATGACGGGGATGCCGGCGGCGGCCAGTGCCACCAGGTCGCCGATGATGTCCGGTTTGACGTCCCGCGTGACCGGACTGGCTATCGGCCCGTCCACATCCAGCAGGAGGGCCAACGGCGGGGTTGACGGCAGGCGGGTTCCGGTCACGGACACGGCGGGGGCTTCGGATGCTGTCATGGATCCATTGTCTCAGTTGGGTGGTCAACTCCCCGCTCCGGCTGTGCAAAGGTCACCGCGTGTGACATGGTCACCGTTTGGCTACAACCTTAAGGCGGCACGGCCGGGTACTTCCGCTGTCGTCGGCAGGATGCCTAGGGTGGCATGGTGATATTCAAAGCTGTGGGCGAGGGCCGCCCTTACCCCGACCATGGTTACAGCACGCCCAAGGACTGGGCCTCGCTGCCGCCGCGGCCGGTCCGGCTGGACGAACTGGTAACCACCAAGCGCACCCTGGACCTGGAAGCGCTGCTGGCGGAGGACTCCACATTCTTCGGCGACCTGTTCCCGCACGTGGTGCAATACCAGGGAACCCTGTACCTGGAGGACGGGCTGCACCGCGCGGTCCGGACTGCCCTGCACCAGCGCACCGCGATCCACGCCCGGGTCCTGGTGATAGATGGCTAGGAAGAAGAAGCCGCAGGACGTCAGCGTCCTGCACGGACATCATGTGGTCAGCGGGCAGGAGCTGCGGGCCACGTTCGACGCCGGCCGGAACGCCGACGACACCGCCCGCGTACGGCGCCGGGTGCTGCACGCCGTGGTCCTGGTGCTCCTGATCGGACTGATCGCAGCGGGCATTATCACGGCTCTTGCCATCATCAACGGGCGGTTCAGCATCCCCTCTGCGGAGCCGGCCGCGAAGACCGTCAGCGCCTGCCCGGCCGCAACGTTCGACTACACGCCGAACGAACAGGTCAACCTCAACGTCTACAACTCCACCAGCAGGCCAGGGCTGGCGAAATCCGTGGCGGATGATTTCCTCGCGCGCAAATTCGTCGTGGCCGCGGTCGGCAACACCGAGCCCAGCTACCGCGGGGTTGCCGCAGTGATCTCCGGAGCGGCCGGGCAGTCCGCAGCCTTCAGTGTCCAGCGGAACCTGCCGGGATCGGACTACTTCCAGGACAGCCGGACGGACGGCACCGTGGACGTCATCCTGTCGCAGGATTACCGGGCACTTGCGCCGCCGGAACTGGTGGACCAGACTCCCGGCACGCTGAGCTGCCCCAGGGAAAGCCGGCGGGTGGCGGACGATGACATGTGGCCCGTGATGCCCTCGGCAGCCCCCGCCTCCTGACACCCGCTGCCATATCAGCCCGGGCTGCTAAACCCGGCTTGTGGGGACCTGAAGTGATGGGGCAACTCAGCCGGCCACGGCGCGAAGCGGTGCCAACCGGACGGGCCGGCCGCCGTCGTCGAACCTTGCCCCGGCGCCCAGTTGGATGAACCGCACGGTCCGCGCCACCCGCGCTTCCAGTTCCGCGGGCTCGTCGCTGCCCCTGGCCGCGCTCGAGGACAGGGTTCCCAGGATCAGCTGCGACTGCTGGCCCACGTCCGCGGCAGGCAGGTAGCCCTGGTCCATGCCGTCACGCAGAATGCCCTGCAGGAGCACGCTCAGCTCGCCTACATGGTCGGCGAGTTTGGCAAAGGACGACGGCGAGAGCACCGCGCCCATGGCAGGTCCGGGCGGCAGGTGGCGCCGGGTGAGGTCCTCCACCTGCGCGCGCACGTACAGGGCCAGCCGCTCCACCGGATTGTCGAGCCGGCCGAGCGCCTCCCGCAGCTCCGCGAGGAACTTTTCCGTCTCCTCCAGGGCATAGGAAATCAGCAGCTCTTCGATGTCCGCGTAGTAGTTGTACACGGCCGTGCGCCCCACGCCGGCGTGCCGCGCGACGTCGGTCATGGTCAGCCCGGGCAGGCCGTGCGAGAAGAGCAGTTCGCCGAAGGCCGTCAGGATGCGGCGTTGGGTGTCGGCGCGTTGTGCTGCGTTGGTGGCCGCTGAAATCCTGGGCATACAGACACTTTACCGCGATGTGTCACTAAACGGTGAGTGCCCCGCCTGCAGTCGGGTCAGACGCTGCAACCATCCGGGCCGCAGGCTTCGCCGTCGCCGGAGTTGACCAGAACCAGGGGGTTGGCGTCCTGCCATGCCTGGTTGAGGGCAGCGGTGAAGGTTTCGGTGGGCTGCGCTCCGGAGAGGCCGAACTTCCGGTCGATGACAAAGAACGGCACCCCGCTGATGCCCAGGGCACGGCCTTCCTCGACATCGTTGCGGACGTCATCGGCGTACTTGTCGGTGGTGAAAAGCGCTTCCACCTCTGCGTCCGGAATTTCGAGGTCGCTGCCCAGCGCGGCCAGGTAGTCCCGGCTGCCGATGTCCTTGCCATGCTCGAAGTGGTCGCTGAGCAGGCGCTCCTTGGCGGCGTCCTGCTGGCCGTGCGCGGCAGCCAGGTGGATCAGGCGGTGCGCAGTGAAGCTGTTGGCCACCACCACGTTGTCGAACCGGTACTCCAGGCCCTCACCCCTGGCCTGCTCCGCCACATGGTTGAACATCTGGGAGACCTGCTGCGGTGCCATGCCCTTGCGGGTGCTGAGGTACTCAAGTTCGGTGCCCTCGTAGTGCTCGGGGAGGCCGGGATCGAGCTGGTAGCTGCGCCACTGCACCTCAACCGCGTCGCGGTGCGGGAAGTCAGCCAGGGCGGCCTCGAAGCGGCGCTTGCCGATGAAACACCACGGGCAGGCAACGTCGGACCAGATCTCAATCTTCATGGACTGCATAACCGGTGCGGTTCTGCAGTCATTCCGGGCCCGGGTGTGAGATACCCCACGGTAGGTCTTGTGGGCCGCCGCATCCTGCGCAATAGTCTGAACAGAGGCCCAGTAATGGACCGCGGAAACCCAAACATTCCACTGCGGCATTGCGTGCCGCGGCGGGGTGGCGCCCGGCCCGCTGGGGAGCCCGGCCCGTCTCACCTGGGAGGTCAGGATGCGGATTGGCTTGGTATCAGGACCATGGATTCCTGTTCCACCGGCAACGTACGGGGGGACGGAACGGGTGGTGGACACCCTTGCCCGGGGCTTCGCCGCACGCGGCCACGAGGTACTCCTCGCCGCACCCAGTGAAAGTACCTGCCCGGTGCCCCTTGTCCCTGGCATGCGCCCGGCGGACTATACGGGCATGGGCACCAGCCTGTCGGAGCTTAGCCACGTGGTCAGGGCCTATGAGGGGCTGGCGGACGTGGACATCATCCATGACCACACCCTTGCCGGCCCCCTCTACATGCACCGGCCCGGAGGGATTCCGGTGGTGACCACCATCCACGGACCCCTGCATGCCAGGGCGGTCGACATCTATCGCGCCATAGCCCGGGCAGGGGCGGTGATCGCCATCTCCCGGGACCAGGCCTCGCATGCTCCCGGCGTACCCGTCACCCGGGTGATTCACCACGGTATGGACCTCGCGGCGGTTCCGGTGGGAACGGGAGGAGGCGGTTACCTGTGCTTCGTGGGCCGGTCCTGCCCGGACAAGGGCCTGCTGGAAGCCATCAGCATCGCCCGTGAGGTGGGGATGCGCCTGAAGATCGCGGTGAAGATGCGGGAACCGGAGGAGGTGCGCTATTTCCGGGATGTGGTTGAACCCATGCTGGGCTCCAACGAGGACTTTATGGGGGAGGTGGATGACGCGACCAAATACCGCCTGATGGGGGAAGCGGTGGCATTCCTTAACCCCATCCAATGGGCCGAGCCCTTCGGCCTGGTCATGATCGAGGCCCTCGCCACCGGAACGCCGGTGGTTGGAACCGCTGTGGGAGCCGCGGAGGAGATTGTGGAGCACGGGCGAACGGGCTTCCTGGGCGCCACCGAACAGTTAGCGGACTTCATTCCGGCCGCCGCAGGCCTGGACAGGGCGGTGTGCCGCAGCGCGGTGCAGGGGCGCTTCAGTGCAGAGCGGATGGTGGCGGACCACCTGCGCCTATATGCCGAACTGATTGAAAGGCGGCCTCCGGCGGGGGTTCCGCATGCCGTCCCGGTGGACCAGAATCGATAGGGCAACGGTGCTTCCCGGATTTTCGGGCAGCACCTCGTCGCTTGAGAGGGGAGTCCCTGATGACCGCCTGGAACGCCGATAACGAAGCATCCGTGTCCGATTCCGGATCGGTCACCGTCCTGGAAGGATCCTCCTTCTGCATCTCGTCCGGAAGCGGGGACATCCCCTCCGACGGCGGCACGAACGGTGCGTTCTTCCAGGACACCCGCATCGTTTCGCGGTGGATGCTCCGCGTCAATGGGGCCCTGCGTGAGCCCCTGACAGCCCAGCGGCCGCAGCCCTTCAAAGCGACGTTCGTGGGCCGGGCCAAATGGCCCGGCGGCAGGTTCGACAGCCCGCTGGTGGTCCGCCAGGTGCGGCACATCGGTCCCGGCATGCAGGACGACATCACGCTGGAAAACTATGCATCCGAGCCGGTGGACTGCGAAATTGAGCTGCTGGTGGAGGCGGACCAGGCAGACCTGTTCGAGGTCAAGGGCAGCCGCGCCACGGGGAACGACGACACCACCCGGACCGTCAGGGACGGCAAGCTCATCATCGAGGCCTTGCGGCACGGCCAGCAGCGCGGAACCGCCGTTGGCGCCAGGGATGCCGAGGTCAGCACCGAAGGCCTGCGCTTCCGCATCACCGTCCCGGCGCGGGGAAAGTGGGCCACCAGCATCATCGTGGTGCCCCTGGTCAACGGCGAAGCACCGGACCAGCCCTTCCGCGAGGGGCAACTGCCGCACCACCGCGAAGGCGTGCGCCGGCACCTGGACTGGGAAGAAGGCGTACCGCGGATCAGGATCGAAGACGCCAGCCTCCAGGACCTGCTCAACCGCAGCCAAAGCGACTTGGGTGCACTGCGCATCTTCGACCCCCACCATCCGGACCGGGCGGCCGTCGCCGCCGGGGCGCCCTGGTTCATGGCGCTGTTCGGCAGGGACTCGCTGCTGACCTCCTACATGAGCCTGATGGTCAACCCCAACCTTGCCCTTGGCACACTGCAGACCCTGGCCGGCATCCAGGGCAAGAAGGTGGACAACGACTCCGAGGAGGAACCCGGCCGCATCCCGCACGAGGTCCGGCTGGGGGTCACCGCCGGATTGTCCCTCGGCGGCACGGCCTACTACGGCACCGCCGACGCCACCCCGCTGTTCGTGGCCGTCCTCGGAGAACTGAGCCGATGGGGACTGTCCAAGGACGTGATCCAGCCACTGCTCAGCCACGCGGACCGGGCCCTGGAATGGATTGAGAAGTACGGCGACCGCGACGGTGACGGTTTCGTGGAATACCTGCGCCCCAACAACCACGGGCTGGTCAACCAGGGCTGGAAAGATTCGTGGGACGGCATCAACTTCGCCGACGGGACCATCGCCGAACCGCCCATCGCCCTCTGCGAAGTGCAGGCCTACGTCTACTCGGCCTATCTGGGCCGCTCCCTGCTGGCGCACTGGGACGGGGACCCGGAACTGGAACACCACTGGGCTGAAAAGGCAGCGGCCTTCAAAGAGGAGTTCAACAAAAAGTTCTGGCTGCCGGACAAAGGCTATTTCGCCGTCGCGCTGGACAAGGACAAGCGCCCGGTGGACGCCCTGACCTCCAACATCGGCCACTGCCTCTTCTCAGGCATCGTGGACCGGGACAAGGCGCAGTCCGTCATGGAGCACCTGATGTCCCCGCAAATGTTCACTGGGTGGGGCATCCGCACGCTCGCCTCGGACATGGGCGCCTACAACCCGGTCAGCTACCACAACGGGTCCGTCTGGCCGCACGATACGGCCATGGTGGCCACAGGCCTGATGCGCTACGGGTTCGTGGACGAGGCAAGACGGGTGGCCCTGGGGGTCTTCGAAGCAGCCGAACACTTCGACAACCGGCTGCCCGAACTCTTTTGTGGCTTCGACCGCGGTGAGTTCCCCGGCCCCGTGCCGTACCCCACCGCATGTTCGCCGCAGGCGTGGGCTGCCGCGGCGCCTGTCCAGCTGGCGCGGATCCTCCTCCGCTTCGACCCTGTCTTTACCCGCGGAGTAGTGCACCTGGCACCGATCCTCCCGGACACCGTGGGCACCTTCCGGGCCGAAAACGTCCTGCTGGACTCTTCCCGGGTCACCATCACCGCCACCGGCACCAGCGGCACCATTGACGGACTTCCCCCGGGCCTGAAGCTCCTGGCCCAGCCGCGCCCGCCGCTGGCGTATCCGCCCGGAAGCCCGGAGGCCGCCTCAGACCATGCCGGCCTGAACCAGCCCGGCACGTAAGCAGCTACGGCAAGGCGCGTTCGAGGACGAAGTCGTGTTCCACGGTGCTGCCCAGCCGGAAGGACTTGGTGCCCACCTTCTGGAACCCGGACTTCCCGTAGAAGCGGATGGCGCGGGCATTCTGGCTGTTGACGCCCAGCCAGATCCCGGCCCGGCCAGCCGCACCGGCGGCCTGCACACTGGCATGCATCAGTTCGGCGGCGGCACCCAGTCCGTGGTGTTCGGGATGCACATAGCACTTGCTGAGCTCCACCGACGGCGTGAGTGTCAGGGCCGAGGCAACGTCCGGGTCCGACGCCGGCCGGTCCACCAGCAGGCTGTACCCGTTAAGCCGGTCGCCGCTGTCCAGCACCAGGATGGTGATGTCCGGATCGGCGAGGTAGCCCCGGAAGTGGTCTTCGCTGAGCGTGTTTGCCAGGTGCGCCGCGATATCCTCCGGCGACGACGACGGCGGGCAGGCCAGCGGAAAGGTGACGGCCGCCAGCTCAGCCAGCGCGCCGGCGTCGGCCACGGTGGCGCGGCGGACGGTGTGGCTCATGGGTTACTCCGGGGTCAGGGGGTGATGGTGCGGATGGGGGAGCCTGCCAGCCAGGCGGTGACGTCCTCGAAGGCGCCGCCGTAGAACTGCCGGTAGCTCTCCTGCGTGACGTAGCCGAGGTGCGGTGACAGGACGGTGTTGGGGGCCGCCAGCAGCGGGTGGCCGGCCTGCAACGGTTCCTGGTCGAAAACGTCCAGGGCGGCGCCGCGGATCCAGCCTTCGTTCAGTGCCCGGACCAGCGCTTCCTGGTCCACGAGGGGGCCGCGGGCGGTGTTGACCAGGATGCCTTCGGGGCCCAGCAGCCGCAGCTCCTGCTCACCCACGGTGCTCTCCGAGCGAGGGGAGAGCCGCAGGTGGAGAGTGGCGATGTCGGACGCGCGGAACAGCTCCTCCTTCGATACCAGCCGCACCCCGGCCTCCGCCGCGGCTTCGGCTGTGAGGTTCTGGCTCCACGCCACCACGTCCATGCCGAAGGCTTGGCCGTAGCCGGCAATCCGGCGCCCGATCTTGCCCAGCCCCACCACGCCCAGGGTCTTGCCTGCCAGCTCCACCCCTACGGTTTTCTGCCAGGAGCCGGCCCGCAGCGAGGCTTCCTCGGCCGGCAGGTGCCGTGCGATGGCCAGCAGCAGCGCCCAAGTCAGCTCCGGGGCTGCCGCGGGCGAACCGGGTGTTCCGCAGACCGTGACGCCGTGGTCCGCGGCTGCGGCGACGTCGATGGACGCGTTGGCCATCCCCGTGGTCACCAGCAGTTCGAGGGCGGGCAGTTTCTCGAACACTTCGCGCGGGAAGGCGGTCCGTTCCCGCATGGCGATCACGATGGTGGAGCCGGCGAGCGCCGAGACCAGCGCATCCTGCGAGGCGAAGGGTTCGCGGAACGTGGAAACTTTGACCCCCTCTGCTTCCAGGGCCGCCCAGTCGGCGTAGCCATGGGCCACGTCCTGGTAGTCGTCGAGGATGGCAAGGCGGTGCGGCATGGCGGTGTCCTGTCCTTCGCGGTGTCCGTTGGGGCAGGTTCATCCTAAGCCTGGGGGTCACGCGGTGCCTTGCGGAACCTGCGCCCCTGCGCGGCGTGATAGCAATGAAGGTGATGAGTGACTTCCAGTTCCCCTTTTCCGCCCCGTGAGCGGCCGGCTGCTTTCCCGAATTCCCGGCAGCTGGATCCTGCTCGCCTGCATTGGCCTGCTGGCACTGAACCTGCGCGGGCCGTTCGTGGCCGTCGCGCCGGTGGTGGGTCCCATGCAGGCAGAACTGCATTTCTCCCCTGTGGTGCTGGGACTGCTGACCAGCATTCCCGTGCTCTGTTTCTCGCTCGCTTCGCCGCTGGCGTCCCTGGCCGCGAGGAAGTTCGGCGCCGAGTTCGCCGTGAGCCTCACCATTTTGGGCGTCCTGGCGGGCGTGCTGGTGCGGTCCGCCGGGGGGCCAGCCCTGGTGGTTGCTGGGACGGTGATTATTGGCCTGGCCATCACAGTGGGCAACATTGCCGTGCCGCTGATCATCCGCCGCGACTTCTCGCCCTGGCGGCAGGGGACCGCCATGGGCATCTACACCGCTGCCCTGAACATCGGCTCGTTCCTGACGTCCGTGGCCATGGCGCCCCTGGCTGAATGGACCGGCTGGCGTGCAGCCCTGGCATCGGTGGCCCTCCTGGCCGTGGCCGCCATCGTGGTGTGGACGCTGGCGGTGGGGCCGCGGACCGCGTTCATCGCCTCCGCTGCCGAGGACGCCGGCGAGGCCAAGCTCCCGCCGGTGGCCGGCACCGGCTGGATCACCTTCGGCCTGACGGCCGGCTTCGGCGGCCAGGCCTTCTCCTACTACGGTGTCACCGCCTGGCTGCCCAGCTACCTTCACGACGAGCTGGGCATGTCCGCCGCGGAAGCCGGTGCGGCGTCATCCATCTTCCAGATCCTCGCCATTGTGGGCGGGCTCGGCGTGCCGTTCGCCGCCAAATACATGAGTACGACGGCGGTGGCGGTCACCTTGGGCGTGTTGTGGACGGCCGTCCCGGCCGGGCTGCTGCTGATGCCGCAGCTGTGGTGGCTGTGGTCGACCTGCGGCGGGATCGCCCAGGGCGGCGGCATTACCATCATCTTCATCGCCATCATCCGGCTGGCCCGGAACCAGGCCATGGCGGGCAGGATGTCCGCCACCGTGCAGGGCCTGGGCTACTGCCTCGCTGCGGTTGCCCCGCCCCTGGTGGGCTTTGTCCACGACGCCTCGGAGTCCTGGACCCCGGCGCTGCTGGTCATCCTCGCCTCGGTGCTGACCTTCTTCGTCAGCACCACCCTCTCCGTCCGCAAGGTGCCGCGGGGCCGCTAAGGCGCGGGCCGCCGTCGGACGTCCCTTCCGCACCCCGGGACGCGCGCTCATTTGATGTCGTTAACCCAAGGACGGGCGCTCACTTGATGGGGTTAAACCGCGGACGCGCGCTCACTCTTCTGGGGGAAGTGAGCGCGCGTCGGGCGGTTTGACGCAATAAGTGAGCAGGCGTGTAAAGGGGTTCCGTTGCCGGGCCGGCGCCCCGGATTTCGGGGGGGCCTGTTGCGAAGGGCGTGCCGGCCCGGCGGACGGAAGTTTGGGCAGCTGCGGATCAGGCCGCTGCGAGCTCCTCCACGGTGGCCTTTTCACGGGCTTCGGTGAGGTAGCGGGCGTAGGCCGGGAGGGTGAGGAAGGACGGGAACTCCGTGGCGAGGGTGACTTCCTCGAAGATGTCCCGGGCGTCCTCGAAACGGTCGCCGTCGAAGCGCTCCAGCCGGGCGAATTCGCCGTCCAGCAGCTCCTCCACCCATTCGTGGGTGATGATCTCGCCGTGGTCGGTGATAGCCCGGGCGTAGATCCACTGCCAGAGCTGGGAGCGGGAGATCTCCGCGGTGGCGGCGTCCTCCATCAGGTTGTGGATGGCCACGGCACCGTTGCCACGGAGCCAGGACTCGATGTAGCGGATGCCCACCTCGATGTTGTTGCGGATGCCCTGCTCGGTGATGGTGCCGTGCAGGGATGCGATATCGATGAGGGCGCGGTCGTCCGGGGTGACGTCCTCGCGGAGCTTGCCGAGCTGGTTGGGGCGCTCGCCGAGGACAGCATCGAACGCTTCATGGCAGATGGGCACCAGATCGGGGTGGGCCACCCAGGAGCCGTCGAAGCCGTCGCTGGCCTCGCGGGTCTTGTCCGCCCGGACCTTCTCCAGGGCATTGGCGTTGGCCTCCGGGTCCTTGCGGTTGGGCACGGCCGCGGCCATGCCGCCGATGGCCATGGCGCCACGCTTGTGGCAGGCCCGGACGAGCTGCTCGGTGTAGGAGCGCATGAACGGGGCGGTCATGGTCACCTGGCCGCGGTCCGGGAGGACGAAGCGGGGGCCGCGGGTGCGGAAGTTCTTGATGATGGAGAAGATGTAGTCCCAGCGGCCGGCGTTCAGGCCCGAGGCGTGGTCCCGCAGTTCGTAGAGGATCTCCTCCATTTCGAAGGCTGCGGTGATGGTTTCGATCAGTACCGTGGCGCGGATGGTGCCCTGCGGGATGCCGAGCAGGTCCTGGGCCAGGATGAAGATGTCGTTCCAGAGCCGGGCTTCGAGGTGGTTCTCGATTTTCGGCAGGTAGAAGTAGGGGCCCTTGCCCTGGGCGAGCAGGCGGCGGGCGTTGTGGAAGAAGAACAGGCCGAAGTCAACGATGCCGCCGGCGATGGGTGTGCCGTCGATGAGCATGTGCTTTTCGGGCAGGTGCCAGCCGCGCGGGCGGACCACGATGGTGGGCAGATCGCCGGCAGGCTTCAGCTTGTACTCCTTGCCCTCTTCGCTGGTGAAGTCGATCCGGCGTTCCAGGGCGTCTGTGAGGTTCAGCTGGCCCTTGATGACGTTTCGCCAGGTCGGGGTGGAGGAGTCTTCCATGTCGGCCAGCCAGACCTTGGCGCCCGAGTTCAGGGCATTGATGGTCATCTTCTTGTCCACCGGCCCGGTGATCTCCACGCGGCGGTCCTCCAGGCCCGGCGCCGGGGGAGCCACCCGCCAGGATGAGTCGTTGCGGATGTGTTCGGTCTCGCGGAGGAACCTCGGATCCTGTCCGGCGGCGATGGCAGCCCGGCGGCTCCGGCGGGCCTGCAGCAGCTCCTGACGGCGCGCCGCCGTGGCCCGGTGCAGTTTGGCGATGAATGCCAGCGCGTCCGGCGTGAGCACCTCGTCCTGCCGGCAAATGGGCTGGGCAGTCATGGTGATGCCGTTGATGGTGAAGCTATCGGTGAAGCTGTTCATCTCAGTCTCCTTAAAGACGAAAGGGAAGTTCGACGGCGGCGAGCGGCACCAAGGCGAGGAACACGCAAAGCCGTAGGTGCGGTGATGCGGCAGCCTGCGTAAAGGGGCCCTGTGCCCGCCCCCGACCGAGTTCGACGAGGTCATGGGGCGGGCATGGGGATAGCAGGCAGAGCATTGCCGCTCCGAAGGCGAAGGTGACCGTCCGCCGTCGTAAGTTGCTAGTGGAACTGGCCTTCTTCGGTGGATCCCACCAGGGCCAGGGTGGACGCGTTCGGGTTGAGCGCGGTGGAGAGAGTGTCGAAGTAGCCGGTGCCGACTTCGCGCTGGTGCTTGGTTGCGGTGTAGCCGCGGGATTCGGAGGCGAATTCCTTCTCCTGGAGTTCGACGTAGGCGCTCATGCCTTCCCGGGCGTAGCCGTGGGCAAGATCGAACATCGAGTAGTTCAGGGCGTGGAAGCCGGCCAGGGTGATGAACTGGAACGTGAAGCCCATGGCGCCGAGTTCGCGCTGGAACTTGGCGATGGTGTCGTCATCGAGGTGCTTGCGCCAGTTGAATGACGGGGAGCAGTTGTAGGAGAGCATCTGGTCAGGGAACTCGGCCTTGACGGACTCGGCGAACTTGCGGGCCAGCTCCAGGTCCGGGGTGCCCGTCTCCATCCAGATGAGGTCGGAGTACGGGGCGTAGGCCTTGGCCCGGGCGATGCAGGGTTCGATTCCGTTGCGGACCTTGTAGAAGCCCTCGGCGGTGCGCTCACCGGTGATGAATTCCTGGTCCCGCTCGTCAACGTCCGAGGTGATCAGGGTGGCGGCCTCGGCGTCGGTGCGGGCAATGACGACCGTGGGGGTACCGGCGACGTCGGCCGCGAGCCTGGCCGCGTTCAAGGTGCGGACGTGCTGCTGGGTGGGGATGAGGACCTTGCCGCCGAGGTGGCCGCACTTCTTCTCGGAGGCGAGCTGGTCTTCCCAGTGAACGCCGGAGGCGCCGGCCTGGATCATGGATTTCATGAGCTCGTAGGCGTTCAGCGGGCCACCAAAGCCGGCTTCGGCGTCGGCAACAATCGGGACCAGCCAGTCCTCGACGGTCTGGATGCCTTCGGAGAACTCGATCTGGTCTGCGCGGAGCAGGGCGTTATTGATGCGGCGGACCACGGTGGGGACGGAGTTTGCCGGGTACAGCGACTGGTCCGGGTAGGTGTGCCCGGAGTTGTTGGCATCAGCTGCTACCTGCCAGCCGGAGAGGTAGATTGCGCGCAGGCCGGCCTTGACCTGCTGCACCGCCTGGTTGCCGGTGAGGGCGCCCAGGGCGTTGGTGTAGCCGCCGGTCTTGTGCTCTTCGGTGAGCTGCTTCCACAGCTTCTCCGCACCGCGGCGGGCCAGCGTCTGCTCTTCGGTGACACGGCCCCGGAGGCGGACGACGTCGGAGGCTGAGTAGTCCCGGGTCACACCTTCCCAACGCGGGTTGGCGGCCCACTCGAGCTCCAGGGCGGCGGCCTGCTGCGTGTTGTCCTGGCCGGACGGCTTCTGGGTGGGCTCAAATGCTGCAGTCATCGTTGATCTCCTTGATTGAGCTCCGGATTGGGTAGGTGGGAACCGCGTCGTTGAGGTTCCCACCGGCTTTCCGGTGCGGTGCTTCTTTCCGTGTGAACTACTTTTCAGCACTTTCAACCCCCTTTCTAGATAAAAACTATGGAAAGAAATGCACTTCTTCACGTATTCTTCAGAAATGTCGCCTTCAAGCTGGAACAGGGACGTTTCCCAGCCGCCGTCAGCCGCCGCCGCGGGACTCGACGTCATTGCGCTGGGCCGCCGCGTCCGCCATCTGCGTAAACAAGCCGGGCTCACGCTCGATGGGCTGAGCGCCGCCGTCGGGACCGCCCCCAGTCAGCTCAGCCTGATCGAAAACGGCAAGCGTGAACCCAAGCTGACCCTTCTGCAGCACCTGGCCGCGGCACTGAACGTGAGCATCGATCAGCTCCTGGGCGCCGAACCGCCCAGCCGGCGCGCGGCGCTGGAGATCGAGCTGGAACGGTACCAGCGCGGACCGCTTTACGAGTCTCTCAACCTGCCGAAAATCCGCATCAGTTCGCGGCTTCCGCTGGATGTGCTCGAGGCCCAGGTGGGGCTCCTGCACGAGCTGGAGCGGAAGATGAACGAGCAGGTGGCCACCCCGGAAGAAGCCCGGCGCGCCAACGGTGAGCTGCGTGCCATGATGCGTGAGCGCGGCAACTACTTCCCGGAGTATGAGGCCGAAGCGCAGAAGGTCCTCAAGGAGGTGGGCTACACCGCCGGTCCTCTGAGCCAGCACGTCATCGCTGACATTGCCGCGCACCTTGGATTCGCCCTGTACCACGTGGGCGATTTGCCGCATTCCACACGGTCCGTGACCGATTTGAAGAACCGCAGAATTTACCTGACGCAGAGCCAGCGGCAGGACCACGATCCCCGGTCCGTGCTGCTGCAGGCCCTGGGACACTACGTCCTGGGCCACGAAACACCCCGAAACTATGGCGACTTCCTGGCCCAGCGGGTGGCGACCAACTATTTCGCCGCGGCGCTGCTACTCCCGGAGCAGGCCACCGTTGAATTTTTGCAAAAAGCCAAAGCAGCCAAGGAAATCGCCGTGGAGGACATCCGGGATGCATTCGCCGTTTCCTACGAGACCGCGGCGCACCGGTTCACCAACCTGGCCACCAGGCACCTGGGCATCACCACGCATTTCCAGAAGACGCACCAGAGCGGGATCATCTACAAGGCGTACGAGAACGACGGCGTGAACTTCCCCCAGGACCACACCGGCGCCATCGAGGGCCAGCCGTCGTGCAAGGCCTGGACATCGCGTGCCGTGTTCGACGTTCCGGACAAGTTCAGTGCCTACAGCCAGTACACGGATACGCCGTCGGGCACGTACTGGTGCACCGCGCGGACCGAGCGCTCGGCCACCGGTGAGTTTTCTCTCAGTATCGGGGTGCCCTACCAGCATGTGAAATGGTTCCGCGGGCGTGAGACGACAGCCCGGGCCACCTCCAACTGCCCCGACCCGAACTGCTGCAAGCGCCCGCCGGCCGCCTTGACCTCGGAGTGGGCCGGGAACGCCTGGCCCTCCGCACGCGCCCATTCGCATCTCCTGGCGGCCATGCCGCCCGGCGCCTTCCCCGGCGTCGACGAAACCGAGGTGTACAGCTTCCTGCAGGCCCACTCGGGGAGCTGAGCTAAGGCCAGTCGGCGGTTCCGGTGGTGACATGTTCTGGGATGTGCTCGTAGCTAATCGCTATGCGCACCCTGGCGTTGGAGATGTCCTCCAGGATGCCGTGCACGGCCAGGAACGATTCCTGGCTGCCGGACCAGCGGCCGGCAGCATGGAGGAACTCGACGAACCGCATCAGAGAGTAGGCGGCCATGACGCCTTCGAAGAGGGTATGCGTGATGAGCGACGACAGCTTTGCAGACACTTCCGCTGATTTCAGGGCAGTGATGGAACGACCTCCTTCGAAACTGGGATACAAGCGGAAGAAGAGCGTTAGGCTCTCCAGCACCTCCTCGATGTCAACGCTGAATCGGTGCTGGGCATACCAGGAGATGAAGTCCGGACTCAGGGATTCCAACTCCTGGATGTTTCCGGTCGACGGGATGGCCACTCGGGGGATGGCGGTTTTGAACGGGTCTCCGGGTTGGTTCCGCGGATGATTCGTTCGGGCCGCCCGTCGGCGCTGGTTCCTGTCCACATTGATCCTCGCTTCGCTTGCTGTTCGGGGTATCCCAAACGGTAGGAAGGACGCGGTGCGCTTGCTATCACCGGAAGCGCGTATGTGGATAAGGCGCCGAAACCCTGACCCACGCCCGCTCAGCAGTGGTGGGTTTCCCCGCGACGCGCGCTCACTTTCCTGAGGAGAGTGAGCGGGCGTTGGTGTGGGAGCCGCCACGAGTGAGCCCGCGTCGGTGGGAGTGCCGCCACGAGTGAGCGCGCGTCGGTGGGAGAGCCACCGTAAGTGAGCGCGCGTCGCTAGCCGTGGAGGGCGCGGTACGCTGCGGCGGCAGCGGGGTGCAGCGGGATGCCGGCGGTGTTGATCAGCGTTTCCGGACTGAGGAACTGCACGCCCAGGCTGGACTGCGGAATCAGCTCGCCCGCGTGGTTCACCAGGAGCTGGACGGTCCGCTCGACGGTGCCGGAATCCAGGTCGGCGCGGCACAGCAGCAGGTTGGCTGTGCCCACCGTCCACACGGCCGGCACCCTCGGGTAGCTTTCCGCGGGGATGAACACGCGATCGTACTGGGCCCCGTGCCGGGCACGTAGCTCCGGCAGCAGCGACGAGAGGTCCAGCAGCGCCAGCGGCACCTCCCTCTGTGCGGCGGAGATGGCTGCCGTGGGTACGCCGCCGGACCAGAACAAAGCGTCCACGGTACCGGCCTTCAGGGCTGCGAGGCCGTCGTTCAGGCCCAGGCTTACGACGGCGACGCTGCCTTGCGCCGCCGGCCCGGCCTCCGCCGAGGTGCCAAGGCCCGCTGCCGCGAGCAGCCGCGGCGTGGTGAGTGACGTCCCCGAACCCGGCTGGCCCACTGCCACGGTCCGCCCGGACAAGTGTGACAAGGCAGTGATGCCGCTGCCTTTCCGCACCACGCAATGGACGTAGTTTTCATAGACCTTCCCCAGCGCAGCCAGTTGTGCGCCGCCGCCAGTCGCATCCATGGCAGGGTCGGCGACCGCATCCGCCAGGGACACAGCAAGCGTGGCCCTTCCATCCCGCAACTGCGCCAGGTTGTCCAAACTGCCGCCGGTGGCCACGGCTACAGCTTTTTGGGCCACATTGTGGCGTTCCAGGGAAGCGGCCAGCAGCGTGGAGAACTCAAGGTAAAAGCCACCCGCCTCACCGCCCGCCACGGTTAGCAGCCCGGGCCGGTTCCCGCTGCAGGCGGACAATACGGACGGGAAGAGGGCCGCTGCCGCCAGGCCTGCGCCGGTTTTCAGGAGGGACCGTCTGGGCAGGCCGGCACCGGTGAGGCCGGACGTCCTGGCCTCAGCCACGTCCATCCCCGCCTTCGGAGGGGCGCTCCAGGACCGGAACAGGAAATTCGAGCCGGGCTGACAGTCCGTGCGGTGCAGCCGTTGCCAGGACCAGGCGGCCACCGTTGGCCGCCGCCAGTTCACCCACGATCGTCATGCCCAGGCCTGTTCCCCGGACCGAGGCATGCTGCGGCGCCCGCCAAAACCTGGTGGACGCCTGGGCGAGGTCTTTTTCGGAAAGCCCCGGGCCGTCGTCGTAAATTTCCACCGTGACCATGGAAGGCTCCGCCCGGACGGAAGCAGTGACGGTGGCACCGGGGGCGTACTTGACCGCGTTGCCCACGAGCTCACCCACCATCTGGGCAAGCTCGGCCGGCTCGCACGCCACCAGGTCCGGGGACGGCGGCGGGGGAGCGAGGACCAGCCGCACACCGGCGCGGCCCGCAGCGGGGGCAGCCCGCTCCATTTCCTCCTGCAGGACCGGGTAGGGGTCGATCGGCGCAGCAACGGGCCTGGCCTCCGGGCTGTTGAAGGCCCTGACGGCGTCCTCACTGGCACGGTGCTCGGCGGCGGCCAGCTTCAAGACGTCGTCCAGGATCTCCTCCACCCGCTCCAGCTCGGCCACGGCACTGGCGGCGGCGTCGTGTTCCCGTTCGCTCTTCAGCTCAAGCTGGAGTACGTCCAGACGCAGCCGCAGAGCGCCGATGGGGTTCCGCAGCTGGTGCGACGTGTCGGCGATCAGCTGGCGCTGCGACTCGATGCTGTCGCTGACCGTCCGCGCCATGGCCGTGAAGGACCTGCTCAGTTCGCGCAGCTCCGGCGGACCGTCCTCCGGCAGCCGCCCGGCCCGGCCCGTGCGGCCCAGCTCGGTCACCGCGGAATTCAGCCGCAGGACGGGCCGGAGCACCCAGCCGGTCACGCGTGCGGCGGCGAGCAGCAGGACCGCAGCGAGGGCGACGGCGGCGGCCCCCACCACGAGCCAGCGCTGCTGCAGCTTCGTCCTGGCGGCGTCGAGGTTGACGTCCATGGCCACGCCGCCCAGCACCTGGTTGGCGCTGCCGAAGGGGCGGAAGATCACCTCGGAGCCGGAACCGAGCGGCTCCAGCGGCGCCAGTGCGGTGCCGTTGACGTTCAGCCGGGCCAGGGACAGCGCATCCTGCACGTCGGAGCGCGCTTCACTGAGCCCTCCCGAGCTGAGCGTCTCCTGTTGCAGCCGGACCACGATCCCCTCGGCATAGAGGGCCGAGTACGTGTCCATCTCGCGCTGCAGCCGCGCGGTATCGCCGTCGCCGGCCGCATCGAAGGCCACCTGGGCCAGCCGGTTCAGGGACGCCACCCGGTTGATCTGGACCTCCTGCGTCAGCTCCCGCGCCGCCGAGGAGAGGATGGTCCCGGACACCAGGAACACCACCACCAGGCAGAGCACGCTAAGGACGCCAAGGACCCGCAACCTCATGCGGGATCCGCCTCCACCCGGTAGCCCACGCCCCGGACGTTGATGATGAAACCGGGTTTCTGCAGTTTGGCCCGCAACCCGGTCAGGTGCACATCCAGGGACCGGGACGAGGCCAGGAAGGCATCACCCCACAGGGCATCGAGGATCTGTTCCCGGGTCACCACCGAGCCGGCGTGCCGGGCCAGAAGGGCCAGAAGTTCGAATTCCGTGGCCGTCAGCGGGAGGACAGCGCCCTCCCTGGATGCGATCCGGCGGCCCAGGTCAATGTCGAGATCGCCCAGGACGATGGTGTCCGGCACGCTTCCGGTGCGGCGCCCGGCCCTGCGGGTGACGGCCTCGATCCGTGCCAGCAGTTCCACGAGCTTCACGGGTTTGACCAGGTAATCGTCGGCGCCGGAGCGAAGTCCCAGCACCACGCTGCGTTCGTCGTCGCGGGCGGTGAGGATGAGAATGGGGCAGTCGGTGATCTGGCGGAGCTTGCGGAGGACATCCAGGCCGTCCATGTCCGGCAGCCCGAGGTCCAGGAGGATCACTTCGAAGTCCCGGTGGACCAGCAGGGCGTCAGCTCCCCGCGCCACCCTGGTGGTCTTGTGGCCCGCCGTCGCAACACCCGCCGCCAGCGCGCCTGCCATGGCGTCGTCGTCCTCGACGATGAGCACTTCCATGGCCATGTTCCTTCTCTTTGGGGGCGGGGCGTGGGGCGAAACAAGGATCGGGTGCGGGGACCAGCCCGCCTTTGGAGATTACCGCCTCACGGGGAACCGGCGCTTGGGAACGGGAAAATGCCTATTCCTAAGGAAGTGTTAGGAAACCCGCTTCCGCATTGGCTGTGCCGTGGATCACCCATAGTTTGGTGGAGGTCCTCCGCGCTTTCGGGAGACCGTCACACCAAGGAAGGTTCATGATGAGCACCGAACAAGCAGCGCCGCTGACGGGGGCAGCCCAGTCCGAGGCGGCACAGACCCGCCGGGCGGTGGGCAACATCCTTAAGGGCTCCGCCGGAAACCTGGTGGAATGGTACGACGTCTACATCTACACGGCGTTCCTGGCCTACTTCCAGCCGCATTTCTTCAATTCCAAGGACCCGATGCAGGGCGCCCTTGAAGGCATGGCCGTCTTCGCAGTCACCTTCTTGATGCGGCCCATCGGCAGCTGGTTCTTCGGCCGGTTCGCCGACCGCCGGGGCCGGAAAGCCGCCCTGACGCTGAGCGTGACCATGATGTCCGCCGGTTCCTTCTTCATCGCCATCCTGCCCACCAAGGACGTCATCGGCGTCTGGGCCCTGGTCCTGCTGGTCCTGGCGCGCCTGGTGCAGGGCTTCTCCGTGGGCGGCGAGTACGGCACCAGTGCCACCTACATGTCCGAGGCCGCCACCGCCAAGCGCCGCGGCTTCTTCTCCAGCTTCCAGTACGTCACCCTGATCGGCGGCCAGATGCTGGCCCTGCTGGTCCTGGTGGTCCTGCAGAACGCCCTGGGCAAGGACGCCCTGACCGAGTGGGGCTGGCGCATTCCGTTCGCCATCGGCGGCGTGGCCGCTTTGGTGGTCCTGTGGCTGCGGCGTTCCATGGAGGAAACCGTCTCCGCCAGCCAGGTGGAAGCCGCCGCAAACGCCAAGTCATCCGGCGAGGCGCAGCCCGGCACGCTGAAGCTGCTCTTCACCAAGCACTGGAGGGCGCTGCTGATCTGCATCGGCGTCACCCTGGGCGGCACCGTGGCGTTCTACACGTACACCAACTTCATCCTTAGCTTCATGAACAACACCAGCGGCATCCCCAAGGAAACTACCTCGGTCATCAACTTCTGGGCCCTGTTTATCTTCATGCTGCTGCAGCCCGTCTACGGCATCATCTCGGACAAGATCGGCCGCAAGCCCCTCTTGCTCTGGTTCGGCATCACGGGCGTGCTGTTCACCTGGCCGCTGATGTCCGCTCTGGCCGGCACCAAGGACCCGATGGTCGCGTTCCTGCTGATGATGGGCGGCCTGCTGATCGTGGGCGGCTACACCTCCATCAACGCCCTGGTGAAGGCCGAGCTCTTCCCCGCCTCGATCCGCGCACTCGGCGTGGGACTGGGATACGCGCTCGCCAACTCGATGTTCGGCGGCACCGTCCCGCTGATCGGCGCAGCCCTGCAGAAGGCCGGCCAGGTGGAATTGCTCTTCACCTACGTCACGGTGGCCATCGGGGTGTCGCTGCTGGTCTACATCTTCGCGCTCAAGAACAAGAAGTCGACGCACCTGGACCAGGAACAGGGCCACGCCTGGGACGCCGGCACGGCTTCCGCCGCGGACGACGACGATCGCCTGGCTGCCGCCAAGCGCTGAGCTTCCGCAGCACGCACCGGCGCCCGTTCCCCGCTCAGGGGGACGGGCGCCGTCGTCGTTAAGCGTCGCGGCGGCCGCGCCCCGGCGCCGGCAGGCTCAGGTGCCGTGGGCTGCCCGGGGAGGGGGTCGCCGTCGTGCGCTGTCCGGTGCTGCCGGTGTGCCTAGCTGCGCCCGACTCGGCGCCCGGCCAAGGATGCGTGCGCCCTCATCATGCGGGGCACCACCAGGTATACGGCGGTGGGAACCACCATGAGCGTGAGCGCCAGGGCCTTGAATACCGGGTGCCACCCCTCGGTCAGCGGAGCGGTGGCCATCATGCCGAGGGCCACCAACGGGAAGATCGCCAGCCAGGTGATGACGGCCCGGACGTGGACGGACGGTACGGCCGGCGGCGAGGCCGGCGACGGCGATGCGGGGGTCAGGACGGCGGGGCCGGAAACGGTCTCCATGAAAATCTCCAACTAGTTAGTTGCTTTTTGTTGTGAAACGAGAATATGCGCGCCGGACTGCAATTGCAACTACCTGGTTGGAATTGCGTAGAATGGGGTCATGGCCTGGAACACCGAACGCACCAAAGAGCTGCTGCTGGCGGCTGCCACCGAGGAATTCAGCGCGAACGGACTGGCCGGTGCACGGGTGGACCGCATTGCCGCCGCAGCCGGGGTCAACAAGGAGCGCATCTACCAGTACTTCGGCAAGAAGGATGAGCTGTTCGACGCCGTCCTGGCCGCCGAAATGATCCGCGTCATGACTGAGGTCCCCATCCAGGGCCACGGTCCTGAAGCCTTCGGCGACTACGCCGGCAGGCTCTTCGACCGGCACACCACCGACGGTGTGCTGCCGCGGCTGGTGTTCTGGGAAGGGCTGGAGCGGGGCAGGGAGACCGTCAGCAGGGCCACCCGCACGGACCACTGCGCCATCAAGGTGGGGCAGGTGATGGAGGTGCTTCCCGGTGTGGGCCGCGAAGACGCAGCAGACCTGCTGATCACCGTGGTCACCCTCTGTGACGGGTGGCCGGTCCTGCCCCAGATCGACGCACTCCTGGCGGGCAGCGGCCCGGACCGGGCCGCCCGCCGTCGGGCGTTCATCGTGCGGACCGCAACCCTGATGGCCGGCGCCTTGCTCGAGGACGCCGCAGCAGGCCGCCCTGCGGTGGCGGCAGCAGCGGACTGAGGCGGGCAGAACTCCCCATGGCCCCGGCCTTGACCGGCGCCTAGGATGACGGTGAACCGCTCGGTTCACACTGTCACTTTCTGGGGGAAAAGGACTCATCCCATGCCGATACCGCACCCTGCCCTGTCACGCCCGCATCAGAACCCAAGGCAGGGTGCGTGGGCCCGGGCCCGGGCCGTCCTTGCCGCGGCCGTACTCCTTGCCGCCGGACTCTTCGCCGGAGCCGTCCCTGCGCACGCCGCAACCTACACCTTCAAGGGCGTGGTGAAAGGAAAGCTGACCGCCACCGCGACTCCCGCGGCCCTCGCAAATGCATGGGTGGGCGCCTACACCAACGACTCAAGTGCCTCCTACGTTGCCGGCGCCTGGTCGGCCGCAGACGGCACCTACAGCTTCACCGTCCCCGCCGCGGGCAGCTACAAAATCTGGATCACCTGCGGAAACAACGCCTGCGCAGACACGTACGCCGACAAATGGAACGGCGATTCCTCCGGTGCCTACAACTCCACTCCGCTGGCCGTCACCGACGCCGCACCTACTACTACCTACAACCCGCAGCTCGAGGCCTACGGGACCATGAGCGGCCGCATCACCAACAGCGCCGGGCAGCCCGTTACGGCCGCCGAGATCTCGGCCTCACCAGCAAACGGTGGCCAGTACAGCACGGTGCGGCCGGACGCCAACGGGTACTACACGCTGGCCAAGGTTTCGCCGAACCAGGCGTACATCAGCGTGCGGGACGACTCTGGCCAGCGCCTCTACACGGAGCAGTACTGGAACGGGACACAGGGCGTTGACACCTACACCGCCGCCGCCGTCCCGCCGGGCGTCAAGTGGACCAACGCGAACTTCGTCCTCAAGGATGAGACAGTCCTGGAAGCCACCGTCACGGACCCCGCGGGCGCACCCATCGCAGAAATGGGCTACGTACCCTACGTCTTCAACGACGCCACCGGCGCCTGGGACGGCCCCCAGATGGGCCCGCTGACCTCTGACGCCAACGGAAAGATCTACTGGCGCATGACGGTGGGCAAGAAATACAAGATCTGCGTCTTCGACACCTACTACGGTGAACCGCGCCAGTACCGCTACAAGTCCGAGTGCTACAACAACGCACCCACCATCGACACCGCCGTCGTCCTCACCGCCACCGCGCAGGGCCAGCGCGTGCAGGCAAACATGCAGCTGGAAGTGGCCGGACTCTCCCTGTCTCCGGGCAGGATCTTCGCTTATGGTTCGGTCCAGGCAGGCCAAACCCTGACCGTTGATCCGGGCGTCTGGGGCCCGGCGCCGGTGACCCTCACCTTCCAGTGGCAGCGCACCAAGGGTACGGAGACAACTGATATCGCCGGTGCTACCGCCGCAACCTACACCGTCACGGCCGCAGATACAGGCTTTGACATCTTCGCCAAAGTCACCGGAAGCAAGGCCGGCTACGCCTCCTACACGGACACCGTCCACGCGGGGCAGGCAGGTGCAGACGCCACCACCGCGTCCAAGCCGTTCACCATCACCGGAACCCCCAGCGCCGGCAGCACCCTCACCGTCGACCACGGAACGCTGACGCCCACCCCCGAGTTCGGGCCATACTACGACTGGTTCGTCAATGGCGTCCCGGACTACCGCTCCAACACCAAGGCCTTCGCCCTGACCACGGCGGACACCGGCAAGAAAGTCACCGCCCGCCTCAGCGTGCACGCCTGGCCGCTGCAGCCGTACTACGGCCAGGCCTCGGTAACGGTTGCCGCCGGGTCGCTGACGGCGCCGGTTCCCACCATCACCGGCACCGCCAAGGTGGGGACCACGCTGACCGCGAACCCGGGCGCGTGGGGGCCGGCCC
This sequence comes from Pseudarthrobacter sp. 10T415, assembly GCF_056394175.1. Classification (NCBI taxonomy): domain Bacteria; kingdom Bacillati; phylum Actinomycetota; class Actinomycetes; order Micrococcales; family Micrococcaceae; genus Pseudarthrobacter; species Pseudarthrobacter sp. 10T415. The sequence continues at coordinate 68,467 of NZ_JBFTHJ010000006.1, read as the reverse complement.
CGGTCACGCTGGCCTACCAGTGGTTCCGCAGCGGGGTTGCCATCACGGGCGCCACGGCGGCGACGTACCCGTCCGTTGAGGCTGACCTGGGCAAGACGCTGACGGTCCGGTTGACCGGCACCAAGTCCGGGTTTACGACGACGGCGAAAACCTCAGCGGCTACGGCCGCCGTGGTTGCCGGTACGCTGACGGCGCCGGTTCCCACCATCACCGGCACCCCCAAGGTGGGGACCACGCTGACCGCGAACCCGGGCGCGTGGGGGCCCGCTCCCGTGACGCTGGCGTACCAGTGGTTCCGCAGCGGGGTTGCCATCACGGGCGCCACGGCGGCGACGTACCCGGCCGTTGCGGCTGACCTGGGCAAGACGCTGACGGTCCGGGTGACCGGCACCAAGTCCGGGTTTACGACGACGGCGAAAACCTCAGCGGCCACGGCCGCCGTGGTTGCCGGCACCCTCACCGGCCCCACCCCGACGATCACCGGCACCAAGACCGTCGGCAGCACCCTGACCGCAAACCCCGGCACCTGGGGGCCGGCCCCGGTCACGGTGGCCTACCAGTGGTACCGCGGCAGCACCGCCATCACCGGGGCCACGGCCCAGACCTACAAGCTGGTGGCCGCCGACAAGGGAACCGCCATCAAGGTCCGGGTCACCGGCACCAAGACGGCCTACACCGCGCTGGCGCGCTACTCAGCCGCGACTGCGCTGATCGGCTGATCCCTCCGGACCGACAGGCTCTCCGCCCACCCGTGCCAGCTGCGCGGGTGGGCGGCGCCACTTAACAGGGGGCGGTGAGCCGCGCGGACTATATTGGGGCTTGTCAGCACACCACCACCACCGCGGGAGTCTGCACCCATGGCCAAGGAACTTGCCACCCAACTTATCGAACAACTCCAGGCTGCCGGCGTGCAGCGGATCTATGGGATCGTGGGAGACAGCCTCAACCCCCTTGTGGACGCCGTCCGGCAAACCGGCGGTTCGGCCAAGGGCGGCATCGACTGGGTCCACGTCCGGCACGAGGAGGCCGCCGCGTTTGCAGCCGCCGCGGAGGCACAGCTTACGGGCCGCCTCGCCGTGTGCGCCGGTTCCTGCGGCCCCGGCAACCTGCACCTGATCAATGGCCTCTACGACGCCAACCGTTCCGGTGCCCCCGTCCTGGCCATCGCCTCCCACATCCCCAGCAAGCAGATCGGCAGCAGCTTCTTCCAGGAAACCCACCCGGACCGGCTCTTCAACGAATGCTCGGTCTACTCGGAATTGGTGAGCACCGCCGAGCAGGCACCGCGCGTCATGCACAGCGCCATCCAGCATGCGCTGGGACTGGGCGGAGTCGCCGTCGTGACCCTTCCCGGTGATATCGCCGGGCTCGAAGCCAGCGCGCCGACGCCGCTGCCTGCCACCTTCCGCCCCGCCAGCCTCGTCCCGGACCCGGCCAGCGTCCAGGCCCTGGCGGACGCCATCAACGACGCCGGCAAGGTCGCCATCTTCGCAGGCGCCGGCGTCGAAGGTGCCCACAGTGAACTGATGGCACTCGCGGAACTGGCGAAGGCGCCAATCGGCCACTCCCTGCGCGGCAAGGACTTTGTCCAGTACGACAATCCGTTCGATATCGGCATGACCGGGCTGCTGGGCTACGGCGCCGCCGCCGAGGGCATCGAGGACGCCGATCTCCTGGTCCTCCTGGGCACCGATTTTCCGTACGACCAGTTCCTGCCGGACACCCGGACTGCGCAGGTGGACAGGGTGGCGCACCGCCTCGGCCGGCGGACCGACGTCGACATTGCCGTGCACGGCGACGTGCTGCCAACCCTGCGCGCCCTCCTGCCCCTGGTGAAGGCAAAAAAGAGCCGCCGGTTCCTGGACCAGATGCTCAAGAAGCACGACCGGCTGATGAACAAAGCCGTGGGTGCCTACACCCGCAAGGTGGAGAAGAAGCAGCCCATCCACCCGGAATACGCGGCCTCACTGCTGGACCAGATAGCCGCAGAGGACGCCATCTTCACCGCGGATACGGGCATGTGCAACGTCTGGACGGCGCGGTACATCAACCCGCTGGGCACGCGGCGCCTGATCGGGTCCTTCCTGCACGGCTCAATGGCCAACGCCCTGCCGCACGCCATCGGCGCGCAGCTGGCGTACCCCGGCCGGCAGGTCATCTCCGTGTCCGGTGACGGCGGCCTGTCCATGCTGCTCGGTGAGCTCATCACCGCCGCCGCCTACAAGCTGCCCGTCAACGTGGTGGTGTTCAACAACTCCACCCTGGGCATGGTCAAGCTCGAGATGCTGGTGGACGGGCTCCCTGATTTCGGGGTGGATGTGCCGGATGCCAACTACGCCGCCGTGGCCCAGGCACTGGGCTTCCATGCTGTCCGCGTTACGGATCCCTCGCAGATCGAGGCGGCCTACCGGGAAGCGTTCGCGCACCCTGGGCCGTCGCTGGTGGAACTCATCACCGATCCCAAGGCGCTGTCCATTCCGCCCAAGATCTCCGGCTCGCAGGTCATCGGGTTTGCCACCGCCATGTCCAAGGTGGTCCTGAACAGGGGAGCAGGCGAGGCCGTCAGCATGGCGCGCAGCAACCTGCGGAACATCCCCCGGCGCTGACCCCTCCCGGACGCGCCATCAGATACCGCCCAAAAACCCGGAACGCGTCTGCATGGAGTCCAGACGCGTTCCGGGTTTAAGGACGAAAAGTGATGGGGCGTTTTTGGGCTGTCTAGCGGGCGCCGCCCTGCCACAGGGCATCGAACGGTGCACCGGAGGCCACGCGGTTGCGGATGCCCTCGGTCACGAACGCCTTGGCCGTGCGGGCCGCCTCCAGCGGGGTGGCGCCCTTGGCGAGTTCGGCGGTCACGGCCGCCGCCAGCGAACAGCCGGCGCCGGAAACGGCCACCTCGCCCACCTTCGGGGCGCTGAGGACTTCGAGGGTCTCGCCGTCAAAGAAGACGTCGACGGCGTCCGGGCCCTCCAGCCGCACCCCGCCCTTGGCCAGGACTGCCGCGCCGCTGAGTTCGTGGATGCGGACAGCGGCGGCCTTGAGGGACTCGACGTCCGTGATCTCCAGGCCGCTGAGGGATTCCGCCTCAAAGTGGTTGGGGGTGACGAAGGTGGCCAGCGGCAGGATCTCGGCCTTCAGGGCCTGGTCCGTGTCCAGGGCGTGGCCGGGCTCCTGGCCCTTGCAGATCAGCACCGGGTCCAGCACCACGTTGCCGAAGCCGTTGGCCTTCAGGGAGCCGGCCACGGTGCTGATGGTGGCCGGGCTGCCCAGCATGCCGATCTTCACGGTGTCCAGCACGGAGGGGGCGCCCGACGCCGGTCCATACGCCGCCGCCGTTGCCTCCAGTTGGTCGGCAATCACCTGCTGGTCCACCGGGACGAAGCGGTGGTTCCAGTTGTCCTTCGGGTCGAAGGACACGATGCAGGTCAGGTTGGCGATGCCGAAAACGCCCAGCTCCTGAAAGGTCTTCAGGTCGGCCTGGGCGCCGGCACCACCGGTGGCTTCGGACCCTGCGATGGTGAGGACGACGGCCGGAGTGGTGGCGGACGGCGATGCGCCGGTGGAAACGGAAGTCATCCCACCATCCTGCCATCCGGCGTCGTGCGTTGCCTTGTGTTGCTGAACAGGGGGAGCGGGAGGGCTGTGTTCAGGACCCCAACGTGGATGGCTGCGCGTCCGGATCCACACGGACCAGCCGCCAGACGGCCAGTCGGCCCACGGCCAGTGCCCCACCGATCATGAGCGCCGTGGACAGCATGAAATCGGCGCTGGAACCGGACCATGGCCTGAGGGCGGCGAGACCCGCGCCAATGAGTGCGCCCAGGCCGGCGAACGCGGCAACGTGCAGCCACTGGTTCCGCACGGGCTGGAGCAGGATCGCCAGCGGCGCCCCGGCGCAGAAGGCGAGGACCGTCGCCGGAACGGCTCCCCAGACGAGGGTCGCCAGGAACATGGGCAGGAACCACGATCCGCCGCTCCAGACAGCCAGGATGACGGCCAGGCAGAGCAGGCTGACCAGCGCGCCGACGGCCAGGGCTGATGTACCCAGGACCACGCGGCGCGGCCTGCTCACACCCGTCCCTTGGCGACCTGCTGTAGGGCGCCGCCCAGTTCCGGCTGGCGGTAAATGAACCCGGCGGAGAGGAGCTTCTGCGGCAGGACCCAGCGGCTCTTGAGCACCAGTTCCGCTTCGGTGCGGATCAGCACGGCGCCCGCCCGCAGGAGCCACGCAGGAGTGGGCAGGCCAAAACGCTTCCCGTAGGCACGCCGGACCAGCCGCATCAGCTCGTGGTTGCTCACCACGTCCGGCGAAGCCACGTTGACCGGTCCGGTGATGTCCGTCCGGGCGTGCAGGAACCGCATGCACCGGTACAGATCCTCCACGTGGATCCAGCTGAACTTCTGGTTGCCGTCTCCCATGGGTCCGCCCAGGCCCAGCCGTGCGAGGTTGGCAAACGGCCGCAGCGCCCCGCCGCCGGGGCCGAGAACAATAGAGATCCGCAGCGGGATCTTCCGGGTTTTTGGCGTGGCCGCAACATCCAGTGCGGTCTCCCAGGCGCGGGCCACGTCCACGGAGAATCCGGTGCCCGGCTCGCCGTCGTTCTCTGATTGCGGCCGGTCCCTGGCGTCCCGGTAGATGGTCCCGGTGCTGGCATTCAGCCACGTCGACGGCGGTTCCTGGCACCGGGCGATGGCGCGGCCCAGCGCCTCGGTGGTCCGGACACGGGACTCAAGAATCGAGGTCCGGTTCCGGGCGCTGTACCGGCAGGACACCGAGCGTCCGGCGAGGTTGACCACGAGGTCGGCGCCGTTGAGCACCCTGGTGAGGGCGTCGTCGTCGTTCCAGCTTGCCGAGGAATTCCCCGCTCCCTTGCGCCCGATGGTCCGCACGGACCAGCCGTCCTGCTCGAAACGCGACCGGACGTATCTGCCGATGAAACCCGAAGCGCCGGCGAGTACCACCGTCTTGGTTCTGCGCATTTTTCCCCCTTGTTGGTTTTCCACGATGTGTTGCCGCCTGCCTAACTGCGGACGCTGCGGCTGAGGTTGAGGACGTCATCCAGGACCTTGCCTACGCCTGGAACGCGGGCCAGCCCCAGTCCGCGGGCGATCAGCGGCGCTGCCCCATCCACCAGCCGCCTGGTGCGTTGCTGCCCGTCCGAAGTGTCGTAGACCCAAAACAGGGTGACGCCCATGTAACAGAGCCACAGCAGCTCGGGCAGATCGCTGCGCAGCTTTTTGGAAACAGCCGGCCGGGCGCCGTCCACCGCCTGCCGGAAGATCTCCAGAGACGCTTCGCGGGCCGGGGTGGAGGCTGTGGAGAACGGGTTGACGGGGGAGGTGGGGCGGATGGCGGTGGCCACAAAGTCGGCGCCGAACCGGTGGTAGGGAGCCATAACGTCCAGGCCTGCGTGGAGGACGGCCTTGAGCCGCTCTGCAAGCCCGCCCGTGGTGTCCAGCGCTCCGGCCGCGCGCTCGGCGTGCTCCGCCTGGACCTGGACGTAGAGCTCGTGGACCAGGTCGTCCTTGGACTCGAAGTAGTAGTACGCATTGCCGGCAGAGACGCCTGCCTCGGCCGCGATGGCCCGCATGGTGGTCTTTTCGAAGCCGATCTCGCGGAACATTCGCAGGGCCACTTCTGCCAGCTTCTGCCGGGTCTGCTCACTCTTCGCAGCCAATTGTTCCCCCAATTTGAACGTGTTCAAGAATAAGTATGGCACATCTTTTGAACGTGTTCAGTTTCTGCTGTACCCCCTCGCGCGCTTGTAGACGGTGGCGATGGGAGAATGGACTGACACCAGTGCTAATACAGCCGGCGGCCCGGTTCCGCGCCGCCGAGCGAACCACTCCGAACGGATCTCCTCCATGCCTGCTGCCCCAGGACACAACGCCGCGCCCGAAACCACCTCGCCGCAATCTCCCGCGACATTCGCCTCAATCGGCTCGCCGTACTTCGGCATCATGCTTTCCTTCATGGCAGTGGTGCTCATCCTGTCCAACATCGGCGCATCCAAGGGTGTGGCGATCGGCCCCATCGTGACGGACGGCGGCTTCTTCCTGTTTCCGCTCGCCTACATCCTCGGTGACGTCATCAGCGAGGTGTACGGCTTCAAGGTGGCGCGCAAGGCCATCTTCACCACTTTCGCACTCTCCGTCTTCGCGTCCCTCTGCTACTGGGTGATCATCGCCCTGCCCGGGTTCGACGACGAGTACGGCATCGCCAAGCAGTCCGCGCTGGAGGGGGCACTCGGCCCCGTGCCGCAGATCGTGCTGGCCTCGCTCCTGGCGTTCCTCGCCGGCCAGACCATCAACTCGTGGATCCTGGTGAAGATGAAGGCCCGCACAGGCGAGAAGTCGCTGTGGGCCCGGCTGATGGGGTCCTCCGGGGCGGGCGAATTCGTGGACACCCTGATCTTCTGCAGCATTGCCGCGTCCGTCATTGGCATTACCGACTTTGGCATGTTCCTGAACTACGTGGTGGTGGGGTTCCTCTACAAGACCATGGTGGAGTTCCTCTTCGTCCCCGTCACCGCCCTCGTCATCGGGTGGGTCAAGAAGCGCGAACCGAGTTACGGGGCTGCCGCTCTACCGGCAGCTTGATTCTGCGGCCGCCTGGCCCGCCGATTCGACGGTTCCCTGCATGCTCGATGTTTCGAAGCCACGCGTAGGCAGGGAACCGTCGAAACGGGTGTAGCGGTCAGGGTTCGCAGTTTCTGGCAAACGCGCGCAGTACGCGATACTTGAACTCCGCCTCGCTGAAGAGATGTTTCCACTCGATACGCAGTACGATCCAGCCGTCCTCGGTGAGCGCCTTTTCGCGCTGTCTTTCGTTGTAGATCACCTCGTCAGTTGGATGGAAGTCGAAGTACTTGGACTTGCCGTCGAATTCGAGTGCCACCTTGCGGGCAGGCCATGCGAAGTCCAAGCGATAGGGTCCGCTGGCCGTGTACACCGAAAACTAAAGTTCCGGCGTGGGGAGTTTCAGCCTGTGGATGAGTTCGCGGGTGAGGCTTTCGCCGGCTGACTCGGAGCGCGGATCCACCAGTTCAAGGGCCGTTCTGAGCGCCACGGCTCCGTTGCGGCCTGCCAGTGCAGCGCATCTTTCCCGAAGGAGCGGAACGTCTGCACCGAGCCTGGCGGCGTGATCCACCAGAATTACCGCCTGCCTAACGTTGAACATCAGGGAGGAGTCCACAACTGTCCGTTCCAGCGAGGTGCACGGCAGGCCGTCAACGAGCGAAAGTTCACGTCCGTTAATTGTCCCTGTGTGGGCGGCAACGTCAGATCCGTGGGAAATTCCGGAAGGGCGGCCCGGTTGCGTCAGGTGAACTGTGTCATCGACGTTCCAGAGATGGAGCCGGCGTAGGGCGGCGGCTGAGGTGTGGCTATAGACAAAACTTCCTGCCGACGTCGTCAGCGTTCCGTGTGCGTGGCCGTAAACGCGTTGACGCCGGCGATCCGGCTCCGTCAAACCGTTCCACCAGTCACCGCGGGCATAGCAGCCGCGGCGGATCCTGACCAACTGCCCACCGCGCACCAGCGTGGAGATCGCCCGGGCGTTCAATCCCTGTTCCAGCAATTCGGCGGTCCGCCAGAAATTTACCTGGCCAAAAGCAGGGATCCCATTCATGGTTCAAGCGTTGCCGGAACGCCTCCCGCCGCCCAGCGCTGGACACGGCTATGTGGACAATGCCGTTTCGACGATCAGCTGCGCCTCCGATGCTGACCCACGTCGAGTGCGCAGGGAACCGTCGAAACGGGTAGACACTGGCACTCGGCGGCGGGAGGCCGCCTCACTGCCCTCAGGAGTAGTAGTTCGCCAGGGTTTCGGCTTTGAAGTCGAAGAAGGTGCCGGACTCGATGGCCAGGCGGGCATCGTCCACCATCTTCACCACGAACCGCTCGTTATGGATGGAGATCAGCGTGGCCGACACCATTTCCTTGGCCTTGAACAGGTGGTGGATGTACGCCCGCGAATAGTTGGTGCAGGTGTAGCAGTCGCAGCCGTCCTGCAGCGGGCCGAAATCGCGCTTGTACTTGGCACCGGACAGGTTGTACCGGCCGCTGGGGTGGTAGAACGCGGAGTTGCGGGCGACGCGGGTGGGGGAGACGCAGTCGAAGGTGTCGGCGCCGTTCTCGATGGCAGTGAAGATGTCGTCCGGCTCCGAGATGCCCAGCAGGTGGCGTGGCTTGTCCTCGGGAAGTTCCTCGTTGCACCAGCGGACGATGGTGCCCAGGTTCTCCTTCTCCAGCGCCCCGCCGATCCCGAATCCGTCGAACGGCATGGCCCCCAGGTCGCGGCAGGCCTTCCGGCGCAGGTCCTCGTACTGGGCTCCCTGGATCACGCCGAACAGCGCCTGGTACGGCTTGCCCACCCGCTCACCGGTCAGCCGGAAGTGTTCGGCGATGCACCGCTCGGCCCACAGCCGGGTGCGCTCCAGCGACTCCTCCTGGTAGCCGCGGGAATTCTGCAGCGTGGTCAGCTCATCGAAGGCAAACATGATGTCCGCGCCGATCTGGTGCTGGACCTGCATGGAAATCTCGGGGGAGAAGCGGTGCCGGTCCCCGTTCAGGTGGGATTTGAACCAGACGCCGTCATCGTCAATGTGAGCGAGGCGTTCCTTGCCGGGAGCCACAGCATCGTCAGGTCCGGAGGCATCAACGGACTTCATGTCGATGACCTTCTTGAACCCCGAGCCCAGGCTCATCACCTGGAACCCGCCGGAATCGGTAAAGGTGGGGCCGGCCCAGTTCATGAAGGCACCCAGGCCGCCGGCCTCGTCCAGGATGTCCGCGCCCGGCTGCAGGTAGAGGTGGTAGGCGTTGGCCAAAAGCGCCTGCGCGCCGAGGTCCGCCATGGACTCCGGCAGGACTGCCTTGACGGTGGCCTTGGTCCCGACGGCGATGAACGCCGGAGTGCGGATCTCGCCGTGCGGGGTGGTGATGGTGCCGGTGCGGCCCAGGAATTCGCCGCCGTTCTCCGAGACCTGGGCGGCCGACGGCGGGCAGGATTCACTGAGCCGGGTCCCCACCGTGAACGAGAATGCGGACTGCTCCGCGGGAAGCGCGGGATCAGACGTGGTTGCGGGGGCGGGGTTGGCTGGCACCGTACCAGTGTGCCAGCAAACCGGCCGGCACCAACAAAGCGGGCCCCGCCGGTAAGCGCCCGGAAGGACAGCCACGCATCCGCGGCAACCAGCCGGCCGCCAGCGCCCCGTCAGCTGACCGGATCCGACTCTGGGTACTGGGCCTGCCGCCACGAATCCCAGGATGACCGGATGGCGTCCACCTTCGCGGCACCCAGGCCGTACGTGGAGGCAATCACCATGGACCCGCCGTCGGGCCGCAGGTCCTCGATGACAGGCTGGTCCGTCACCACCAGGAGCCCCTCGCCGTGCGCGGCGTAGTCGTGGACGGTGAGCCCCACCTGGTGGTTGCTGCGGTACCAGACCTTTCCGGAGATCTCCTCGCCCGTGCCCAGGGTGAGGCTGTAGTCCTCGCCGGGAGCCGGGACGTCGGTGAGGCCGAGCTTTTCAATCGCGGAGCCGGGGCCGCCCGGAAGCTGCAGGAACAGTGTGTGCCGCGTGCCATTGGGGTGGCGCTCCAGTGCGAAGCGGAGTTGCTGGAGGAACGTGAGCCACCCCTGGGTGATGTCCTCGTCCCAGGCAGCCCATTCGGAGTTGTGGTCCAGCGCCGCGCGGGTGACGTTGACCCGTGTCCCGCCGGCCACGGGATGCAGCTCGAACGTGTCGCCGCCGTGCACGGTCAGGCTGGTGTGGTCCGGTGCTTCCTGCACGTTGTCGGCGAAGTAGATTTCCTTGACTTCGGCGTCAAGGTCTTCGGCCTGCCAGCCATGCCACTGGACCACCCGGGACGGTTCACGCAGCATGTTCCAGACCTGCGGCGCATCGGCGTTGATCACTACGCTGAGATTGTTCGTCATAGCCCCGAATCTACAACTCCGTCCGGGGCCCGGGTAGGGCTAATTTGTTCAGGCGCGGACGGCCTCAAGCTCGTTGCCGATCCGGCGCTCCAGCTCGGACATGCCGATGGTCTCCGAGCCGCCGTGCGCCCGCAGGAACAGCAGCGACTCCAGCCGCAGCAGCCGCCACTCACGCTCGGCGTCGTGGTTGGAGTTGTCGATGGAACGGAAGATTTCCTTGTCGTACAGGTTGGGCTCGTTGAGCGAGCGCTGCCGTACCTTGGCCGCCATCCGGGCCTTGAACGGATCCGTTTCCTGGCTTTCCGGGGTGCGGATGAGTTTCTCGTACACGGCCGCGCGTTCGTCCTGGCCGTCCTGCCGGCAGATGTAGCTGGCCAGCGCCAGGGATGCCTCTACGGACGCCCAGCGCCCGGGGTTTCCGTCGTAGGGCAGCACCGTGAGGAGGTCAGCGATGGACAGCGCGCCCTCCGCGTCCTTCAGCGCGACGAACAGTTCGTGCGCGAGGTCGGTGAGGTCCTTCAGGCAGCTCCCTGACTTGAAGTTCACGCCCTTGGACAGGCGGTCCGTCAGCAGCAGGACGCCCACGGCATCCGGGTGCGCTTCAGCAGCGGCTTCCACAACGGATTCGGGGGTGCCGTCCGGGGCGGGGATCAGCGCCAGTTCCTCTTCGCTGGGCCCGTTGGCTGCGGGTGGAGCCGCCGGAAGGGGAGGTACGACGACGGCGGGCACCTGGGCGTTGGCGGCCGGCTCACCGCCGGGCTGCTCCTGCCCGGGTTCCGTGCCAGCCGCGGCACCGGCCGAGCGCGTGGCCTCCGGCACCGGGGTGTCCGCCGCTGTGGCAGCCGGAACGCCGGCGACTGCCAGCGGAAGGTGCGTGACGGCGTCGTGCGCTGCGTCAACGAGGGTGACCGTGCTGCCGGCGGCGATGCGGAGGGTTCCCCCGCCGGTCAGGCTGGCGAGGACCAGGGCGGGCACGCCAAAGTCATCCCGCTGCAGCTCCAGCTGGTGGATTTCCGCTGTCCGTTCACCGCCGGGCAGGAGGATGTGGCTGCCGGTGGTCAGTGATCCAGCCTGCTGCTCGCGATATTGCCGGGCCGGTGTTTCGGTCATGGGAGTCCTTAAGTTCTCTTGCGGTCCGCCCTACAGTCTACAAAGGCCGGTGCCTGAAACCGGGGACCCCCACGTCCCGGCGGGATGTCAGAAGCCGACGCCCGCGAAAGCCAGTGCCTGGCGGATGAGGCCGCCGCGGCCGCCGCTGAACTCGAGCTGGACGCCCGGGCTGAGGACTTCGTCAGGGGTCATCCAGGTCAGCTCCAGGGCGTCCTGGCGCGGTTCGCATTCGCCGGTGACCGGGATGACGTAGGCCAGGGACACGGCGTGTTGCCGCTCATCGGTGAAACCGGTCTGGGACGGTGCCGGGAAGTATTCGGCCACGGTGAAAGGCACCGGGCTGATGGGCAGCTGCGGGAACGCCAGGGGGCCCAGGTCCTTTTCCATGTGCCGCAGCAGTGCGGCGCGGATGGTTTCGCGGTAGATCACCCGGCCGGACACCAGGGACCGGACCATGGTGCCGTCGTCGTCGGCCTGCAGCAGCGTGCCCACTTCGTTGACGTAGCCCAGCGGGTCCAGCCTGACCGGGACCGCTTCCACATAGACCATGGGCAGCCGGCCCCGCGCCTCAAAGAGGTCTTCTTCGGAGAGCCAGCCGGGATTCGGGTCAGGGGTGCGCACGTTCATGGTTAAGTTCTACCCCATGGGGCGGCGCTCGGAGATCCACACCGTGGCGGGCACGCTGGCGGCGAACACGGTGGCGTCCGGGTTGGCCACGTGCAGGGTGCTGCCGAACGCTTCCTCCGTGACGCTCACCTGGAACCCTGCGGAGGCGAGCCGATCCCGCACCGGTTCCAGTCCGCCGTCGTACTCGAAACCCAGCCCTGAACGGGACGGCCCGGAGGCCGGGCGGACCATCAGGACTCCGCCGTTCTTGGCGGTGAAGTCGGCGGTTTCGTCGTCGTCCGGCACGGGCCGCGGGCGGGCGCCCACGTGGCGCAGCGTCCGGGCGGCGCCGTCGGCGTCCTGGGTGAACCAGACCGCGACGACGGCCAGCGCCTGATCGGCGTCGGCGCACTGGGCGCCGTGCCCGGCAGGGTCCGCGAGGAAGCTGAAACCGTCCGGCCCGGTAATCCGGCAGGCGTCACCGTGGTCCGCGGTGACCAGTTCTGCGGGGGCGCTGCCGTCCTCCGCCGCGGACTCATTCGTGCGCCGGGCGAATTCAGCGAGGTCGCCCACTTCCACCGCAAAGGTGGTGGTGCCGTCCATTGGATCTCCCTCGGGGACGCTGTGCAGGGCCAGCCGCCCGGACGCGGAGTCGAACACGCGGAAGCCGCCGTCCCCTTCGGTCAGGACCAGCCCCAACGCAGTGAGGAACCGTTCCCAGTGGTCGATGCGTGAGGTGAAATGCAGGGGGCGGACGCGAAGCATTTGGGGGTCCTTAAGCTCGGAATCGGGGCTATACGCCCATGATGGCACAGGGCCGCCGGGGCCGCGCCGGCGGACGTGGCTGCTGGGCTGGTGCGTTCGCGGGTGTTGTTGCCGGCCTTGTGATGTCGGAGGGCGGGGGCACAATAGGGCCATGGCTGTTGAACTCGACGAACTGCTGGTGCCTGATGCCGCTGCCTGGCGCGCCTGGCTGGAGGAGAACCACCGGAGCAGCCCGGGGGTGTGGCTGGTGCTGCATAAGAAGGGCGGCGCGGTGACGGAACTCGATTATGCCGCGGCGCTGGACGAGGCTCTGTGCTTTGGCTGGATCGACGGACAGGGCAGGAGGCGTGACGACGAAACGTCCTTCCAGCGCATGACCCGGCGGGGTCCACGGAGCCCCTGGTCCGCACGGAATGTTGGCCACATTGCCCGGCTGGAGGAAGCGGGCAGGATGACCGAGGCCGGCAGGGAGGCCGTGGAGTCTGCGAAAGCGGATGGCCGCTGGGACAAGGCCTACGGCGGTCAGGCCACGGCTGAAGTTCCCGAGGACCTGGCCGCCGCCATTGCCGCGGTTCCGGCAGCGCAGGCGATGTTCGATGTCCTGACCAGGACCAACCGTTTTGCCTTGATCTACCGGACCAACTCGGTGAAGCAGGCGGCCACTCGGGAGCGGAAGATCGCGGGATTCGTTGAGATGCTGGCCCGCGGCGAGGCACCGTATCCACAGAAGAAGCGTCCCGGGGACGCTCCGCAGCCCTAAGCGGGCCACTGACCCATGTCCCTGGAACCGCTGGTGCCAAAACGTTACGCCACTGACGTGCGGCGATGGCTGCGCAGTTGGGTTCCGGGCAGCGGACAGGTAAATTTGATGGCTTACTTGCGCTGGTGCCGTTCCCCTAACCGGGACGGCACTTGCGCGTTCAGCGACGGATTGAAACCATGCCCCGAACATCACCCCGTACTGTCCTCCCTGCGCTCGCCACGGCTGTGAAGCGCCGCCCCGTCCTCTGGGCCGCGGTGGCGGTGGCGGCCGTCGTCGTGCTGGTCCTCTCCCTGGTCCTGGCCGGGCGGGCGCGCACCGGCCCGGAAGCCACGGCCGGGCGGGTGCTGGACGGGGTGGCGGCCGCACAGGAGACGTCGAAGGACCGGTCCGGCGGTTACGCCTCGCTGTGGCTCAAGGGCAAGGACCGGACGCTGTTCGAGCGCGGGGAAGAAGTCCCGGCGGACGGCGCAGAGGATGTCCGGAGCATCGAGTGCGGAGCGGGCTGGCTGGCCGGGGCGCGGGTGGAGGGCAGGGCCTACCTGCGGAGCAGTGTGTCGGACACGGTGTCCGCGGATGCCGGCAGTGTCCGGTTGCCGGATTGCATCAGCGCGGAGGCCCGCGACGCCCTCCTTACGGACTTGGGCAACAGCAGGACTTTCCCCGCTCCCGACGCCGCCGCGCTCGCGGCCCCGGCGAAGGATCCCGGCTACCGGCCCGCCTACCACCTCACCCCGGACCAGCGCTGGATGAATGACCCCCAGCGGCCGTTCCTCAAGGACGGGCTCTGGCACTACTACTACCTCTACAACGCCGACTACCCGGAAGGGAACGGCACCGAGTGGTTCCACGCCACCAGCACAGACCTGGTGCACTGGAAAAACGAGGGCGTGGCCATCGAAAAGTTCCGCAACGGACTGGGCGACATTGAGACAGGCTCCGCGGTGGTGGACACGGAGGGGACTGCAGGGTTCGGCAAGGGCGCCGTGATCGCCGTCCTCACGCAACAGGATGCCGGCGTGCAGCGCCAGTCGCTGTTCTACTCCACGGACAACGGCTACAGCTTCAAGGGCTACGACGGCAATCCCGTCATGGACAACCCCGGCGCCGAGCACTGGCGCGACCCCCGGATCGTGTGGGACGACGCGAACAACCGTTGGCTCATGCTGCTCGCCGAGGGCCACAAGATCGGCTTCTACACCTCGCCGGACCTGAAGAAGTGGACGTACGTTTCCGCGTTCGAGCAGGACGGAATGGGCGTCCTGGAATGCCCGGACTTCTTCCAGATGGACGTGGACGGCGACCCCGCCAAGCGCACCTGGGTCCTCGCTGCAGGCGCCAACGGGGCAGGGGAAGGCCGCACCACCGGCCTGGCGTACTGGACCGGCAGCTTTGACGGGGAGGCCTTCACGCCGGAGGGCGGCCACCAGTGGCTCGACGACGGCGCGGACTTCTACGCCGCCGTCACCTGGGACGATCCCCGCCTGACGGACGGCCAGCGCAAGGCATCACGGCATGCCATCGGCTGGATGAACAACTGGGCCTATGCCCGGGACCTGCCCACGGACGGCTGGTTCGGTACGGCGTCCGTGGTGCGGGACATCCGTTTGGAGTCCGACGGCGGCCAGCCGGCTTTGGTCTCGGCACCCACCCCCGCGCTGCAGTCGCTGGAGGGGGAGGCCAGCGAGGTGCCGGCAGGGAGCCTGGGCGCCGGGAAAGCACTGCCTCTACCGGAAAGCGACGCGTTCAAAGTGGACGTTGAGCTCGAAAAGCCCGCCAACGGAGCGGGGGAAGCCCGGGTCCTCCTGCAAAATGCCGGGAAGACCTACGCCACCGTGGGCTACGACTTCAGGGCAGGCAGGGCGTTCGTGGCCCGCGACGGGGATGCTGTCGCCACCGCCGATTCCAAGGTGGACGCGGCCTACAGCCAGGTCCGGACCGGAGCCGGCGGTTCAGCGGAGGCTGCGCCGGCAGCGGCGGCCGGCAGTGACACGGTGCGCCTGACCGTGTACGTGGACCGGTCCTCGGTAGAGGTTTTCGCGGACGGGGGCCGGCAGACGCTGACGTCCCTGGTGTTCCCGCCGGCCGGTGCAAAAGAGGTCCGGCTTGCGGCGGACGGCGGTGACGTGACGGTGCGGAAGGGCACCGTCACGCCGCTGGCCTCGATCCGCTAGGACTTCCCGGGGGCAGCGCCGCCTGCCGCCGGGCCCTGATCGGCGGGAAACGCCACGCCCTCGCCCACGACGCGGAGGCAAAGTTCCATGCCCGGCCGGGCGATGGAGGCGTTCCAGTGGCGGATGGTGATGATTTCCCCGCCGCCGGGATAGCGGTGGTCGGAGCGCCCGGCCAGTTCGGGCGGGACCGCCAGCTTCAGCCGGACGGTGGTTTCCGGGCCGAAGTAGTCCGTGTCCACCACTACGCCGCGGATGTCGCCGTCCTCGGCGATCCGGATCTGCTCTGGCCGGAGCATGAGCTGGACCGGGCCCTGGGCCGGCGGCCGCCGGACGGGGATGCCGCCCAGCGAGCAGGTGGCAAGCGATCCCTCCATCCAGGCGTCCAGGATGACGGCGTCCCCCAGGAACTCCGCGGTGGCCCGGTCTGCGGGGCGGGTGTACACCACGAACGGGTTGCCGATCTGGGCCAGCTTTCCGCCGCGCATGACGGCCACCTGATCCGCGAAGGACAGTGCTTCGGCCTGGTCGTGCGTGACCAGGATGGTGGTGACCCCGGCCTCGGCGAGGACCTTTGCCACGGCCCGGCGGGTGGCGACGCGAAGCCCGGCGTCGAGCGCGGAAAACGGTTCGTCGAGGAGCATGAGTTCCGGTTCGCGGGCCAGCGCCCGGGCCAGTGCGACGCGCTGCTGCTGGCCGCCGGAGAGCTGGTGGGGCCGGCGCTTGGCCATCGCCGGGTCCAGCGACACCATTTCCAGGAGGTCGCTGACGCGGCCCGCCACGGCACGGCGGCCGCCGGACAGTTTTGCGGTGTCCAGTCCAAAAGCGATGTTCTGCCCCACCGTGAGGTGCGGGAAGAGGGCACCGTCCTGGGCCACGTAGCCGATGTGGCGCTTGTGGGCGGGAACCCAGACGCCGTCGCCGGCCACAGTGGTGCCGTTCAGGGCGATGCGGCCGGCCAGCGGGTGTTCGAACCCGGCGATGAGCCGCAGCAGCGTGGTCTTGCCGGAACCGGAGGGGCCCACAATGGCGGTGGTGCCGCCCTTGGACACGGCCAGGTTGACGCCCTTCAGGACCTCCTGCGGGCCGAAGTTCTTGGTGACATCGGTGATCTGCAGGTGCGGGTTGGTGCTGGCCGCCACCGACGGGGAGACCCGGGGCTCCGGCAACCTCGATGTGGATGGTGCTGTCACTGTCCGGCTACTTTCTTGGACTGTTGGAAGAGGAGGTAGGTCATCGGTGCCGAGAGCAGGATCATCAGCAGCGCGTAGGGGGCGGCGCCGGCGTAGTCGATCTCGCTGCTCTTGCTCCAAAATTCGGTGGCGAGGGTGCGGGTGCCGTTGGGGGACAGCAGCAGCGTGGCCGTCAGCTCATTGGCGATGGCCAGGAACACCAGGGCGGCGCCGCCGGCCGCCGCCGGTGCGGTGAGCCGGAGGGTCACCCGGATGAACGACGCCAGCGGCGGCTTGCCCAGGGACTGCGCGGCCTCGTCCAGTTCCTTGGGCGCCTGGGCGAGCCCGGCGCGGAGGCTGACCAGGGCACGCGGCAGGAACAGCAGCACGTAGGCTGCCACCAGCACGCCGGCGGTCTGGTACACGCCCGGAACCAGCCGGATGCTGACCGTGACGAAGGCCAGGCCCACCACGATGCCCGGCAACGAGCTGGTGATGTAGTTGGACAGTTCCAGGGACTTGCTGAACCAGCCGGGATGCCGGACCGCCAGGTAAGCCATGGGGAAGGCCACCACGATAGTGGCCGCCGCGCCGGCAAGGCCGTAGCCCAGGGTAGCCAGGAGGGCGGGGAGGAACTCGTCGGCTGCCCACGCCGGGGCCCCGCCGAGCGCGGTCCAGCGCAGGACGAAGAACAGCGGGAGTCCCAAAGCCAGTGCCGTCAGTGCCAGCAGGAACAGCTGGGACGGCAGCTGGTAAACGTGCAGGGGCAGCCGCAGCGCCCGGCCCTGGGCGCCCGGCCCGATCCGGGCGTACCGGGCGGTGCCGCGGCTCCGGACTTCGGCCACCAGCAGGAGCAGGCAGAAGAACACCAGGACGCTGGCCAGCATGTTCCCGGCGGCGCCGTTGAAGGTGGACTGGTACTGCACCATGATCGCGGTGGTGAACGTGTCGAACCGGATCATCGCGAAGGCGCCGTATTCGGCCAGCAGGTGCAGCGAAACCAGCAGCGCGCCGCCGGTCATCGCGATGCGGAGTTGGGGGAGCACCACCCGGAAGAACGTGGCCCAGTTGCCCAGGCCCAGGGCGGCGGCGGACTGTTCGATGGCCGGGTCCAGCCGGCTCAGGGACGCCGCTGCCGGGATGTAGACCAGGGGGAAATAGGAGAGCGTGGCGATCAGGACACCGGACCACAGCCCGCCCATCGAGGGCACCGCCGAGACCCAGGCGTAGCTGTTGACGAACGCCGGGATGGCTAGCGGGGCGGCCAGGAGGACCGCCCAGATCCGGTGGCCGCGGAGGCTGGTGCGCTCCACCAGCCACGCACCCGCCACCCCCAGCAGCAGGCAAAGCGGCACCGTGATGATGGTCAGCAGCAGCGTGTTCAGCAGCAGCTCCATCACGCGCGGCCGGAAGATCAGGGCGACGGCGGTGTCCCAGCCGGTTGCCACCGTCATGTAGGCCACGTACCCCAGGGGAACGAGGGAGAACAAGGCGATCAGCACCGCCACGATGGACACTGCGGAAACGCCGAAAGGCGGGCGGGGGCGCTTGCCCCGGCCCGCCGTCGTCGTGCTCCCGCCCGAAGGGGGAGCCGATAGATCGGTGGTCACGGAATTAGAGGAGTCCTGCCTTGGTCATCAGGTCGGTGACCTTCTCGGAGTTGAGCTTCGCGGCGTCCACCGTGGGGGCCTGCAGGTCCTTGATGGGGACAAGCTTGTCGTTGGCGGGAACGTCGGAGGCGATGGCGTACTCGAAGGACGTGCCGGTCTTCAGGACCTCCTGGCCCTTCTTTCCGGTGATGAACTTCAGGAATTCCTGCGCGGCCGCAGCGTTCTTGGAGGACTTCAGCACGCCGCCGCCGGAGACGGACAGGAACGCGCCCGGGTCCTGGTTCTTGAAGTAGTACGGCGTGACGTTCTTGGAGTTCTCGCCGGTCTTCGCCTGGTCGCCGTAGTAGTAGTAGTGGTAGATCAGGGCGGCATCCACTTCACCGGCGTTGACGGCCTTCATGGCGGTGCTGTTGCCCTTGTAGGCCTTGAAGTTCTCCTTCATGCCCTGCAGCCATTCCTCGGTGGCGTCTTCGCCCTTGAGTTCCAGCAATGCCGAGACGATGGCCTGGAAGTCCGCGCCGGTGGGGGAAGCGGCCCACTTGCCCTTCCATTCCGGCTTGGCCAGGTCAAGCATCGACTTGGGGAGCTGGTCCTCGGAGATCTTGGTCTTGTCGTAGACCAGGACGGTGGAGCGGGCAGCGATGCCGGTCCACTTGCCGGTGGAGGGCTGGAATTCCGTGGGGACCTGCTCCAGGGTGGCCTTGTCCACATCGGCGAACAGGTCGGCGTTTTCCACCTGGGTCATTGCCGGGGAGTTTTCCGTGAGGAAGACATCGGCGGGGGAGGCCTGTCCTTCCTGGATGATCTGGTTGGACAGCTCGGTGTCCGACCCCTGGCGCATGGTCACCTTGATGCCGGTCTCGGCGGTGAAGGCGTCAACCCATTCCTTGGTGAGGCTTTCGTGCTGGGCGTTGTACACGGTGATTTCGCCGGATGCCCCGGCGGCGCTGCCGGATGCGGAGGACGTAGCTGCGGGCGTGGTGCTGCCGCCACAGGCGGTCAGGCCGAGGACAGCGGACGCGGCAAGGGAGATGCCGGCCAGGGCGCGGTTGCGGATCTTCATTGAGGAGCTGCTTTCTGGGAAATGTCAGGGGGACCGGTGGTGCCGGTCCGTGTGGGCCGTGGGGAAGGGCCCTCGCAAAACTGTAGGGTAGGCAACCCTAAGCAGCCACAGGGAAAGCGCTTAAGGTGACCAGCATCACAATAATTACGGAAGTATGGCGTGACTTAATTCTAGGGCGCAGTGAGCAGCGCGGCGGCTTCGATCGTCATCCAGGCCTGCAGCTGGGTGGAAAGTTCGACGGCGGCGCCCGCCGGGTAGGTGCGTGCGGCGGGTGTGTTGGCGTGCAGGGAGAAGACGCTGGCGTCCGGCATCGCCCGGGCTGATTCGCCGGGCTCCACGGTGCGGCGGCCGTCCCAGAATGCCTCTGCCGTGTCGGTGACCAGGCGGGCCGCGGTGCGGCGTGTCCCTTCGGGGAGCCGGGCGTCCCTCGCGGCCAGCGCCAGGTATCGGCACAGGATGCCGGTGAAGAGGCCGCCGTCGCCCGTTCCTTCGCAGCGGAGCACGCTGCCCTGTCCCGGTGTGGGGGTGGCGACGGTCAGCAGCCGCTCCACCCCGTCCACCACCGATGCCGCCCTGGCCAGGTTGGCGTCTCCGCCCAATTCGAGCAGCGCGCCCAGCGCCGGCCCCTGGTTGTAGGTGTAAACGGTGCGCTCCACCAGCACTTCCCCTGCCGTGCCGGCGCGCGCCCCATCGAGGTACAGGTGCTGATCCGCGTCGAACAGCGTGGCGTCCAGCCAGTCGATCAGCGCCTGGGCCTTGGCCGTCTCGCCGGTACGGGCGTAGTACAGCGCCACGGGGCCGTTGGCCGGGGTGTTCTTGAAGTCCCGCTTCTTGCTCCAGAACACGCCGCCGCCCAGGTCATCGGTTCCGGCGGCATCGAACTGCAGGGTCAGGGAACGGCGGACCCGCGCGTTGCGGCCTCGTCCCGGCCGCCGGGTTTCCTCGGCGAGCCGGTCAAGGCGGTGGGTGGCAAGGGCCAGCCAGGCCATGTCGTCGTAGTAGTTGTTGACCACTGTGAAGGCGTTGCGCAGCCGGATGCCCGTCACCAGGCGGGACGCCAGGTGGCCGGCGCTGGGATTGGCGGGGCCGTTAAACCGCGCCGCCGGAGTGGCGCCGCTTCCCAACTCCCGCCGGCCGGTGTCCACCAGGCAGTCGACGTAGTGTGCCTGCCACCAGTAGTGCCAGGGGTTGAGCAGCGCCGTGCCTTCGGCGAGAGTGCGCAGCTTCCCGCGCCAGCCATGCGTCCGCCCGCCGCCCTGCCAGGTCACCGCCGCCAGGTGCGTATTCGGCAGGAACAGCAGCTTGCGGCCGAACAGCGCGGTGACGGACCGTGCTGCATGATTGGCACGCTGCTGCCAGTCGGGAGGGGAGGCATCACTGGACGTCATGGGCCCAGCCTAGCCATGCTGCCGGTCCCGATGCTGCCTGTCCGGACCCGGGGCGTCCGGAGCGTGCAGTGCGGCGGCATTTCAGTTAACATTGACTAACTGATACGTCGCGGTCCGCCTGCGCTTTCGGGGGCCACATCAAGGAGGATGCATGGATGTCAGAGGCAGTGCAGCACTGATCACCGGGGGTGCATCGGGCCTGGGGGCTGCCACGGCCCGGGCGCTGTTCCAGGCCGGAGCGTCGGTGGTGCTGGTGGACCTCCCGTCCTCGGCCGGCGCGGAGCTGGCACAGGAACTGAACGCGTCCGTGGAAACGCACGCATCCGGCCAGTCCGCAGTCTTCGCCCCCGCGGACGTGACCAGCGAGGCTGAGGTGCGGGCCGCCGTCGCCACCGCCTCCGGGCTGGGGCCGCTGCGGATCGTGGTGAACTGCGCGGGCATCGCCACCCCCGGCAAGGTTTTGGGCCGCGACGGCGTGCTGCCGCTCGAAGCGTTCAACCGCGTGGTCCAGGTGAACCTCATCGGGACGTTCAATGTGCTGCGCCTGGCCGCCGAGGCGATGGTGGCCACGGAGCCGGCCAGCACGGAGCTCGGCGGTCCCGAGCGGGGCGTCATCATCAACACCGCCTCCGTGGCCGCCTTCGAAGGGCAGATCGGGCAACCCGCCTATGCCGCCTCCAAGGGTGCGGTAGCGGCCATGACCCTGCCCATCGCCCGTGAACTGGCGCGCTCGTTGGTCCGGGTGGTCACCATCGCGCCCGGCATCTTCGAAACGCCCATGATGGCGGGCCTGCCGCAGGAAGCCCAGGACTCGCTCGGAGCGCAGGTACCGCACCCGTCCAGGCTGGGCAGGCCCGGCGAGTACGCCAAACTGGTGCTGCACATCGTGGACAACGCCATGCTGAACGGCGAGACCATCCGCCTTGACGGCGCCATCCGGATGGGGCCCAAATGAGCGACGCCGGGCGTTCGGCCGCCGCTGGGCTGCCGGACGCAGACTTCTTCGCCGTCGAATCCCTGCTCAGCCAGGCGGAACGGAACAAGCTCGCCGAGCTCCGGGACTTCCTCGCCGCGGAGATCGCCCCTTACGCCGGGGACTGGTGGAACAGTGCCGAGTTCCCCGCCCACATCCTGCCCAAGCTCGCCGCCCTGGAGCTGAGCACCCCGTCCCAGCGCGGCTACAGCCACCTGTTCGCAGGGCTGGTTATCGCCGAAATGACCCGGGTGGACACCTCGATCGCCACGTTCTTCCTGGTGCACCATGACCTGTTCGTCCAGTCCCTGCACGCCTTCGGATCCGAGGGCCAGAAGGAACGGCTCCTCGCCGACGCCTCGGACCTCCGCATCACCGGAGCATTCGCGCTTACGGAGCCCCTGCACGGCTCCGACGTGGCCGGCGGCATGGAAACCACGGCGCGGCGGATCTCCTCCGTCACAGGCGAGGACGACGACGGCGGCGACACCTGGGTGCTCAACGGTGCCAAGCGGTGGATCGGCAACGGGACGTTCTGCGACTACATGCTCGTGTGGGCACGCGACGAAACGGCCGGGCCGGACAGCCCGGCCGGGGCGGTGCGGGGATTCATCGTGGACGCCACGCTGCCGGGCATCACCCGCAGCCGGATCGAGAACAAGATCGCCCTTCGCACGGTGCAGAACGCGGACATCGTCCTCAAGGACGTCAGGGTGGCCGAAGCCGACCGGTTCACGCAGGTCAGCAGCTTTGACGACACCAAGGAGCTCCTGCGCAGTTCACGGATCATGGTGGCCTGGCAGGCCGTGGGGCAGCAGCTTGCGGCATTCGACGTTGCCCGGCAGTACGCCGTGGAGCGGCAGCAGTTCGGCCGGCCGCTGGCCCACTTCCAGCTGATCCAGCAGCAGCTGGTGACCATGCTGGGCAACGCCGTGGCCAGCATGGGGATGCTGGTCCAGCTGGCCAGGCTGCAGGAGGAAGGCTCGGCTGACATGGCCCAGGTGGCGCTGGCCAAGTCTTACGCCAGCGCCAGGATGCGGGAAACCGTGGCGCTGGGCCGCTCCATCCTGGGCGGGAACGGCATCGTCACCGATTACCGGATGGCCAAGATCTTCGCCGACGCCGAGGCCATTTACACCTATGAGGGGTCCTACGAGATCAATACCCTGATTGTGGGGCGGGCCATCACCGGGATTTCGGCGATCGCCTGAGCCCGGCCCCGGGTGGTTGCCCGGGGCTGGGCGCCTGTGGTTGCGCCGGCCGAGACTACGCCGGGTACGGCTGCTTCTCGCCCGCCTCCACCCGGGTATCCAGGCTGTTGTTCCGGACCGGCATGGGGCAGGTTCCGTAGGGCGTGAAGGCGCTGGGATAGTTGATGGCCCGGTTGAAATCGAGGACCACCGTGAAGCTGCCGTCCGGATTCGGCCGCGGCCGGGGCGCCGAGACCTTCCGCCAGTCATCTGTTGTATCGCCGTTCGTCTCGTCATGGAACGTGACTGTCAATGCCCCGAGCTTCTCCTCCTCGGCCTGCAGCCGGAACTCGTGGGGACTGCCGGGAAGCCTGAACACCACCTCGCCCACGGTCCGGTGGACGCCGTCCACCAAAGGGTTGGCGGTGCTGATCGGGACATCAACCGGTGCTTGGTACGGCTCAAAGCGGGCCGTCACTTCCCACTCCGGGTTGTAGGGGTAGGTGGGCACGCCGTCGAATTCGGTGAACACCGGCGACTCAGCGTCCCGGGTGCGGATCGCGTACCGGCCTCCGCGCATGGCCAGTTCCACCACCGTCCGGTCGCCGGCGGGGCCGCCGAACTGCACCCACATCAGGGATTCCTCATCGGCGAGGACCGCGGTGATGGTCCCGTCCACCGTTTCGCTCGTCTCCACCAGCGTGAGGCCGTCGGAAGGCACTGCGGTGAGTACCGCCGTCGTGCGTTCCCGTGTGCCGGCGCCTTCCGCGGACCCGTTGCCCTGGGCGGACCACAAACCGGGGACGAGCTCGACGGCGGCAGGGGAGTCCTCCAGCCACTGGAAGGAGGTGAGCGTGAGCCAGCCGTGCCCGGCGGCCAGGGCCTTGTCCCGGTTGGCGCGGAAACGCTGCCAGCGCTCGAGTTTGGCGGTTGGCGCGGTGGTCCCTGCGGGTGTGGTGGTGCTCATGATTCCTTCCCATCTCGTCTGCCCGTACAACCGGTGCCGGCCCCCATTCATTCCGGGGCGTCCGCCGCGGATCCTGCCCCTTGCGGCGCCGGCCAGCGAAGGTACGCTCGTGATGCAAGAGGCAGGGATCCGGCGAGCAGGAGAAATCATGAAGATCGCAGTCTTTGGAACCGGCACCGTGGGCCGGACGCTCGCCGCGGCGTTCAGCTCCCTGGGGCATGAAGTGGTGATGGGAACCAGGGATCCTGCGGAGACTGCCCGCCGTACGGAGCCTGGCCCCATGGGCGGGCAGCCATTCAACGAGTGGCAGGCGGCGCACCAGAGCATCCGGCTGGAGACGTTCGCCGCAGCCGCGGAAGAAGGCGACATGGTGGTCAATGCCACCAACGGAGCTGCGTCGCTAGCGGCCCTTGCTGCCGCCGGGGGTGCCAATCTGGCCGGGAAGGTCCTGCTGGACGTGTCCAACCCGCTCGACTTCTCGCAGGGAATGCCGCCGGTCCTGAACCCGGTCAACACTGAAAGCCTGGGGGAGCGGATCCAGCGGTCCTTCCCGGACGCGAGGGTGGTCAAGACCCTCAACACCATGAACGCGGGACTCATGGTTGACCCGGGAAAGCTGGCGGACGGTGACCATTCCGTGTTCGTCTCAGGCGATAACAGCGAGGCCAAAGCCCAGGTCACAGGGCTGCTGCAGGCGCTGGGCCACCGGGACATCATCGACCTTGGCGATATCACGTCGGCCCGCGGGGCGGAGATGGTGCTTCCGCTGTGGCTGCGCCTCTTCGGGGCCCTGGGCACCCCGGATTTCAACTTCAAGGTGGTGCGGGGAGGGTGACACAGTCTGAGACACATTCTGCCTTCGCCGTGCCAAAGGGGTAGCATCTTCTGCTAGTAACGTGGCTCACAGTATCCAGCGCAGTGTACGAGCCAAGTCCGAAACCCTCGAAAGATTGCTTCCATGGCTCACACTGCAGCACACCCCGAATCCGATCTTGCCTCCGAACTCAGGGCAGACGTCCGCCGGGTCTCCACCCTGCTGGGCGAATCCCTGGTCCGCCAGCACGGGCCCGAACTCCTTGACCTCGTGGAGCAGGTCCGCCTCCTCACCAAGGAATCCAAGGAGGCTGCCCGCGGCGGCGCCGACGCCACCGGTCCGTGGAGCGCCCACGACGTCGTCGCCCAGGTCCGCGAACTCC
The DNA here is from genome assembly GCF_056394175.1 of Pseudarthrobacter sp. 10T415. NCBI lineage: Bacteria > Bacillati > Actinomycetota > Actinomycetes > Micrococcales > Micrococcaceae > Pseudarthrobacter > Pseudarthrobacter sp. 10T415. The sequence continues at coordinate 43,553 of NZ_JBFTHJ010000006.1, read as the reverse complement.
TGGGCTCCCTGCCGATTGAGCAGGCAACGGACCTGGTGCGCGCCTTCGCGTTCTATTTCCACCTGGCCAACGCCGCCGAACAGGTCCACCGCGTCCGTGGCCTGCGCACCCGTGCGGAGAAGGACGGCTGGCTGGCCAAGACGGTAGCCGAGATCGCCGGCCAGGCCGGACCCGAGGTCCTGCAGGAAGTGGTCAACGGACTGGACGTCCGCCCCATCTTCACGGCCCACCCCACCGAGGCCTCCCGCCGCTCGGTGCTGGACAAGATCCGCAAGCTCTCCGACGTCCTGGCCCAGCCCACCATCGAGGGCACCACTGCACGCCGCCGCCAGGACCGGCAGCTTGCCGAAATCATCGACCAGATGTGGCAGACCGACGAACTCCGCCAGGTCCGGCCCACCCCGGTGGATGAGGCCCGGAACGCCATCTACTACCTGGGCGGTATCCTCACCGACGCCATGCCGGAGATGCTGTCCGAGCTGTCCGAACTCCTCGGCGAACACGGCGTCACCCTGGCCGCACAGGACGCCCCGGTGAAGTTCGGCTCCTGGATCGGCGGTGACCGCGACGGCAACCCCAACGTGACGGCAGCGGTCACCCGCGAGATCCTCCAGATCCAGAACCAGAACGCCATCCGCATCAGCATCGGCATGATCGACGAACTGATCTCCATCCTCTCCAACTCCACGGCCCTCGCCGGCGCGGACCAGGTGCTGCTGGACTCCATCGAAGCCGACCTGCAGAAGTTGCCCGGCCTGGACAAGCGTGTCCTGGAACTGAATGCCCAGGAGCCCTACCGGCTGAAGCTGACCTGCATCAAGGCCAAGCTGATCAACACCGGCAAGCGCGTCGTGGCGAACTCGAACCACGAGCACGGGCGCGACTACAGCAGCACGGACGAACTCCTGGCAGACCTCGACCTGCTGGAGCTGTCGCTCCGCAACCACTCGGCGTCGCTGGCTGCCGACGGTGCCCTCGCCCGGGTCCGCCGCGCCATCGCGTCCTTCGGCCTGCACCTGGCCACCCTCGACATCCGTGAGCATGCTGATCACCACCACGACGCCGTCGGGCAGCTCATGGACCGCATCGGCGGCCCCGGGCTGCACTACGCCGAACTGAGCCGCAAGGAACGCTTTGAGGTACTGGGTTCCGAGCTCGCCTCCCGCCGCCCGCTGTCCGGCCACCCGATCAAGCTCGACGGCGCTGCTGACGGCACGTACGACGTCTTCAGGGAGATCCGCCGGGCCCTGCGCATGTACGGCCCGGACGTCATCGAGACCTACATCATCTCCATGACCCGCGGCGCGGACGACGTTCTGGCTGCCGCCGTGATCGCCCGCGAGGCCGGCCTGGTCAACCTCTTCGGCGAGAAGCCCTACGCCAAGCTGGGGTTCGCGCCGCTGCTGGAAACCGTGGAGGAACTCCGCGCCTCCGCCGAAATCATCGACCAGCTCCTCTCCGACCCGTCCTACCGCGAACTGGTGCGGCTGCGCGGGGACGTCCAGGAAGTCATGCTGGGCTACTCGGACTCCAACAAGGAATCCGGCGTGATGACCAGCCAGTGGGAAATCCACAAGACCCAGCGCAAGCTGCGTGACATCGCCGCAAAGCACGGCGTCCGCGTCCGCCTGTTCCACGGCCGCGGCGGATCCGTGGGCCGCGGCGGCGGACCCACTTACGACGCCATCCTGGCCCAGCCCAACGGCGTCCTGGAAGGCGAAATCAAGTTCACCGAGCAGGGCGAAGTCATCTCTGACAAGTACTCGCTGCCTGAGCTTGCCCGTGAAAACCTGGAGCTCTCGCTGGCTGCCGTGCTCCAGGGCTCCGCGCTGCACCGCGACCCGCGGACCTCCGACGACCAGCGCGAACGCTACGCGCACGTCATGGAAACCATCTCGGACGCCGCCTTCGAGCGGTACCGCAGCCTGATCGACCACCCGGACCTGCCGGCGTACTTCATGGCCTCCACCCCGGTGGAGCAGCTCGGGTCGCTGAACATCGGCTCCCGCCCGTCCAAACGCCCCGACTCGGGTGCGGGCCTTGGCGGGCTCCGTGCCATCCCGTGGGTTTTCGGCTGGACCCAGTCACGGCAGATCGTCCCCGGCTGGTTCGGCGTGGGGTCAGGGCTCAAGGCCGCCCGCGAAGCCGGCAACTCCGAGCAGCTGGTGGAGATGATCGGGCACTGGCACTTCTTCCGCTCCGTGCTCTCCAACGTGGAGATGACGCTCGCCAAGACGGACCTGGATATTGCCGGCTACTACGTGGATACTTTGGTCCCCAAAGAGCTGCACCACATCTTCCGTGCCATCCGTGACGAATACGAACTCACGGTGGCAGAGGTGCAGAACCTCACCGGTGAGCACGTCCTCCTGGACGCCCAGCCCACGCTCAAGCGTTCCCTCGAGGTCCGCGACCAGTACCTGGACCCCATCAGCTACCTCCAGGTGGAACTGCTTCGCCGTGTCCGCGCGGAAGCCGGCGAGGGCATGAGCAACGGCGAGATCGACGAACGCCTCCAGCGGGCCATGCTCATCACGGTCAACGGTGTGGCAGCCGGCCTCCGCAACACCGGCTAGACCTCACGCGCGCTCACTCGTGGTGCTTTTCCCCGGAACGCGCGCTCACTCGTGGTGCTTAAAACCGCAACCCCCGCTCACTCTCCTGAAGAGAGTGAGCGGGGGTTCGGGTTTTAAGCCCGGGATGTGAGCGCGCGTTTCGATAAGGTTGAGGGCATGCCTTCGTTCCAGACCCGCCTGAAGATCACCGGGCTCCGGCCGGGCAACGCTCCCGAATCCGTGATGGACGCCGCCGTCGAGGCGCTGGGAACCCGCCACCACGTTGAGTCGCACCAGCTGCAGATCGCCGGCGGGGTGCCGCTGCTCAACCTGCGCTTCCTGGTGGAGGCCACCGAATACAGCGGCGAGAACCGGCAGGCGGTGGAATCGGCGGCCATGATGCGCGACGCCGTCGAACGCGTTTCGCTGACAGGTGCCCTGAGCGTGCTGCGGCGCAGCCGGGGCAAGTGGCTGCCGGTTTGAGGCTGTCCGCCTGAACCGGCCGGAGTCCGTTTAGGCCGCGGTCCAGCACAGCCCCGGTTCAGCCCAGCGGCCCGGGCTCCTCCACGGGGGAGCGGTTGCCGCGGCGGCGGGTCACGATGATTCCGACGACGGCGCCCACCACGAGGCCGAGCGCCACGCCGATGAGGGAACTCGCCCAGAATGGCAGCTTCGTTGCCGATCCCGTGAAGTAGCCGAGCCCCACCAGCCAGCAGGCCCACAGCACCGCCCCGAGGCCCGCGCACAGGCTGAAGCCCCGGACCGAAACATTGGCAATGCCGGCGGCGGCGGAGGTGGCTAGCCGGCCGCCCGGAATGAACCTGGCACCGATGATGGCCCCGTAGGTGGAGGACCTGCCGGCCTTCGCGAGGGCGACGTGGATGCCCTGATGCACCCGGCGGCCCCATTTCCAGCGGTCCAGCACATGGCTCAGGCGGCGGCGGAACAACTGGAACACCACGATGTCGCCCGTCCACGATGCAATGGCGGCGAGGGCGAGCACCAGGAAGATGTTCGCCCTGCCGTCAGCGGACAGCGCGCCGCCGGTGATGACCACCATTTCGGACGGGATGGGTGGAAAGATGGCGTCGCCAAGGACCACGGGGATGATCCAGAAATAGATCGCCTCTCCCCAGCTGTCGGCGCTGCCGAAGTCCATTGCCACAAGGTACCGCACTTTCACGGCCCGGCTGCCGGGGTCAGGCCGCAGGATTCCCGAAGTTTTCCGGCACCGTCCGCGAGCGGAGGCGGACCGTTTCGCTGAGCTCGAGGCTGCTGCGGTATTCCACCGGGCTGCCAGAGATCGGATCCACGAACCGGATGCCGCGGGCCAGCAGCTGCAGGGGTTTTGTGTAGTCGTCCGGGACCTTGTCCAGCAGCTCGGGGTAGAAGGCGTCGTTGACGATCCCGAGTCCCAGCGAGGCCATGTGGACGCGCAGCTGGTGGGTCTTGCCCGTGTGCGGTTCCAGTCGGTACCGGGCAAGGCGGGTGGGACTGTCCGGCGCCGCGGCGATGCTGCCGTCGGCACCCGCGGAGGCGCCGCCGTCGAGCATTTCCAGCCGCTCAATCCGCGTCTCCGCGTTCGGCTCGCCCTCCACCACCTCCGCCAGCAGGTAGCTGCGGGACTTGGTCATCCGGTTGCGGACCACCACGGGGAAGCCGACGGCGGGATGTCCCGGCGCGGGTTCAGCGGCCGAAACGCACTCGTACTCCTTCTGCACCTGGCGCTTCTCGAACAGCACCTGGTACTTGCCGCGCGTCTGCGGGTTGGTGGAGAACAGCAGGACGCCGGCGGTCATGCGGTCCAGCCGGTGCATGGGGATCAGATCCGGCAGGTCCAGCTGGTTCCGCAGCCGCACCAGGGCCGATTCCTGGATGTAGGTGCCGCCCGGAGTGGTGGGCAGGAAGTGGGGCTTGTCCACCACCAGCAGGTGTTCGTCCTGGTGCAGGATGCTGAGGTCCACGGGGATCCGGGTTTCCGGGGGAAGCGTGCGGTAGTACCAGATGAAGGTGTGGTCTTCGAGCCTGGTGTGCCGGCTTAGGGGCACGCCGCCCTCGCCCACGATCTCGCCGGCGTCGAACCTGTCCTCGATGCCCTGCGGATCGATGTGGCCCCAGCGGTGCATCATGTAGTCCATGGCGGTGTTCCACGGGCCCTCTTCAGGGAGCCGCAAACGGGTGGCGTTCACGCCGTCGCGCACGGGAAGGGGGGATTGCATCACCGGTCCATTCTACCGGCGCGCCCTGGACTGGCCGCCTGCGGTACCGACGATAAAAAAGTTCTTGACAAAAAAAGTTGTCGGTTGGCACACTTAACCCATGTTGGATATTGCAGTGATCGAGGACCCCGCGGCGGCCGAAGCCTCGCTGGACCCCATTCGGTCCACCATCCTCCGTGAACTGGCCGAACCTGCCTCCGCCACGCAGCTGGCGGTCCGGGTGGGGCTGCCGCGGCAGAAGGTGAACTACCACCTCAAATCGCTGGAGCGGCACGGCCTGGTGGAACTCGTGGAGGAGCGGCGCAAGGGCAACGTTACCGAGCGTATCCTTCAGGCCACGGCGGCCTCCTACCTGATCTCACCCACGGCCCTGGCTTCCGTGTCGCCTGATCCGCGGCGCTTTGCCGACAGGTTCTCGGCGTTCTGGCTCCTGGCGCTCGCGGGCCGGATGGTCCAGGAGGTGGGGAAGCTGATCGCCGGAGCTGCTACGGCCCGGCAAAAGCTCGCCACCTTCGCCATCGACGGCGAGATCACCTTCCGCACAGCGGCGGAGCGTGCCGCCTTCGCCGAAGAGCTGGGCGTCGCCGTCACGCAGCTGGTGGATAAGTACCACGACGCCGGCGCCTCATCCCGCGGGCGGCGCCACCGACTGGTGGTGGCTCTGCATCCCGTCCTCAAATCGTCCCCCGAAACCTCACACGAACCCGCAACCAAGGAGCAAGGCCATGACTGACAACCGCAACTTCGAAATCGTCTACGACACCGAGCTCCCCGGTACGCCGGAGCGGGTCTGGGAGGCTGTCACCACAGGGACTCCCGGATGGATGTTCCCCACGGACCAGTGGCCCGCCGTGAAAACCGTGGAGGAGTACCCTACCCACCTGGTGTCCCGGATGGACGGTCCGGATGGCTGGTTCAACCAGCTGGAGCACGTCCTGGAGCCGCTGGACGGCGGCCGCGCGCGCCTGCACTATGTCCACAGCGGGATCTTCGCGGACAACTGGGACGAGCAGTACGACGGCGCCAGCCGCCACACCGAGTTCTACCTGCACACCCTGGGCCAGTACCTCCAGCACTTCGACGGCAAGCCGGTGGTGTTCACTGACATCCAGGGGCCCGCCGGCTCCCAGGTGCCGGACGGCTTTGCACGGCTCCGCCGGGCGCTGGGCGTTGAGTCGGCGGTGCAGGGCAGCCCGGTGGAGGTAGAGCTCGACGGCGTGGGCCGGCTTGCGGGCGAGGTGGACTTCTCCAACGAGCACTTCCTCGGCCTGCGCACGGCGGATGCCCTCTACCGGTTCTTCGGCCGCAACGCGTGGGGCGCCCCCGTGGGCATGACGGTGCACGATTTCAGCGGCGCCGGCGATTCGGAGACCACGGCCAAGGCCTGGACCGGATTCCTGGAGCGCGTCTACGCCTAGGCCAGCTGGGCCGTTGTTCCGCCATTGCCGCTTCAGGTGCCGAGATCGCTGGAATGCTGCGGGGGCGCTGTTCCGCTACAGCGATTTGGCACCGTTCCGGCGATCTCGGCGGTTGCCATCAGGCGATGGCGACGGCGGGGGCCTGGGTGAGCGAGCGCCGCAGCTGGGGTGCGGCGTCGAGCCTGTCCTGGGCGGCCCGCAGGGCCATCACGGCGGCTTCGAGTTTGTTGGGTGGGAGGGTGAAGGGGAGGCGCAGGTACCGCTCAAAGGCACCTCCGAACCCAAATCGCGGCCCGGCGGCCAGCCGGATCCCGTGCTCAGGACCGATCACAGTCAGCGCCGTACTTATGGGGGCAGGCAACTTGCACCATACTGACAGGCCGCCGGAAGGTGGTGCCGTGTGCCAGGCAGGCAGATGCTCCCGCAGCAGGTCCAGCAGCGCGGCGCGGTTGCCCCTGAGGGTGTCCAGCAGTGCCGGCAGCGGTTCATCCAGTGCCCGCACCAGGTGGGCCGCGGCCAGCTGTTCCATGACCGGTCCGCCCAGGTCCAGGACACTCCGGGCCGCAGTGAACCGCTGGATCATCGCCTCGGAGGCGCGGATCCAGCCCGTGCGCAGGCCGCCCCAGTGGGACTTGCTGAGCGACCCCACGGAAACCACCGCACTGCTGAAGCCGGCCAGGGGAGTGGACTGGACGCCGTCGAGGTTCAACTCCCGCAGTGTCTCGTCGGCGATCAGTATGGTTCCCGCTGCGGCAGCAGCCGCTACCAGCCGGCGGCGCTGGGCATCGGGCATCATCATGCCTGTGGGGTTGTGGAAGTCGGGAACGAGGTAGGCGATCTTGGGCCGCTGCTGTGCCAGCGCTGTTTCCAGGGCCGGCAGGTCCCAGCCGGACTCGGCGAAACCGACAGGCAAGGGGCGGCAGCGGGCGGCACGGATGGCGTCCAGCGCGTTGGGGTAGCTGGGGTGTTCCACCAGGACCTTGTCCTGGCGATCGGCCAGCGTGCGGATGATGATGGTCAGCGCGTGCTGCGCCCCGGACGTGACCATGATCTGCCCGGGGCCGGTGGGAACGCCGGCCGCCGTATACCTGTCGGCAATGGCCTGGCGAAGCGGCAGGAGCCCCACGGCGTCGTACCCGAATCCCGGCAGCAGCGCCGGCAGTTCCGTCATCGCCGCCGCGAAGGCCCGGTGCACCACCTCACCGCTGGCCGGCAGCGCCGAATATGCCAGGTCGATCAGCCCTTCGGGCGCGGCCAGGCCGGGAGCCGTCAGCGCGGGAGCAGCCGAAGTTTGCGGGCTGTAGAGGGCCGGGCCGAAGGCGGTCCGCTCCGGGATGCGCGTCCTGCCGCGGCTGCCCTGTCCGCTGCTGAGAAACCCTTGCTCACGCAGCGTCGAGTAGGCCGCGGTGACAGTGGTGCGGCTGACGCCCAGCGCGGTGCACAGGGCGCGCTCGCTGGGGAGTGCTGTGTCGAGCGGTGCGCGACCGTCGAGGATCAGGAGCCGGAGTACGTCGGCCAGTTCCCTGTAGGCGGGGGCGCCGCCGTGGTGCCAGGTGCCGAGCATGCGGCCGAGTGCTGCCGCGCCAAGGGAAGGAGCCATATAGCCAGTATCTCAAACTGGCTATGTAAATCAATGCCAGTTGGATGGGAGGGTGGACCAATGATGCTCCGCAGACTCGTTCAGCTTTTCACCGGCCTTGCCATGTACGGCATCTCGCTGGCCCTCTTCATCCGCGCCGGGCTGGGCCTGGACCCCTGGGACGTTTTCCATCAGGGCGTGGCCAACCGGACAGGGTTGAGCATCGGCGTCGTGGTCATCATCGTCAGTTTCCTGGTGCTCCTGCTGTGGATTCCGCTGCGCCAGCGGCCCGGCTTCGGCACCCTCTGCAACGCCATTCTGGTAGGTGTCTTCGCCGACGTCGGACTGGCCTTGATTCCCTCCTTGTCCAACCTTGCAGGACAGCTGGGCATGCTGGCCGGCGCCGTTCTCCTGAACGGCATCGCCTCGGCATGCTACATCGGTGCCAGGTTCGGACCGGGGGCCCGTGACGGCCTGATGACCGGACTCGCGCGCTGCACAGGGTGGTCCGTCCGGTTGTCCCGCACCCTCATCGAGGTGGTAGTCCTCGCGGCAGGCTGGCTGCTGGGCGGGTCAGTTGGCGTGGGAACCGTGCTCTATGCGCTCGCGATTGGGCCGCTGGTACAGCTGCTGCTGCCCTGGTTCATGGTTCCGGCCGGCACTCCGAAAGTGGCCCGGGGGACGCCTTCGGACGTGAAACCGGATGGCGGCCCGGAAGCCGCCGGTGAAACCAGCTATTCCGGGACGGGCTGGCACTTGGGGCAAAAGTAGATGTCGCGTTCCTCTTCGCCGTTCAGTTTCCCCAGCAGTCCGCGCCGCACCGGCGTACCGCACTTGAGGCACGGGTGCTGGTCCCGTCGGTACACCCAATAGCCGGGCCTCCCGGCCATCCTGCCCACCGGCATGCCGCGGGCGTTGAGGATGGTGACGCGGCGGCCCGGGCCCAAGTTTGCTTCCAGGAGCTGCTTGGCGTCGGTCATCAGGGTGCGCAGGTCCGCCACCCCGGACACGGGTGTGGCCGGATGTATGCCGGAGAGGAAGCAGGCCTCGCAGCGGTAGATGTTCCCGATGCCGGCGAGGTTGCTCTGGTCCAGGATGGCCACGCCGATGGGAACCTCCGGCCGTGCCAGGAGCCGGCGTTCGGCTTCGTCCAGGTCCCAGTCCGGGCCCAGGAGGTCCGGACCAAGGAACCCGACGATGGAGTCCTCGTTCGCTGTGGCCACCACGTCCAGGATGCCCAGGGAGAAGCCGACGGCGTCCGCGGCGGCAGTGCGCAGCACGCACCGCGCGGTGAAGCCGGGTTTCCGCCACCTGCCACCGGGCGGGTAGACCTGCCATGTGCCTTCCATCTTCAGATGGGAGTGAATGGTGAGGGCCTTGTCCCCTGGCCCCTTCACCCGCATGAGCAGGTGCTTGCCCCGCGGCACAACCTCAGTCACCGTCCATCCGGTGAGGTTCAGTGTGGCGAAGCGCGGTACCCGGAAGTCCGAGGCGGTCAGTGTCTGGCCCGCCAGCGCCTCGTGCAGTTGCCGGGCGGCCCGCCAGACGGAATCTCCCTCAGGCACGGATCCTCAGACCTTTAGGCGTGGAGTAGGCGCCGGCAGCGCTGAGGGCAGCGGCAATGGGAGTGTCCAGAATCCCCTGGCCGTTCACTTTTTCCATAATCAGTTTGTCCACGGCTCCGCGGGTGACTACTCCCACCAGTGCTGCGCCGGCAGCATCAAGGACGGCGGGGTCGTCGGAGAACGCCAGCAGTGTCTTGCCTCCCCGCTCCACGTACAGAATCAGGGCGCCGTCCACCAGCACCACCAGGGCTCCGGCTTTGCGGCCCGGCCGGTGTCCGGTGCCGGCATCGTCCCGCAGGGCCGGCCAGGGGACGGCAGCGCCGTAGGGATTCGCGGGATCCGTGGCGGCCAGGGCAAGGGCCACGGGTTCAGGTTTGGCGATCTGGCTATCCTCCGCGTACGAGCGCAGCCGGTCCACCGTGGCGGGCACAGCGAACTGCGCCGCACCGAGGTGTTCGATGAAGTATCCGCGGCGGCACCGGCCGGCTTCCTCGAGCCTGGCCAGGACCTTGTACATCAGGCCGAAGCCGCCCAGGATCTGCTCCGCCATGACCGAACCGCGGGTCACCACCCCATACCTGTCCAGCAGGAGCTCTGCCGTAGCCCGGGCATGGATGGTGGCATCCAGTTCCGGCTGCGGAAGGGCGGACCAGCGCCCGGCAGCCATTGGGGGAGTGGCGGCTGCACCCTGGGAACCGTACCGCCCGCCGGCCAGGCCCGCCGAGCCCATCAGCCCGGTGCCGTGGGAGCGGCCCAGCCTGTTCAGCCGTGGAGCCCTGGACCGGGGAGCCTTCGCCACCTGCCGGTGTGCCGTATGGCCGCCCGCGATCAGCGACCGGACGGGCGCGAAGGTGTCACCGGTGATCCGTCCCGCCCAGGCGAGATCCCAGAGGGCGGACACCACTTCCTGGTCGCTGAGCACCGAGTCCATGCCCCCTGCCACCTCCGTGAGCTGGCGGAAGAAGTATCCGCCGCCGTTGTTCCGGAGATGGTCGAGGAGCCGCAGGCCGGCATCGCCCGGTTCGTAGTCCGGTGCAGGGTTCAGCGTCAGTTCCGCTGAGTCGGCCAGGTGCAGGCTGATCCAGCCGTCATTTCCGGGCAGGGCACCGGCTCCGGACCAGAGGACTTCGCCGGCCGCCATGAGCTCGTCCAGCATGGCGGGCTGGTAGTTGGACACCCTGCCGGCCAGGATCAGGGGTTCCCAGGCCGATGCCGGGATGGGGACGCCGGACAGCTGGTCGATTGCCGTGACGATGCCGTCCAGCCCCCGGAGTGCCGGCTGCCCCCGCCCGCCGCCGGGGATCCGGACGTTTTGCCAGGCAGGGAGGAATCGCCCGTAAGCGGCGGCGTCCACGGGCTCCACTTCGGCGCGCAGTGCGGCCAGGGACCGCCGCCGGAGCTTCCGCAGCACCTCGGAGTCACACCATTCGCTGACGGCCGCGTGCACGGTTTCGCGATGGATCTCTCCCTGCCGTCCGTCCCTGTCCGGCAGCCCGTCGTCGTCCGTGCCAGTTGGCGCGGACTCCGGCCCGGCTGCGGCGGGTGTTGCGTGCGGCCGGAATTCGCCTTCCACCACGCGGCCGTCGTCGGCAAGGCGTTTCAGGGCGGTGACCACCACAGCGACGCCCAGTCCCAGCCGGGCGGCGGCTTCAGCAGCGGTGAAAGGCCCGTGGGTGCGGGCGTAGCGGGACACGAGGTCGCCCAGCGGGTCCGCCACAGGCTCGATGAACGCCAACGGCACCCCCATGGGCAAGGGAACACCGATGGCATCACGAAGGCGGGCCGCGTCCTCCACGGCAGCGAACCGTTCGGCGCCGCCCACGTTGACCTTGATGGCGCGGTTGGCCCGTTGCAGCGCCACGAGGTGGGCGGTGGCTTCCTCAACAGTGGCTGAGGCGGTATGGACCGGCGTCGTTTCAGCAGGCTCAGGCACAGGGCCGTCGGCAAAATCGGCGTCGGCCTGGGTTGCAGGGGTCCCGGCGGCCCCAGCTACCGGGGTATCGCCGCGCTCCCCGCCCGTTGCAGGCTCAGCCCCGGCTGCCGGCTCCAACCGGGCGGCGGCCTCATTCGGGTCCAGCGGGCCAAGAAGCCGCAGGAGGTCGGCCACGCCCTCAAGTCCCCGCACCCGGCGGTCCGGCACCAGCCGCTGCAGTTCAAGTTCGGTGGCGTCGATGACCTTGGCGTCCAGGAGCTCGCGCAGCTCCACCCGGCCCAAAAGCTCGTTCAGGAGTGTGGAGTCCAAAGCCAGCGCGGCGGCGCGCCGCTCCGCCAGCGGGGAATCGCCCTCGTACAGGAACTGGGCGACATAGCCGAAGAGCAGGGACTTGGCGAACGGCGAAGGCTGCTGCGTGGTGGTCTGCACCACCCGCAGTTCGCGGCGTTCAACGGCGGCCGCAATGTCCTTCAGCGCCGGTAGGTCGTAGACGTCCTGGAGGCATTCCCGGACTGTCTCCAGGACGATGGGGAACGTGGGGTATTTCCGTGCCACATCCAGCAGCTGGGCGGACCGCTGCCGCTGCTGCCACAGGGGCTGCCGCTTGCCGGGGGTCTGCCGCGGCAGCAACAGGGCACGGGCCGCGCACTCGCGGAACCGTGACGCAAACAGGGCACTGCCGCCCACCTCGGCCGTGACGATTTGCTCCAGTTCCTCCGGGTCGAAGAGGAACAGCTCGGCGCCCGGGGGCTCGTCCTCCATCATCGGCACCCGCAGCACAATGCCGTCATCGGCCGCCATGGCAGAGCCGTCCAGGCCGTACCGCTGGTGGAGCCGCTGGCCCACGGCCAGGGCCCACGGTGCATGGACCGGCATGCCGAAGGGGCTGTGCAGGATCACGCGCCAGTCGCCGAGTTCGTCGTGGAACCGTTCCACCACCAGGGTGGTGTCACTGGGGACCACCTCCGTGGCCTGCTTCTGTTCGGAGAGGTACTGGATGAGGTTGTTGGCGGCGAAGGCGTCCAGCCCGCTGGCCTGGCAGCGTTCGGCGGCTGGTCCGGCGTCGGAGGCTGACAGCTCGCGCACGAAGGCGCCGAGGGCGCGGCCCAGGTCCACCGGCCGGCCCAGTGAATCACCCTTCCAGAAGGGCAGCTTGCCGGGCTGGCCAAAGGCAGGGGAGACCAGCACTCGGTCGTGCGTGATGTCCTCGATCTTCCAGCTGGTGGCACCGAGCGCGAAGACGTCACCCACGCGGGATTCGTACACCATCTCCTCGTCCAGCTCGCCCACGCGCCGGCCACCCTTGGGGGCCGGAGCCGGTTTGCCGTCCTCCGACGGGGAAGCCGAGCCCTCCATTTCCGTGCCGATGATGTAGACGCCGAACAGGCCGCGGTCCGGGATGGTTCCGCCGGAGGTGACGGCGAGCCGCTGGGCGCCGGGCCTGCCTTCGATGGTCCCTTCGTTGCGGTCCCAGATGATCCGTGGCCGGAGTTCGGCGAATTCGTCTGAAGGGTAGCGGCCCGCCAGAAGGTCCAGGGTGGCCTCGAACGCGGAGCGGGGGAGCGAAGCGAAAGGGGCCGACCGGCGGACCGTTGCGAACCATCCCTCGACGTCGATGCTGCCCAGGGCAGTGGCGGCCACCGTCTGCTGCGCCAGGATGTCCAGCGGGTTGGCCGGGATGCTGAGGCGTTCGATTTTTCCGTCCAGCATGCGTTCCACGGTGATGGCCGTGTGCACCAGGTCCGCCCGGTGCTTGGGGAACAGGACGCCCTGCGAAATTTCGCCTACCTGGTGCCCGGCACGCCCCACACGCTGGAGGCCGCTGGCCACCGATGGCGGCGACTCCACCTGGACCACCAGGTCAACCGCGCCCATGTCGATGCCGAGTTCCAGTGAGGACGTGGCCACCACGCACCGCAGCCGCCCGGATTTGAGGTCGTCCTCAATGAGCGCGCGCTGGTCCTTGGACACCGAGCCATGGTGGGCGCGGGCCAGCACGGGGTCGGCCCCTGCGGAGCTTCCGGCCTGCGCCATCATGTGGGCGGGAGTGGCAGTAGAGGCAGGAACGCCCGACGCCGGCGCGGAGCCACCGCCTGGTGCGCCGAACACCCCCGCGCCTTCCTCCAGGGGGCCGTCCCAGCCGCCGCCGGCGGCCATGAGCTGGCGTTCGGCATAGATTTCGTTGAGGCGCGCTGTCAGCCGTTCCGACAGCCTGCGGGAGTTGGCGAAGACGATGGTGGACTGGTTGGCCAGCACCAGGTCAACGATCTTTTCCTCCACATGTGGCCAGATGGACGCCTGCGGCTGCAGCCCGGAGGCCGGGCCGGAGTCGAACGCGCCCGCTGCACCCTGGAGATCGGACATGTCCTCCACCGGTACCGACACCGTAAGGTCCCAGTTCTTCTTCGACGGTGGAGCCACGATTTCGACGGGAGCGGTCCCGGCAAGGAACTGGGCCACGAGTTCCTTGGGCTCCACAGTTGCGGAAAGTCCGATCCGCTGTGCAGGTTTGGGCAGCAGCGCGTCCAGGCGTTCCAGTGAAACGGCCAGGTGGGCTCCGCGCTTGGTGCCGGCAACGGCGTGGACTTCATCGATGATGATGGTGTCCACCTCGGTGAGTGTCTCCCTGGCCCGGGACGTGAGCATGAGGAACAGGGACTCGGGCGTGGTGATGAGGATGTCCGGCGGGTTGCTCAGCAGCGCCCGGCGGTCCGCCGTGGTGGTGTCCCCGGACCGGACGCCCACGGTGATCAGCGGGGCGGGCAGTCCCAGCCGCTTGGCCGTCTGCGTGATGCCGATCAGCGGGGAACGCAGGTTCCGTTCGACGTCCACGCCGAGGGCCTTCAGCGGCGAAATGTACAGCACCTTGGTTTTCCGCTTGGGCGCCCGGGGCCGGCGGGCTTTTGCCGGGGCCTTGGTTCCTTTTGTGCCGGCCACGGCGGCGGGTACGGCTGCTTCCGCCGGGGCTTCAGTGTCTGCGGCGGGCGCAGCGGAGAGGAGCCGGTCCAGTGCCCACAGGAATGCGGCGAGGGTTTTGCCGGATCCGGTGGGTGCCACCACCAGGGCATGCGAGCCCGACGAAATGGCGTTCCAGGCGCCGTCCTGGGCGGGGGTGGGTTCGGTGAAAGCGCCCATGAACCAGTCGCGGGTGGGCCGGGTGAACTGGCCCATTGGCGCTGTGGCCACGGCGCCCCGGCCGTCCGTGGAGGGCTCTTCCTGGTTCATGCCTCCATCATGCCCCACCCCACCGACACAGCGGACGGAGCCCGGTCCGGCAGATGCCGGGCCGCTTGCTTTTTGGTGTCCTGCAGGCCCGGCGTCAGGCAGGCTGGAAAGCGCCGATGGTCAGCAGTTTGATGTCTGCGTTGCTGCAGGCGGTGGTGGGCTGGGCCAGGAAAAGGGACTCGGTGTCTTCCGGCGGGTAGATCCGGTAGCCGGCCGCGTCAACAGGTGAGCAGTCGGTGTAATTGCCCGCTTGCGTGTACCGCAGCTGGGCCCAGCCCGTCTGGCCGGGTGCCAGCAGGACGTCCGTAACAGGCACGGATTCGTCCCGGGTGGCCGCCGCGCCAATGGGGCCGCCTGCCGCGTCAGCCGCGAGGGACACTCCGGGGAAGCCCTTGAGGATGCAGGGCTCGCTGCCGGTGTTGGTGAGGTTGAGCTTCATGAAGACGCTCCCCGCGGCGCCGCCGCCGGACGCGTCGGTCGCGGCGGAAAGGCCTGCCGCCTTGCACAGTCCGGGCCCTGCCGGCGCGGTGGTGGCAGGGGCGGCGGACGACGGCGGCGCGGCCGTTGTGGCCGGGGGTGCGGACTGCGAGGGGCTGGCGGAGCCCGTCCCCGGCCCGGCCGGGGTGGTGGTCGTTTGGCTTTGCGGCTGGCCGAGACCGCACGATGCAAGCAGCAGGACGGCCGCCACGCCAGCCGTCGACAAGGTTATCCCCTGGAGTGTTTTCTGAGACCTCATGCCACCACCTTCGCGGCAGTCCGGGGCGGCGTCAACGATGCCACGTGGTCCCACGGCAATTTGATGCCCGGATCGTGATGATCCGGGCATCAAGCCGGGACTACTTGGTGCTGTCGGCTGCCTTCCGGCGCGCACCGTTCCGGAGCAGTGCGAGCCCGCCGAGTACCAGTCCGGCCACGCCGGCGCCGAGGCCGGCCCAGCTGCGGGCATCGGCGCCGCTGTCCGTCACGGACGCTGCCTGTTCCGTGTGGGTTGCCGCAGCTGCGGTGGCGCCGTGCCCGTCCGACGATGCGGCCTCGGTGATGGTGATGGAGGGGGCCGGCGCCTTCAGTGAGTGCGGGTCCTGGCCGTCCTTGGCGATTTCCGACCAGTCCGTCTGGCCAACCTCGCATGTCTGCATCGTGGGGAAGTTCAGCGTGGTTCCTGCGGCATCGGGAAGCTTGACGGACAGGACCAGCGTGTCACGGAGTTCGTGCGCCAGGGGCGTTTTGGCCGTGTAGACGATCTGGCTGGTCCGCTTGGTGATGGAGCTGCCGTCGGCGAGTTTTTTCGGCTCTGCGAGCTGTTCGGTCACCTTTTCCGCGGTCCAGTTGGGGTTCACGGTGGGCTGGGCGTCGTTGAGCTCCGTTGGCAGGGTGATGGCCACTTTGGTGGTGGCGGATTCCTCGCAGCCGTGGGGGATGGCGAAAGTCAGCAGCGCGTAGGAATTGGCTGAGGTCTTGTCCGGGGTCACGCCCACATGGGCGGACGCGGCGCCGGCGCCGGCCAGGATCAGCGCGGCGGTGCCTCCGGCTGCAGCGGCTGTGGTCAGGGTACGGCGAAGGGTCAGGGAATTCATGGGGTTGCCTTTCTGGCGCACGCCGTTCGCGGCGTGCAAAGTTTTTTGGGAAGGCCCGGGCCGGCGTGCAGTGCGGGGGGCGGGTCAGAAGGAAAGCGCGACGGCGGAAGGCGGGCCGCGTCGGCTGTCCTGCCGCAGGTTCCGCCAGGGGCGGAGGGGCGCGGCGGCCGGGGGAAGGGCTGCGGGCATGGGCGCAGCGTCGTTGAATGCCAGGGGTGCGGGAACGCCGGCGAGGGGCCGCAGCCAGCCTGCCAGCGCCCAGAGCGCTGCTTCGCCCTTGGCCAGAAGCAGTGCACATCCAAGGGTTGCCAGCGCGTGCGCGGCCAGCATGAGGGAACCCGATGACGGGTCAGCTGGTCCCATGTGCCCGGCCAGGGCCAGCAGGTCCGGCGGGAGCGACGGCACTCCGTGCTGGTGGCCTGCATAGGCTGCCACGGGTCCTGACGGCTGTGAGGGCACGCTGAAAGTGGCGAACAGTTCGTGGAGCGCCACCTGCCCGCCGCCCATCAGCCCGGCCATGGCAGGGAAGGAGAGCTTGAGCCTGGTGGCAGCGGTGCTGGCGAGACCCGTGAGAGCCAGGATGGCCAGGAGGATCCCGGGAACGGGCAGTTGCCCGCCGCCGGCCACGTGGGCGCCCGCCGCCAGGGTCAGGATGCCGGTTGCAAGTGCCGAGGCGCGCAGGAGGTGGAAAGGTGTGCGGTGTGCCGGCACTGACTCTCCCCTCCCGGTGCGGTGGCGCGTACTGCGGCAGGAAAAACTAGCTGCTCCTGCCCGCCCGATTCTACCGGGGAACCGGGGACGTTACGGTGCCGGCCTGACGGTATGTGGAAACCCGCAGCGGTCAGTTGGAGGGGGAAGCTCGTCAGGCCCCGGCTAGCAGCTCCGCCAGGACGTCCGCAGCGCTCTGGTGCCGGATGAGCCGCGCAGACTGCCCTGCCCACAGGGACATGAGGTCCGTATTTCCGGCAGCGGCGGCCGTTGGGCGGAACCGGCCGGTCAGCCAGTTCTGGACGGGGAACGGGGCGATGGCCGGCGGCGCCAGTTCCGAGGTAACCCGGTTGGGGATTCCGCGTGCCAGCCGGCCGCTCAGCGCGCGGGTCAGGACCGTAGTGCCCGCGGCCGGGCTGTGCAGCAACTCCCGGTAGGCCGGCGCGGCGGCCGATTCACTGGTGGCCAGGAAGGCCGTGCCAACCTGGACACCATCAGCGCCCAGGGCCAGGGCAGCGGAAAACCCGCGGCGGTCAGCAATGCCGCCCGCCGCGATGACGGGGATGCTGACCGCATCGGCCACCTGGGGGACCAGGGAGAACGTGCCCACCAGGGATTCCTCGGCGGGGCGCAGGAAGGACACACGGTGGCCGCCGGACTCCATGCCACTGGCCACCACGGCATCCACGCCGCCTGCCTCAAGGGCCAGGGCCTCCTCCACAGTGGTGGCGGTGCCGGCCACTTTGATGCCGCGCCGGTGCGCTTCTTCCACTATTTCCGGTGCGGGGACGCCAAAGACGAAGCTGACGACGGCGGGGGCAGCCTCCAGGGTTGCCTCCACCTGCTCGCCGTAATCGGCCATGAAGCGCGCCGGCATGTCCGGCAGTTCGAGGCCAAGCTCCTCGAAATAGGGCTGGAGGGCGCGGACATAGCTGTCGAACTCGGTCCGGGGCAGCTCCGTCGTTTCGCTTCCGGTGGGCACCCACAGATTAAGGGCGAACGGCTTGGCCGTGGCGGCACGAAGCTCCGCCGCCGTCTGAAGGATCGCGGCGCCGTCGTACCCGTACAGGCCGTACGAACCCAGCCCGCCGCCGTCGGACACCGCTGCCGCGAGCGCCACGGAAGACACACCGCCGAAGGGGCCAAGCACCACCGGTACCTCAATGCCGAGTACGTCCGTGAGCCTGTTGCGGCGTGAAGCGGCGTGGTCCTGCTGGGGCATGGCATTCTCCTGACGGATCCGGTGGTTTGCTGCTGCTGCCACCAGTCTTGCAGGGCCGGGCTGTGCTCCCAAGTCCCGGCCCGCTCCCGCTGCGTTCGCGTGAAGGGAAGGGCCGGTCACACCCGCGCCGCCCGGCGATAGACTGCATTTCATCAGCGCAGGCGATCTAAGGAGAAGTTCATGGACTACACCGGAAGCCAGTCAGAAAAGGTTGTTCCGGCTGGTGAACTTGGCCGCAGCCACATCGGCCAGACCATCACCTTCCAGCCCAACGAGTTCACCGTGGTGTTTGGAAAGCTTGCCGGGATCGCGCGGACGGAAGCCATGGTTTACCTGTCACTGCAGGGCGTCGGAAACGGCACGCACCTGAAGGACGAGTACGACCTCCCGGCCACGCATGACGTGTATGTGCCGGTGGATGTCATCAGCAACGCGGAATCCACCATCAAGGACCTCTTCGGCAAAGTCCAGGAGAACCTTCGCGGCGGCGGCCACAGGGGCGGCGAGGACCGCACCGACAAGCTGTAGCCGTACTTACGGACGGTGGCTCTATCCAGCTGGAGCCACCGTCCGGCCACTGTTCAGCAGCGGGCGATAGGAGCGGGCAATGCCCCTTTATCTCTCAAAATTCAGTTACACCCCCGAGACGTGGTCACGGCTGACGCGGAATCCGGAAGACCGGCGGAAAGCAGCCCAGGCCTATATCGAATCCGTGGGCGGCAAGCTCCATGGTTTTTGGTACGGCTTCGGCGCCCATGACGGCTACAACCTGTGGGAGGCCCCGGACAACGTTTCCATGGCCGCGGTGGCACTGGCCATCAGCGGAGGAGGTGCGCTGAGCTCCTTCGAAACCACAGTGCTGCTCACGGTGGAGGAAACCATGGAAGCCCTCAAAGTGGCCGCGGAGATTTCCTACCGGCCGCCTGGTAACCCGACCTGACGCCACGCTGGCCCGCGGTCCCGGAGTTTTGCCGTTCACGGCCTTACGCCTGCGGAAGAAGGACCACTCCAGTGGCGGCCTGAAGGTACGGGGCCGGATCGGGGTCGTCACCGGCGGCCCACTCGAGCCATGCCTGGAACGTGGCACCGATAAAGGCCGCGCACGCATACCGTGCCGTAGCGGCAGGAACCCCAGCCGCCTCGAGGTGCGCGAGGGTTCGCCCGCGCTGGGAGCCGAGGGCTTCGTAGCTTCGGTTGAGCAGTTCCCGGTGCGCACCGATCAGGCGGAGGCGCGCCCGGGTGACCGCCAGGTCGGGCAGGGCGGCGGCGCCGGCAATCACCGCCCGGCGCAGTCCGTCCAACGGATCGTCACCTGCCGACGGCAGGGGGCCTGCTCCCAGCGCCAGCATCGACGCTTCGATGGCGGGTTCGGTGCCGCCCCACACCAGGTCCGCTTTGGTGGCGAAGTAGCGGTACAGGCTTTTCCGGCCTATGCCGGCAGCCCGGGCGATGTCCTCCATGGAGGTTTCCTCGTACCCGTTCCGGGCGAAGAGTTCCACGGCCACCCGTGCCACGGCCTCGGGATCGATGGTGGCAGGGCGTCCCGTGGACTTGGTTGCTGGCTCTACCGTCGGCATGCCAACAGTATTCACCCTGGACACCCTTCCATAATGACACTCTGTGTCATAAGCTGGCGGCAACAGCCTGATCAATCGAAAGGAACACCATGGGCAACGACGCCGCATGGCAGGAAAATGCCACTCCCGGCCGCTTCTCCAGCAGGACCGTGATCGTCACCGGGGCCGGTTCAGGCATCGGCCAGGCCACCGCACTGCGGATTGCCAGGGAGGGCGGACGGGTCATTGCCGCGGACATCAGCAAGCAGCGGCTGGACGACCTTGTGGCAGAGAACGCCGGCCTGGACTTGGTCCCGGTTGCCGGGGACATTTCCACCGAAGAGACAGTGGCCGCCGTCATTGCCGCTGCCGGCGGACGGGTGGACGCACTGGCCAACATCGCGGGGATCATGGACAACTTCGCCCCCATCCACGAGGTGGACGACGAACTCTGGGACCGGGTGTTCCGCATCAACGTCACCGCGCTGATGCGCCTCACCCGGGCAGTGGTTCCGCTGATGCTGGAGTCAGGCGCGGGATCTGTGGTCAACGTCGCCTCCGAGGCCGGCCTGCGTGGATCCGCGGCCGGCGCCGCCTACACAGCCTCGAAGCATGCCGTGGTGGGCCTGACCAAGAACTCCGCCGTCATGTACGGCCCCCGCGGGCTCCGCTTCAACGCGGTTGCACCGGGCGCCACCATCACCAACATCGAAGCCAACTGGGGCTCGGAACTGGCAGCAGGCCGGCTGGGCCCGCTGATGCAGGCCAACATCCCCGCACCCGCCACCGCTGCACAGCTGGCCGCATCCATCACGTTCCTGCTCAGCGAGGACGGCACCAATGTCAACGGCGCCATCCTCGCGTCCGACGGCGGCTGGTCGGCGCTGTAAGGCAGCACTGTAAGGCGGCGCGGACCCAGGTGCCCGGGCACCAAAGGGGAAGCGTACGACGGCGGGGAGTCCCGTCGTCGTACTTCCTCTTTTGTAGGTGAGTTGGCCGCCCCTCGCGGAATAGAACCCAGAACTTGAATGTTCAACTAAGTATGGACTTCGGCATCTTTACCTTCGGTGAGCTCTCGCGCAATGACACAACCGGACAGGTGCTATCGCCACAGCAACGGCTGGCGGAAATCATCCAGCTGGCCAAGCTGGCGGACCAGGCAGGCCTCAGCTTCCTGGGCCTGGGCGAACATCACCGCCATGACTTCGCCCTGTCGGCGCCCGAGATGGTGCTGGCCGCCATTGCCCGGGAAACCACCAACCTTCGGCTGGGCACCGCCGTTACCGTCCTCTCGACGCAGGATCCCGTGCGGCTCTTCGAGCAGTTCGCCACCCTGGACCTGCTGTCCGGGGGCCGCGCGGAGATCATCGCCGGGCGCGGCGCGTTCATCGAGTCCTACCCGCTGTTCGGCTACGACACCGCCGACTATGACGCGCTCTTCGATGAGAAGCTGCGGATGCTCCTCGAACTGCGGGACAACGCCAGCCTCACCTGGCGGGGCACGCTGACCCAGACCATCCCCGGCATGGATATTGCGCCGCGGCCCCTGCAGGAGAAACTGCCGGTCTGGGTGGGGGTCGGCGGAACACCGGCGAGCTTCGCCCGCGCCGGCCGGCTGGGCCTGCCGCTGTTCGTTGCCCTGCTGTCAGGCCCCGAACGGTTCCGCCGCCTGGTGGAGCTTTACCGGCACACGGCGGCGGAATCCGGACATGACGCCGCCGCGCTTCCGGTGGGCGCTGGCGGGCACTTCTACGTGGCTCCCACTTCGCAGCAGGCCCGCGACACTTTCTATCCCTATTACCGCGCCTACTTCGAACAGAACATGCCGCGTCCCGTGGACCACTTTCCCCGGTCCACCTTCGATGACTGGTCCGAGCCGGGCGGCGGGCTGCTGGTGGGAAGCACGCAGCAGGTGGTCGAAAAGATCCTCGCCATCCACGAGGCCCTGGGCACCAGCCGCTACATGGCACAGATCGGGCTCGGCGGCCTGCCCTTTGCCGAGACGGCCCGGTCCATCGAGCTCCTCGCCACTGAAATCATGCCCGCGGTCAATCGGGAGCTCGGGCCCTCAGCTGCTGCTTAACGCCAAGGATTGCTAGGCTCCCCGGATGGGTCAAGGGCTGCGGGCAGGGCAAGTTGACGGTCGCTGGGACGGCGGGCTGCTGCGCGCCGAACAGTCCGCCCTCGTTGCATCGTGGCTGCGTTCCCCGAAGCTCCTTGCAGATTTTTCCTGGGCGCTCGCGGACACGAAGGTCCTCCGCGTCCAGGGGCCCGACGGGCAGTTCATCGTTAAGGCCGGGGGACCGGATAACCACCACCTCGGCCGCGAGCTGGCGGCCCATCGGGCCTACACGGGCCCGCTGGTGGAGTGCGGGCGGGCAGGCCGCCTGCTCCTCGCGGATTCCGGCGCCAACCTGCTGGTCATGGAGTACCTTGAGGGCCACCTGGTTGAGGGCACGCAAGCCGAGCAGGAACCAGGCACCTACGCCCAGGCCGGTGAGCTGCTGAGGCTGTTCCATAACCAGGGGCGCCGCATCGATGGCCGCTATGAACTCCAGGCCACAGCGAAGTCACTGGCGTGGCTGGACCGTGCGCACCGGATTGATCCCGCCGTCGAGCGGGAAGCCCGGGGGCGCCTGGCGGAATACCGGCCGGAACCCGTCACGGTGGTTCCCACCCACGGGGACTGGCAGCCGCGGAACTGGCTCATCCATTCCGGCGAAGTCCGGGTCATCGACTTTGGCCGGTTCGAGTTCCGACCGGCTGCTACGGACCTGTGCAGGCTGGCGGTGCAGCAGTGGCGGCAACAGCCTGCCTTGGAACAAGCCTTCCTGGAGGGCTACGGTACGGATCCCCGATCGGACGTCGTGTGGCGCATCGACCTGCTCCGGGAAGCCGTCGGAACCGCGGTGTGGGCTTTCCAGGTGGGGGACGAAGAGTTCGAACACCAGGGCCACCGGATGCTCACGGAGGCGCTGGCGCGGTGGTGAGCGGCGGCAGCAGCCCGGCCTCATTTCCGACACGCTTTGGAGATTCCGACTCGCATATTCGATGTCGCACCGGAGATACGGGGTGCGCCATCGAGTATGCGCAGCGAAACCGGGTATGCGCAGTGAAACAAGGACGCTGCCGTCAGTGTGCCGGCGCCGCAGCGGTGGAAGCGCGCACTGTCAGGTGTGTGGGCATCACCGAGCGGGTGCGCGTGCCGCCGCCGCGAAGGGGATCCAGCTGTGCCAGCAGCATGGTCACCGCCACCCTGCCAGCCTGCTCGATGGGGGAGGACATGGTGGTCAGGGGCGGGTTGCAGAAATCGGCCCCGAAGATGTCATCGCAGCCCACGATGCTCATGTCTTCAGGTACCCGGACGCCCCGTTCGCGCAGCCGTTGCAGCATGCCGATGGCGATCAGGTCATTGAACACGATGCAGGCCGTCGCACCGCTGTGGACTGCCGTGTCCGCTGCCGCGGCGCCGGACTGGGTCTTCGGGGCGAACGGCCCCAGCCTGACCACGTCGATGCCGCGCTCCTTGCCGGCTTCGGCCAGGGCATCCCACCGGCGGGCGTTCGACTGGGACGAGACAGGGCCGGAGATGTATGCCACCCGGGTATGGCCCAGTGAGATCAGGTGGTCCAGGGCCTGGCCGGTGGCTGCGGGGGTGTCGATGATAACCGCGGGAACGCCGGGCACATCCCGGTTGATGGCCACCAGAGGCATGGCTGCGGAGGCTGCCAGCAGAGCCTCGTCCGTCAAGCGGGAAGCACCCACAATCAGGCCGTCGGCACTCTTGCGGAGCTGCTGGATGGCGCTGGCCTCCACCTCGTCAGATTCTTCCGTATCAACCAGGAGCTGCGTGTACCCGGCGGCTTTGAGCTGGAGCTGCGTTCCGCGGATGAGGTCGAAGTAGAACGGATTGGTGATGTCCGGGACCAGGACGCCCACGGCGCCTGTTTTTCCCGAGCTCAGGGCCTTGGCCTGCGAGTTCGGTGTGTAGTTGAGCTCGACGGCGGCGGCCTGGATCCGCTCGCGCGTCCGGATATTGACCCGCTCCGGTGTGGACAGTGCCCGTGACACCGTGGACGGGGCTACGCCGCACACGGCAGCGATGTCGTGGATGGTTGCGGGGCGGCCCACGGAAACTGGCGGCAGTGCCATGGCGTTCCTCTCTGAACGGACTGGCGTGAGCGCGGTTGTGACCGGAGACACTGCGCTGAAAGCCCTAGGATGTCACGGATCGCACCTTGTGGCAACCGGTTGTCAGTGAATTGCAACGCGGCTAATGTGGCAGGGGAGATGTGACACCAGCCACGGCATGCCCCCGGCCAAAGACGCGCCCCGCATGCCAGCACCAAGGAGAAACCGTGAGCGAAACTGCAACCTGGCCCCTGTCCGGATTCGGCGACGAAATCGATCCCGATCCGCACGTGCAGGCCGCCGTGCTGCTGGCACTGGGTGCCAGCCACATCGAGGTCCGGAGCGCGTGGGGAACGAACGTCTCCGAACTCACGGCCGAGCAGGTGCGGGAGCTGAAGGCCATTTTGGACGAGCGGGGACTGAAGGTTTCGGCCGTCGCCAGCCCCATCGGCAAAGTGGACGTCAGCCTTCCCGTGGAACATGAGGTGGAGCGCCTGCGCCAGATCATTTCCGTTGCCAAGGGCCTGGACACCCCCTACGTCCGGATTTTCTCCTTCTACCGCGCCGAGGCCCAAAGCGCCGAGGACATCCGCGACGACGTCCTGGTCCGCATGGCCGCACTGGCAGCGGAAGCCGAGGCGGCCGGCGTCGTGCTCCTGCACGAAAACGAAAAGGACATCTACGGCGACACCCCCGAGCGCGTCCTGGACATCATGGAAACCGTTGCTTCCCCGGCGCTCCGCGTCGCGTGGGACAACGCCAACTTCGTGCAGGTGGGCGTCAAGCCGTACACCGCGGGCTACGCCATGCTCCGCCCCTACCTCGAATACTTCCAGGTCAAGGACGCGCTGTTCAGCACCGGCGAGGTGGTCCCCTCCGGCCACGGCGACGGCGAACTGGACGCCACGGTGGCCGCCCTCAAGGCGGACGGCTTCAGCGGCTTCGCCTCCCTGGAGCCGCACCTCGCCAGCGCCCACGAACTGGGCGGCTTTTCCGGCCCGGTAGCATTCGGCATCGCTGCCCGCGCCTTCGCCGCGCTCGCCGATAAGCACGGGGTTTCGTTCTCGTGACGGCCAAGGCGGCCGTCATCGGGTGCGGCGACGTTTCCTCCGTCCACTTCGAGGCCATTGCCAAGCTCGACGACGCCGTGCTGGCCGGGGTATGCGACCCCGACCCCCAGCGGCTCGCCGCAGCCGTGGAGACTTTCGGCGTCCCGGGCTTCAGTGACCACCTCAGCCTGATCGAGCAGATCCGGCCTGACGTGGTGCACATCTGCACGCCGCACAATCAGCATGCCTCCATTGCGGCGGACTGCCTGGAAAGAGGCGTGAACGTCATCGTGGAGAAGCCGCTGGCCCACACGCTGGCAGAGGGCCGGCGTCTGGTGGCAGCAGCCGAAGCGAACCACGCAAAAATCGCTGTCTGTTTCCAGAACCGGTACAACGCCACGTCCCAGGCAATGCACCAGCTTCTGGCAACCGGTGACCTTGGGGCTGTGGTGGGTGCCTCAGCCACAGTCATGTGGCAGCGCACGGCGGACTACTACCGCAACCGGCCCTGGCGCGGAACCTGGGAAGGCGGCGGCGGCGGCCTCCTCATGAATCAGGCCATCCACACCCTGGACTTGCTGCAATGGCTGGCGGGGGATATCACGGCCGTCAGCGGAAACGCATCCACCCGCTTCCTGGGCGGCGACATCGAGGTGGAGGACACTGCGGAATTCGTGGCGGAGCATGCCAGCGGTGCCCGCAGCGCCTTCTACGCCACCCTGGCGAACCCGTACAACGCCCCGGTGACCCTGGACGTCGTCACCGAAAAGGCTGTCCTGAACCTGCGGGGCGACCTGACGGTGACGTATGCCGACGGGCGCGTGGACGTGGTGCCCGAACGCAGGAGCGCCTCCGGCGGGCGCGACTACTGGGGTGTGTCGCACGAGCTGCTGATCGCCGATTTCTACGCCCGCCTCGGTGAGGCAGAACCGTTCTGGATCAGCCCTGCCGAAGCGGAGAAATCGCTGCGGATCATTAAGGACATCTACCGCCAGAGCTACCCCGACAGGGTTGAAAGCGTTTCCTGACAGACGGCTGCAAAACAAAAGTGCAACTTTTCTGACAACCGGTTGCCAAAGATGGCAACGATGCGTACTGTGGGTTTCACAAGCGGTGTGGCGCACGCCACACACCTTCACCAAAAGCACTACTCCACTCATCCAAGGAGCCAACAATGAAGTTAGGTCCCAAGGCGGCAGCGGCCGCCCTCGTACTGAGCGCCTCACTGGCCCTCACTGCCTGCGGTGGCGGCGGTTCCGCCACCGGCTCCGGGAACGGTGGCGCAGCCACCACGTCGCTCACCATCGCCGAACTCGGAGACCTGCCGTCATTCGACCCGGTAGACGCCCACATCGGCCACACCATGCCGTACTACCAGGCCGTATACGACACACTGCTGATCCGCGAAGCGGACGGCACCATCAGCCCCATGCTGGCTGCCGAGAAGTCCTGGAACGCGGACAACACCGTCCTGACGCTGAAGCTTCGCACCGACGCCAAGTTTACGGACGGAACGCCCGTGGACGCCGCCGCCGTCAAGGCCAACCTGGACCACTTCCAGCAGGCCAAGGGCCGCGACGTATACCAGGTGGCCTCCATGGCATCGGTTGCCGTGGTTGACCCCAGCACGGTTGCCATCACGCTCAGCACCCCGGACCCGGCCTTCGAGTACTACCTCACGCAGGCCGCAGGCTTCGTCGCCAGCCCCAAGGCCATCGGCACCCCCGGCATCAAGACCGACCCCGTGGGCAGCGGCCCCTACAAGCTGGACACTGCCAGCAGCGTCAAGGGCTCGCAGTACGTCTACACCAAGAACCCGGACTACTGGAACAAGGACCTGCAGAAGTTCGAAAAGGTCACCATCAAGTCACTCCCGGACATCACCGCCCGGACCAACGCCCTGGTCTCCGGCCAGATCGACGGCGCCCTCCTGGACCCGAAGACGGGCAAGCAGGCCGAGGGTGCAGGCCTGGTGCTTACCAAGAGTGAAGTGGACTGGCACGGCATCCTGCTTTACGACCGTGACGGCAAGATCAACCCGGAAATGGCCAACGTGAAGGTCCGCCAGGCCATCAACTACGCCTTTGACCGCAAGACCATCCTGGACCAGCAGTTCCTGGGCCAGGGCACCCCCACCAGCCAGGTCTTCGGCCCGGACAGCGGTGCGTTCGTGGCGGACCTGGACAACAGGTACTCCTACGATCCTGCCAAGGCCAAGCAGCTCCTGGCGGAAGCAGGCTACCCCGATGGCTTCACCCTGAAGATCCCCACCATGGCAGGCTTTGAGGCACTGAACGCCGTGTACTCCCAGCAGCTGTCCGATATCGGCATCAAGGTCCAGCTCGAGTCGGTCCCGCAGGCCAACTACGTGGGCGACATGGCTGCCGGCAAGTTCGCCGCCGCCACCTTCCAGCTCTACCAGGGCGAGCCGTGGGTGGCCATCAACCAGATGATCTCCACCTCGGCCCTGTACAACCCGTTCAAGTCCACCAACCCGGAGATCGCCGCTTTGGTGGAAGAGGTTCACGTGGGTGGTGAAAACAGCTCCGAACTGGCCAAGAAGGTGAACACCTACGTCACCGAGAACGCCTGGTTCGCGCCGCTGTTCCGGCTGAACCAGATGTACTACACCAGCAAGAAGATCACCGTGGAACCGCAGCTGCAGCAGGCTGTCCCGTCCATCTACAACTACGCTCCGGCGAAGTAGCAATCCGGTGTGGGGCCGGTCCGCCGGCCCCACACCGCCCTAAGACTTAATCACCACAACGGCCAACGCCCAACGGAGCGCATTATGGTTCAGTTCATCATCCGGAAGATTGCTGCGGGGCTTGTCGTCCTGTGTGCGATTTCCTTCCTGACCTACTTCCTGCTGTATTTCTCCAGCAGCAACATTGCCCGCAACATCCTGGGGGAGTACGCAAGCCAGGAGCAGGTGGCTCAGAAGGAAACGGAGCTGGGCCTGGACCAGCCGCTGCCCGTACGGTTCCTGGACTGGGCCGGACACTCCATCACCGGCGACTTCGGCCGCTCATGGTTCACCGGCGAACCCGTGGCCACCGCCATCGCCACCCGGCTTCCGATCACCCTTACCCTGGTGATCGCCGCCATCCTGCTCATCGCCGTCCTCGCCACAGTGCTGGGCATGGCCGCAGCCGTCAAGCGCGGCTGGATCGACAGGGTGGTCCAGACCGGTGCCATCGTCGGCGACGCCATTCCCGGGTTCGTCCTGGCCATCATCCTGGTCACGCTGTTCGCCATCCAGCTCAAGCTCTTTCCGGCCACGTCCAGCATCGCTCCGGACGCCGGAGCTTCAGCATGGGCCGCTTCCCTGACGCTTCCCGCCATCGCGCTGGTCATCAACGGCGTCACCGGCGGCGCCCAGCAGGTCCGTAGCGCCGTCATCAAGCAGCTCGAGCGGGACTACGTCCGCACGTTGCGCAGCCGTGGCATCCCGGAACGCGAAATCCTGTTCAAGCACGTCCTCCGGAGCGCCGCGCCCACCGGGCTGACAGTCCTCAGCCTGCAGTTCATCGGCATGCTGGGCGGCGTGGTGATCATCGAGCAGATCTTCGCCCTGCCCGGCATCGGCAACCTCGCCGTCCTGTCCACCACCATGGGCGACATCCCCCTGGTCATGGGCGTCGTCCTCTATACCGTCGTCATCGTCATCATCGTCAACCTGCTGGTGGACCTCATCAACGGCTGGCTGAACCCCAAGGTGCGTGTCTCATGAGCCAGCTTGTCGAGCTCACCGGCCAGACCGGCGTCGTTGTCCGGTCCCACGTCATCCACAAAGTCCTCCGCAACCCCATGGGCCTGATTGCGCTGGCCATCCTGGGGGTCCTCGTCACCATGGCTGTCCTCGCCGACGTCCTGGCACCCTTCGACGAAAACTTCGCGGATATCGCCTCCACCCTCGCCGCCCCGGACGCCAACCACCTGCTGGGCACTGACAGCGTCGGCCGCGACGTCTGGAGCCGCCTCGCCTTCGGCGCCCGCACCACGCTGCTCTCGGCACTGCTTTGCGCCGCCGTCGCCATCGGCATCGGCCTCCCCGCAGGCCTGGTGGCCGGCTACTACGGTGGAAAATTCGACGGCATCGCCGGCTGGTTCGTCAACATCCTCATGAGCCTGCCCGGCATCATCGTCCTGCTCACGGTGCGGGCCGCCTTCGGCCCCTCCGTGTGGATCTCGATGATTGCCTTCGGCATCCTCCTCAGCCCCGGCTATTTCCGGCTCACCCGGACTTCTGTCCAGTCGGTGCGCAACGAGCTGTACGTCGACGCCGCCCGCGTTGCCGGCCTCAGCGACCGCAGCATCATCAGCCGCCACATCTTCTCCGTGGTCCGCGCGCCCATCATCATCCAGACCGCCATGGTCTGCGGCGTTGCCATCAGCGTCCAGTCCGGCCTCGAATTCCTCGGCCTCGGCGACCCCACCGTTGCCACCTGGGGCGTCATGCTCAGCGAGGGCTTCAAGAACGTCTACCTGACCCCCACGCTCCTGCTCTGGCCGGCGGTGGCCATCGGCCTCGCGGTCGGTGCCCTGGTCCTGCTGGGCAACGCGGTCCGCGACGCGCTGGAGGACGGCGAGAAGATCAAGCAGCGGAAGCGCAAGGCCGCAGCTTCGGCTTCTGCCACGGAACGCACGACGCCGGCACCCGCCAAGGTGCGCCAGGCACGCGGCGCCGTGGCCGCCGTCGAAAGCGGCACCGAACATCACCTGGTGAAGGTCACCAACCTCGGCGTGGGCTACCCGCAGGCGGACGGTTCCATCAAGAAAGTGGTGGACGACGTCTCCTTCCACGTGGACCGCGGCGAGATCCTCGGCATCGTAGGCGAATCCGGTTCCGGCAAGTCCCAGACCGCCTTTTCCATCCTGGGACTGCTGCCCGGCACCGCCCGGATCGTGGCAGGCTCCATCCAGTTCGACGGCAATTACACCGTTGCCCCGGGCGAGGAAAAGGTCAGCCAGGAGCGGCTCACCAAACTGCGCGGCAAGCGGATTTCCTACATTCCGCAGGAGCCCATGTCCAACCTGGATCCCGCCTTCACCATCGGCTACCAGCTGGTGACGCCCATGGTGCGCGTGCTCGGCATCTCCAAGGCCGAGGCCACCAAGCGCGCCATGAAACTGCTCTCCGACGTCGGCATCGCCAACCCGGAGCGGACCTTCCAGGCCTACCCGCACGAAGTCTCCGGCGGCATGGCCCAGCGCGTGCTGATCGCCGGGGCCATCAGCTGCGAACCGGACCTGATCATCGCCGACGAACCCACCACCGCCCTCGACGTGACCGTCCAGGCAGACGTCCTGGACCTCATCCGGGACCTGCAGCGCCGCCTTAACGTGGGCGTCATCCGGGTAACGCACAACTTCGGCGTCGTCTCGGACCTCTGCGACCGCGTGGTGGTCATGCAAAACGGCCGCCTCGTGGAGGAAGGTCCCGTCCGGACCATCCTGCGCGAACCGAAAGACCCGTACACGCAGATGCTGCTGTCCTCCATGCTCGAAGGCAAGGAACCCATGACCATGCTCGTCTCCGCGCCCGCCAAGGAGGCCGTCAAATGACCAGCACCGATGCCGCGTTCAAGGATTTGCTCCGGGTGGAAAAACTCGCTGTGGAGTACCCCGGGAAGGGGTTCCGCGCCAAGCCGTTCCGTGCCCTGTCGGACATCAACATCAGCATCGGCCAGGGTGAGACCCTTGGCCTGGTGGGGGAGTCCGGCTCGGGCAAGACCACGCTGGGCCGTGCAGTCCTCGGCCTGGCGCCGGTCACAGGGGGGAAGGTCATCTTCGAGGGCAACGACATCAGCCAGGCCACCCGCAAGGAGCGGCGGAAACTCAGCCGGGACCTGCAGGTGGTCTTCCAGGACCCCTACACGTCCCTGAACCCCGCCCTGGAAATCGGCGACATCCTGGCCGAACCGCTCAGCGTGCAGGGCAAGTCACCGGCGGAGGCCAAGAAACGGGTCCGCGAACTCCTGGACCAGGTGGGGCTCCCCGCCGACGCCATCAGCCGCCTGCCCCGCGAGTTCAGCGGCGGCCAGCGCCAGCGCGTGGCCATCGCCCGCGCACTCGCCCTCTCACCCAAGCTGATCGTCTGCGACGAACCGGTCAGCGCCCTGGACCTGTCCACCCAGGCGGTGGTGCTGGACCTGTTCCTGCAGATCCAACGTGATACCGGTGTGTCCTACCTTTTCGTCTCGCATGACCTGGACGTGGTCCGGCACATCAGCCACCGCGTAGCCGTGATGTACCGCGGCGGGATCGTGGAGCAGGGCCCCGCCGACGTCGTGACCCGGAACCCCGAGCACCCCTACACCCAGCGGCTGCTGCTCGCGTCCCCGGTCCCGGACCCGGACCGCCAGGAACAGCGCCGAGCCGACAGGCACCGCCTGCTCGAACAGCAGCGGCAGCAGAACGAACAGGCAGCCGTCCTCGCCTGAGCGGGGATTCGGTTGCAGGCTAACGAGAAGAACAACGGAGGAATGACGTGGCCAAAATAGGCGTACAAGCCATGATGCTCAAGGACAGCTTCGCGGACATCGGAGCGTTCGAGACACTGCGCAAGGTCAGCGCAATCGGCTACAACGCGGTGGAGATCTCACAGATCCCCATGACGCCGGAGAACGTGGCCGAACTGGACCGGTCCCGCAGCGAACTCGGCATGGACATCGCGGCGCTGTCCGTCAATGTCGAAGGCCGGAAGGGCATGCACGTGGAGTCGCTGGCGGAGAACTTCGACAAGATCGTGGACGACGCCAAGCGCCTGGACACCTCGCTGCTGCGGATCGGCATGTTGCCCTTTCCCGCCATGAAGTCCATCGAGGCTGTGGTGGACTTTGCCAGGCAAGCGAACGGGTATGCGGAACGGCTCCAAGAGCACGGCATCAGCCTGTACTACCACAACCACCACATCGAGTTCGCGAAGTTTGACGGCAAGTACATGCTGGACATCATCGCGGACAACTCGCCGGCCATGGGCATGGAAATCGATGTCCACTGGGTCCAGCGCGGCGGCCTCGACCCGGTCCGCACGCTGGAAAAGTACGCCGGACGCACAGCCATGGTGCACTTGAAGGACTACCGGATCGGACAGATGCCGGAATCATCGTTCGGGCTGCTGGAGAAGGGTGATTTCCCCGGCTTCATGGCGGAATTCAAGAACGTGGTCCAGTTCGCCGAGGTGGGCGAGGGCAACCTGGACTTCCCCTCCATCGTTCCCGCCGCCGTCGAGGCCGGTGCCCAGTACCTGCTGGTGGAACAGGACGAGCTGTACGGCCGCACCGTGTGGGACGCCCTCCAGACCTCCTACGACAACCTGGCCGCCATGGGCCACGCGGACCTCTTCTAATTTTCGATCGAACAAACGGAGTACAACCACATGAGCAAGAAAGTACGCCTCGGCATCATCGGCCTGGGCCAGCAGGGCGGCGCCTACGCCAAGTTCATCACCGACGGACTGGTGCCGAACATGGAAATCGCGGCCATTTGCGACACGGACCCCGCCAAAAAGGAACTCGCCGCGTCAACCTACCCGGGCGTCCCCTTCCACGATGACTACATCGCCATGCTCGACAGCGGTGACGTGGACGCCGTCGTCACCTGCGTCCCGCACTACCTCCACCCCGAAATGGGCATCGCAGCGCTGCAGCGCAACATCCACGCCCTGGTGGAAAAGCCCGCCGGCGTTTACACCAAGCAGGTCAAGGAACTGAACGAATTCGCGGCGTCCAAGCCGGAACTCTCCTTCGCCATCATGTTCAACCAGCGCAACAACCCGCTGTACCGCAAGATCAAGGAGATCGTGGACAACGGCGAGATCGGTGCCATCCGCCGGACCAACTGGATCATCACCACCTGGTGGCGTCCGCAGGGCTACTACAACTCCAGCGCCTGGCGGGCCACCTGGGGCGGCGAGGGCGGCGGCGTCCTGGTCAACCAGGCTCCCCACCAGCTGGACCTGTGGCAGTGGATCTGCGGTGTGCCCAAGTCCGTTTACGCCAAGGTGGCCTACGGCTTCCGCCGGGACATCGCCGTCGAGGACGAGGTCACCGCGGTGGTTGACTACGGCGACGGCGCCACCGGCGTGTTCGTCACCGCCACGCACGACCTCACCGGCACCGACCGCTTCGAGATCCTGGGCGACCAGGGCAAGATCGTGGTCGAAGGCTCCAAGACCGCCACTGTCACGCGCCTGGACAAGCCCGAGCGTGAACTCAGCGACGGCATGGGCATGGATGATGTCCGCAAGCTCTTCATGGGCCAGCTGAAGCCCGAGGAGTATTACACCACCGAGGTTATCGAGTTCGAATCCGTCTGGGGCGGCCAGCACGCCGGCGTCCTGGAAAACTTCGCCGCCAACATCCTGGACGGCACGCCGCTGCTTGCCCCTGGTTCGGACGGCATCAACGGTGTCCGCCTTGCCAACGCCATCCACCTCTCCAGCTGGACCGGCACCGAAGTGGGCCTGGACTTCGACGAGGACGTGTTCCTTGCCGAGCTGAACAAGCGGATCGCCGCCGAAGGCCAGTTCCCCGAGCGGAGCTGACCGGCCTGGATGGCCAGTGGTTGCACCCTGCAACAGCAGGGCAACCGCTGGCCATTTCCGGTCCTTCCCTCGTTAGGATGGGGCAGTGAGCGAATCCAGGACGCAGGACCTTTCCGATTCATCCGCCGAAGCCCGGAAACCGGTCCGCAGCGGAAAATCGAGCGCCACCATCTACGACATTGCCAAGCTGGCGGGCGTGAACCCCTCCACGGTTTCCCGTGCCCTCAGCAAGCCTGGCCGGGTCAGCGCCAAGACCCAGAAGCTGATCGAGGACGCCGCAGCCCAGCTCGAGTACCGGGTCAACCCCTTCGCCCGCGCCCTGCCCACCGGCCGCACCAACACCTTGGCCCTCATCGTCGCCGACATCACCAACCCCACGTTCTTCGGCATCATCCGCGGCGCTGAATCCACGGCCACTGCCCGCGACTACACTCTGATGCTCGCCGAGTCGGCCGAATCCGCGGACACCGAACTGACGGCGGCGCGCCGCATGCTGACCACGGTGGACGGTCTCATCCTGGCCAGCCCCCGCATGGACGATGCCCGCATCCGCGAACTGGCCCGGAAGAAGCCCGTGGTGGTGATCAACCGCCAGGTGGACGGCGTCCCTTCGGTGGTTCCGGATGTGAACAAGGGCATTGGCGAAGCCGTGCGGAACCTTGCCGCCAACGGCCACCGGAAGGTTGCCTACGTGGCCGGGCCGCCGCAGTCCTGGATGACCACCCGCCGCTGGGAAGGCGTTAAGGCTGCGTGCGAGTGGTCCCACCTGGAGTGCGTCCAGCTTCCTTCCTCCAAGCCAACGGTCGACGGCGGCAGGCAGGTTGCGCGCGACGTCGTCGCCAGCGGTGCCACGGCAGTGATGACGTACAACGACCTCCTGGCCATTGGCCTGATGCAGGAGCTGCAGGCCGCGGGCGTGCAGGTTCCGGACCGGATCAGCATTGTGGGCTTTGACGATATTTTCGGTGCGGACTTCACCACTCCGGCGCTGACCACCATCAGGTCGCCGATGACGGCCTGCGGCACCGAGGCGGCAACCTTGCTGCTGGAGGTGCTGCACGGCGCGGAGGAAGTGTCCCCGGCGCTGCAGGTGGAAACCGAGCTGGTGCTGCGTGGTTCCAGCGGCAGGCTCCTGGCATCGGGCCACCCCGCCTGAGATCCTGCGCCACCTAAATGGCAATTTTTGGCAACCGGTTGACAAACGCCGGTTGCCAAAACGATCATTGATCTATGTCACAGTCCATTGCTTCCCACCCCGACCGGCTCCTGCCCGCTGACCCCGGAACGCGGAGCATCGCCCGCGGCCTGCTGGAACGCGTCCAGGACCTGCCCATCATTTCCCCCCACGGCCACGTTGACGCCGCCGTCATCGAACACAACACCGCCTTTCCTGACCCTGCAGCGCTGCTGGTCAGCCCGGACCACTACGTCACGCGCCTGATCCACGCCAGCGGTGTTGACCAGGACCTGTTGCGGCCCCAGTCGGGTGCCCAGGGCGACCCCAGTGCGGTTCCGGATGCCCGCACCGTATGGCGCGAGTTCTGCAAGGCCTGGCCACTGTTCGAGGGCACTGCCTCCGGCTACTGGCTGCGTACGCAGTTCCAGAGCGTCTTCGGCCTCCAGGAAGAACCGGACGCCGGTGACCCGGATTCCAGCTACGACGCCATCTCCGCCCGCCTCCAGGAACCCGGCTTCCGGCCCCGCGAGCTTTTCAAGGACTTCAACATCGAGGTGCTCGCCACCACCGATGACCCGCTGGACACCCTGTCCAGCCACCAGGCCATCGCCGCGGATCCGTCCTTCCACGGCCGGGTCCTGCCCACGTTCCGCCCGGACCAGTACCTAAACATCGCGCACCCGCAGTGGCAGGACAACGTGGAGCGCCTCATCGCCGCAGCGGGCGACGGCGGCACAGGCTACGGCGCATACATCACCGCCCTCGAGAACCGCCGCCGCTACTTCGTGGACAACGGCGCCGTCTCCGCGGACCACGGCGTCCGCACGCCGCGCACCCTCAAGCTCAGCGATTCCGAAGCGTCCCGCCTGTTCGACGTTGCCCGCTCCGGCAACGCCACGGCGCAGGACCGCGAAGACTTCGAAGCGCACATGATGTACCAGATGGCCCGGATGTCCGTGGAGGACGGCCTGGTGATGACCATCCACCCCGGCTCCTTCCGCAACCACCACGATCCAACGTTCGGGAAATTTGGCGCGGACAGCGGCCATGACATCCCCTTCGCCATCGACTACACCGAGGCGGTCCGGCCGCTGCTGCAGGATTTCGGCACTGCCAAGGACTTCCACCTGGTGCTGTTCACCATGGACGAGACGGTCTTCTCCCGGGAACTGGCGCCCCTGGCCGGGTTCTATCCGTCAGTGTTCCTGGGCGCACCGTGGTGGTTCCTCGATGCCCCGGACGCCATGCTCCGCTTCCGCTCCGCCGTCACCGAGACGGCCGGGTTCTCCCGCTCGTCCGGTTTCATCGATGACACGCGCGCCTTCTGCTCCATTCCCGCCCGGCATGACGCCTCGCGCCGGATCGAGGCCTCCTTCCTGGCCCGCCTGGTGGCCGAGCATCGGGTCACTGAGGAGCGCGCCCACGAGCTCATCGTCGACATCGTTGACGTCTCCCCACGAAGGGTCTTCAAGCTGTGACTATCGAAAAGACTGCCGCCGGACCGTCCGACGCCGGCGCTACCCATCGCGGGGCCGCGGCACCTGCCGTCCCGCAGCTCAGCCGGGCCTTGCGGCCCGCGCCCAAGGCACCTGTCCGGATCGTCCACCTGGGGCTTGGCGCCTTCCACCGTTCGCACCAGGCCTGGTACACGCAGCACGCCGGGGATGCCGCCGAGTGGGGGATCGCAGCGTTCACCGGACGCCGCCCGGACGCGGCGGAGGCCCTGTCACAGCAGGATGGCCTGTACACGGTGGTCGAGCGGGGGGACTCCGGTGACACCTTCGAGGTCGTTGGCAGCATCGTCGAAGCGGTGAACGGGGCCGACGCCGGCCGCCTCGCCGCGCTGATCGCCGCCGCCGGCACCGCCGTCGTCACGCTGACCATCACCGAGGCCGCCTATGGACTCGGTGCCGACGGCCAGCTGGACCGGAAAGCCCCGGGCGTCGCCGCAGACCTCCAGGAACTCGCAGCCGGGCCCGCCGGCCGGCCGGCCACTCCGGTGGGCCGCCTGGTCCGGGCACTCGCCGCCCGCAAGGCTGCCGGCGCCGGACCGCTCGCCGTCGTCTGCTGCGACAACCTCTCCAACAACGGCACCGTGGCCCGCACCGCGGTAGTGGGCATGGCGGAGGCCTGGGATCCGGAGCTGGCTGCCTGGATAGCTGAGAACACCAGCTTCGTCAGCACTTCAGTGGACCGCATCACGCCGCGGACCACGGATGCCGACGTCGAGTCCGTCAAGGCCGCATGCGGCTACTTCGATAACTCACCGGTGGTGGCCGAGCCGTTCCGCAACTGGGTGCTCAGCGGTGACTTTCCGGCCGGACGCCCGCGCTGGGAGGACGCCGGGGCCGTCTTCGTCGACGAGATCGAACCGTACGAGAACCGCAAGCTCTGGCTGCTCAATGGCGCCCACTCGCTGCTGGCCTACGCCGGCCAGCTCCGCGGGCACGCAACCGTTGCCGAAGCCCTGGCAGACCCGGTGTGCCTGGCCGCCGTCGAACGTTTCTGGAACGAAGCGGAGGCCAACCTCACGGGCGCGGCAGCCCACGGTGCAGATCTCCAAATTCCGGCCTACCGGGAGCAGCTCCTGGCGCGGTTTCGCAATGCGCGGATTGCGCATCACCTCACCCAGATCGCCATGGACGGCAGCACCAAGCTGCGGATGCGTGCCGTTCCCGTCCTGACGGCAGAGCGCGACGGCGGGAGGTCCGGTGAGGGCGCGGCCGCCATGATCGCGGCGTGGGTTGCGTTCTGCATCGACGCAACAGAAGGCGGCCGGACTGTCCAGGACCCGCTGTCAGATGACATTGCGGCTGCCTGCGCGCTGGCCGGAGCAGACCGGGTGCGTGCCCTGTTGGCCCTGCTGAGCGTCCCGCTCTCACGGGATGGCGCCGTAGTGGAACTGGTAGCCGGACTCGCAGGAAGCTTCGCCCGCCAAGGGGCATAGGTCGCCCTCGGCCTGCCCGTCGGTCCGACGGCCGCGCCCACCTGCCTTAGGGAACTGCCCGGACGCACCGCGCGTCCGGGCAGTTTTGCGTGCGCTGGCCCGCGTCATTTCCGCGATGCGAAATGGATCAGGAAACCCGTAGCGCGCAGCAAATTCTGCAGGGCAAAAACCAGATGGCAACCGCTTGCCATTTGCTTGCCAAGTGACTAGGATTACAACCAGACTTA
Source organism: Pseudarthrobacter sp. 10T415 (assembly GCF_056394175.1). Lineage (NCBI taxonomy): Bacteria > Bacillati > Actinomycetota > Actinomycetes > Micrococcales > Micrococcaceae > Pseudarthrobacter > Pseudarthrobacter sp. 10T415. The sequence goes on along the minus strand of NZ_JBFTHJ010000006.1, from coordinate 5,917 downwards.
TTCAATGTGCTGCCTCGCGGCAGTGGGTAAAGGAGCCCCTCGTGAAGAAGCTGAACCGGCTCAGCATCGTCGGCTATGGCGCCGGCGATGCCGCCAACAACCTGGCATTCACCACTGCCACCATGTTCCTGCTGGTCTACTACACGGATGTTGCCGGGATTTCGGCGGCAGCCGCAGGAACGCTGCTGCTGGCCGTCAGGATCTTCGATGCCTTCGCGGACGTCTTCGCCGGACGGATCGTGGACAGGACCTTCAGCAAGCGGTTCGGCAAGTTCCGCCCGTTCATTATGTTCGGTTCCATCCCGCTGCTCCTGCTCAGCGTTGCCACGTTCTCCGTGCCGCAGATCGGCGAAACCGGCACCCTCCTCTACGCCTACGTCACCTACGCCGCCCTGGGCCTGGCCTACAGCCTGGTGAACATCCCCTACGGCTCGTTGGCCGGCGCCATGACGCAGGATCCGGGGGAGCGGGCCAAGCTCGGTTCCGCCCGCATGATCGGCGCGGCGCTGGTGGGCTCGTCCCTGGGTATCTTCGTCGCCCCGCTGATCAAGCCCGGCGCCAACCTGCAGGCAACTTTCACCGGCATCACCCTCGCTTTCGTGGTGATAGGTGCCGCGCTGTACTTCTTCACCGTCTTCACGGCCAAGGAGCGCGTCCACCGTTCGGTCCCCAACGTATCCCTCAAGCAGAGCGTGGACACCCTCAAAAGCAACAAACCGCTACTGATGCTGTGCCTGAGCTCCTTCCTGTTCCTCACCGGTTACCTGGCCCTGACCTCGGTCCAGCTGTACTACCTGCGCGACGTGCTGGGCCGGCTGGACCTGTACCCGGTCCTCTCCATCGTGCAGCTGGTCCTCACCTTCGTGCTGGCGGCCATCATGCCGCGGCTGGTCCGCACCATCGGCAAGAAGAACGTCTACATCTACGCCTCGGTTGTCACGATCGTTGGCGGCATCATCATCTTCCTCGCCCCGGCCAGCCAGACCTGGATCGGCTTCGGCGGCCTCGTTGTCAGCCTGGTAGGCGTCATGGCCGTCAACATCGTGGTGTGGGCCCTTGAAGCGGACACCGTGGAGTACGGCGAATGGAAGACCGGTGTCCGCACCGAGGGCATCACCTACGCGCTCTTCTCCTTCACCCGCAAGACCGGGCAGGCGGTGGGCGGCGCCCTCGCGGCCTACGCTTTGGCCCTGGGCGGCTATAAATCCGGGGCTGCCCAGACCGCCGAGGCCGCGTTCGGAATCCAGGTTGCAGCGGGCGCAATCCCGGCCGTCCTCACCCTCCTGGCCGTGCTGGTGATGTCCCGCTACAAGCTCACCGACGACATGCATGCAGGCATTCTTCGGGACATCAAGGCCCGCCGCGCGGAGCCAGAAGGCACATCGGATGCCGGCTCCGTCCAGCAGGCTGCAGCCCCCGCCGCAGCGGCGCCCGCAGCGCACAGAAGCTAGCCCCGCCGCACCGGCACCAGCCCCATCAGTACCAGTTCGCCAAACCCGGCCCACCAACCCAGGGCCACCAGACCAGCCCGCAGGCCAGCCCCGCTCGAAAGGACCAGCTGTGAAAATCATTGCCGCCGAAGTGTTCGTCACCAGCCCGTCGCGTAACTTCGTGACCCTCCGGATCACCACCGAGGACGGTGTGACAGGCATTGGTGACGCCACCCTGAACGGCCGTGAACTCGCCGTCGCCGCGTACCTGAAAGAGCACGTGGCCCAGTTGCTGATCGGCAAGGACCCGCACCGGATCGAAGACACCTGGCAGTTCCTGTACAGGTCCTCCTACTGGCGTCGGGGCCCCGTGACCATGGCGGCCATCGCCGCCGTGGACATGGCGCTGTGGGACATCAAGGGCAAGGTGGCCGGCATGCCGGTCTACCAGCTCCTGGGTGGTGCGTCGCGCAACGGGCTGCGTGCCTACGGCCACGCCTCTGGCGCGGACATTCCATCCCTGTTTGACTCCGTGCGCGAGCACCTGGAGTTGGGTTACAAGTCCATCCGGATCCAGACCGCCGTCCCGGGCATCAAGGCCGTGTACGGTGTCGCCGCCCAGGCGCAGGCCTCCGGCGAACGCTACGACTACGAGCCCGCCGGCCGCGGCGCGTTCCCCGTGGAGGAGGACTGGGACACCCGCGCGTACCTGCGCCACCTGCCCAGTGTGTTCGAGGCCGTCCGGAACGAGTTTGGCCCGGAAATCCCGCTGCTGCATGACGGCCACCACCGGATGACGCCCATCCAGGCCGCGAAGCTTGGTAAGGCCCTGGAACCGTACGATCTGTTCTGGCTCGAGGACTGCACCCCTGCCGAGAACCAGGAAGCCCTGCGCCTGGTTCGCCAGCACACCACCACGCCGCTGGCCATCGGTGAAATCTTCAACACCGTGTACGACTACCAGACCATCATCAAGGAACAGCTGATCGACTACGTCCGCGCAGCCTCCACCCACTTCGGCGGTATCTCCCCGCTGAAGAAGGTGATGGACTTCGCCGCCCAGTACCAGATCAAGTCCGGCTTCCACGGCCCCACCGATATCTCCCCGGTGGGCTTCGCCGCCCAGCTGCACGTGGGCCTGGCCATCCACAACTACGGCATCCAGGAGTACATGCAGCACTCGGACAAGACCAACGAGGTCTTCCACCAGTCCATGACCTTCAAGGACGGCTACCTGCACCCGGGCGACGAGCCGGGCATCGGCGTCGAGTTCAACGAGGAAGCCGCCGCGGCATTCCCCTACCAGCAGGCCTACCTGCCGTACAACCGCCTGGTTGACGGCACCGTGCATGACTGGTGAACGCGGGCATGACTGGTGAGGCAGCAGCAATGACTAAGCATCGCATTATCGTCATGGGTGTTTCCGGTTGCGGAAAGACCACCATCGGCGACCTCGTGGCCCGCGAGCTGGGCGTCCCGTTCCTCGACGGCGACTCGCTCCACCCCGTGGAGAACGTCGCCAAGATGGCCGCGGGAACCCCGCTCACGGACGACGACCGCTGGCCCTGGCTGGCCACGGTGGGTTCGGAGCTGGCCAAGGCCGGCGACGGGGGACTGGTCCTGGCCTGCTCCGCACTGCGCCGCAGCTACCGCGACGCCATCCGAGAGCAGGCGCCGGACACGGTGTTCCTGCACCTGCACGGCAGCAAGGATGTCCTCGCCCGCCGGCTCGAAGGCCGTTCCGGGCACTTCATGCCCACCACGCTGCTGGACTCCCAGCTCGCCACGCTGGAACCGCTGGAAGCGGACGAAGCCGGCTTCGTCGTCGACATCTCAGCACCCGTTGACGAAGTGGTGGCATCGGCACTCGCCAACATTGCCGCCGTCGTACGTCCTTCCTCCGGTAGCGCAGGCACGCGGCCGCGGCAGTTCGACGTCGACCTGGCGGCCGCGCCGTTCAATCTCGACGGCGACGCGGTGGCCTGGGTGGAAGAAACCATCAGCTCGATGACGCTCGAGGAAAAGATCGGGCAGCTTTTCATCAATCACAACAACGGCTACGCGCCCGAGTACCTCGACGGTGTGCTGGAGAACTACCACGTGGGCGGCATGCGATACCGCCCGGGGCCATCCGCCGCCGTGCAGGAGCACATCCGGTACGCGCAGTCGAAGTCCCGCGTGCCGCTGCTGATCGCCTCCAACCCGGAAATGGGCGGGGCAGGAAGTTGCGACGATGGCACGTTCGTTTCCACGCACCTCCAGGCTGGCTCCCACCCGGACAAGAACATTGCGCGCCAGATGGGCCAGGTGGCCGGCGTCGAGACTGCGGCCCTGGGCTGCAACTGGGCGTTCGCGCCGATCGTGGACATCCATTACAACTGGCGGAACACGGTCATCTCCACGCGCTCGTTCGGCAACACCCCGGAGATCGTGGTGGAGCGGGCGAAGGAGTACTTCGACGGGATCAGCGAATCGCCCACCGTCTGCGCCATGAAACACTTCCCGGGCGACGGCGTGGACGAACGCGACCAGCACGTGGTCACGTCCTACAACACGTTCTCCTACGAGGAGTGGGACCGGACATACGGGCACGTGTACCGCGAGATGATCGGGCACGGCGTGCAGTCCATCATGGTGGGCCACATTGGAGCGCCGGAGGTGTCGCGGCACTTCCGTCCGGGGCTGTCCGATGCCGAAATCCTGCCCGCGACGCTTGCGCCGGAACTGCTGCAGGACCTGTTGCGCGGCGAACTCGGCTTCAACGGGCTTGTCCTCACCGATGCCTCGCTGATGGTGGGCCTCACCCAGGCGCAGAAGCGCAAGGACCTGGTGCCGGCAACCATCGCGGCCGGCTGCGACATGTTCCTGTTCTTCCGGAACCCTGCGGAGGACTTCCAGTTCATGCTGGACGGCTACAAGTCCGGCGTGATCACGGAGCAGCGGCTGCAGGACGCGCTGCGGCGGATCCTTGGGCTGAAGGCCTCGCTGGGGCTGCACCGCAAATCCTTGGAGGAGCTGGTGCCGCCGGCTTCGGCACTCTCGGTCATAGGTTCTGACACGCACCGTGCCATCGCCGCCGAGGTGGCCGACAAGACCGTCACGCTGGTCAAGGACACCGCCGGGAACCTGCCCATCACGCCCGAAACGCATCCCCGGATCCGGCTCTACGGCATCTCCGGCGGGGCCGATTTCACCCGGGCCGATCCGCTGGCGTACCTGGAAACGGTCAAGGAGGAGCTGGTCGCCGCCGGCTTCGAGGTGGACCTGTTCCGGACTGCCGAGCAGCGCGAGGCCACGGGGGAGACCGGGGTGAACTTTATGTCCGTCCTGGCTGAAGAGGCCACCGCCGACTACGCGGACCGGTATGACGCTGCCTTCGTGTTCGCCAACGTCAAGGGCTTCGCGCAGGAGGCAGCTATCAGGATCAAATGGTCCTCACCGATGGCGGCCGAAATTCCGTGGTACGCCACGGAGGTCCCCACGGTGTTCGTCTCGTTGAACCAGCCGAACCACCTCATTGACGTGCCGATGGTGAAGACCGCCATCCATGCGCACGCCGGCTCGCGTGAGGCCATCAGGGCTGCCGTGGCGAAGATCCAGGGCAAATCCGAATTCCAAGGCACGTTCAACGACAACGTGTTCTGCGATTCCTTCGACACCCGGCTGTAACAGCCGCCGGGCTCAGAGCGCCGGGCGCGGGGAGACCCCCTGCGTCCGGTGCTTTGTTTTGTGTCCGCTGGGCAGCCAGGTGGGCCCCGCGGCGGGCTATGTTCAGGCCGACAAATTGGGGGCTGCGGTGAATCCAGAAACGCAGAAGGCCCCCGTTCCTCGAGAGGAACGGGGGCCTTCTAAGTGGCGGTGACGGTGGGATTTGAACCCACGTTGGCTTTTACACCAAACAACATTTCGAGTGTTGCACCTTCGGCCGCTCGGACACGTCACCAACCTCAATAGGGTACCGGAGCAAGGCTCACATCCCCAAAACGACGCCTTGGCGAACGCTCGGAGAAGGGCCGTCGACGGTCTAACGGGTTCACTGTGAATGTCAGACCCTCGCGCGATGATGCCTTTATGGGAAACGCAGTGGTTGGGGCAGCGGCGATGGAGGGTCTTCGGGTCTCTATCGCCGGCCTCGACGCGCTCTTCCTGAGGGACGCGCAGGTGGATTGCGCTCAAGATCCTGACGCCGAAGGCGAAGCTTCAGTGGTTGATGTGTTGGAGCGGAAGTCTGAGCTTCGGCTGCAGCGGCTGGCGTTCTGGAAGCAGTTGGAAGCCGAGATCGCGGCGGGCAAGGCACGGGATACCGCGGAGTTCGCGGAATTCCAGGAGGCGATGACGCCGCCGGATGCCACAGGGTCGGAGCGGGCGTTCGTTGAGATGTCCACGACGGCGGAGCTCGCCGGAGTCCTGACGCTTAGCCCGGGCGCKGCGGCAGCATTCATCAGCCAGTCCCGGAAAATCTGTGCGATGCCGGCGGTCGCGGCTGC